>JAAYBF010000113.1 GCA_012718975.1 Solirubrobacterales bacterium | reverse complement strand
GGTCGCGCTCCACCGCGGTCACGCGCGCGCCGGTGCGGGCCAGCTCGGCGGTCAGGGTGCCGGGGCCCGCGCCGAGGTCGAAGACCCGGTCGGCGGCGGTGAGCCCGGCGGCGCGCACGAGCGCGCGGCGGACGGGGACGGACTGCAGGTGGTGGACGCCCGACCGGTCGGGTCGGGCGCGGTGCGACGGGCGGGCCGGCATGCGGCGCTCCTCTGTCTCGGCGCGGCGCCGCGCCGGACAGGGTGCGTCGTGGCTGTCCGGGCGCGGCGGGGACCGCCACCCGCGAGCGGGTGGCGTCGAGGCGGCCGAGGCAGCCGTAGGCGGCCGCTCGCTCAGCGAACGGCTACGGGCGGCGAGCGTTCAGGCGCTCGCGGGATGCTCGGCCGCGTCAGCCGCGGATCCGAGCGGCGCAGATGCTGGCGATGCGCATGCCGCGCAGCCTACAGCGGCCGTTTCCTCGATCGATCCGGCATCCTCGCGATCCGCTCGAGGTTCCGCACGGCATAGGTGCCGAATCTCGACCGATCCCGGCGGGCCCGGATCGGTCGAGGTTGTGGCGGCGGCGCTCCAGGCGCTCAGGTGCCGAGCAGCCCCTCGCCCTCGCTGACGAAGAAGTCCGGCGCGAGGCCGTCGGTGAGGCCGTCGGGGTGGTAGACGGAGAGGTCGTGGACGCCGGCGGCGCCGAGCACGTCGTCGTCCATCAGCGCCTGGCCGGTGCGCAGCGACGGCGACGCGGCGAGGATCTCGTAGGCGGCGTCGGCGACGATCTCCGGCGTGCGCGAGCGCTCGATCGTCTCGTCGCCGCCGAGCAGGTTCTGGACGGCGGCGGTGCGGATCGCGGTCCGCGGCCAGAGGCAGTTGGCGGCGATCGACGGCTCGTCGGCGGCGAGGCCGAGGGTGATCATCGTCATGCCGTACTTCGACAGCGTGTAGGCCGAGCAGTGGGTCAGCCAGCGCGGGTCGGTGCTCAGCGGCGGGCTGAGGGTCAGCACGTGGCCGTGGTCGCTGGCGCGCAGGTGGGGCAGGCAGGCGCGCGTGACGACGTAGGTGCCGCGCGCGTTGACCTCCTGCAGCAGGTCGTAGCGCTTGACTGGCAGGTCGCGCATCGGCGCGAGGTTGAGCGCGCTGGCGTTGTTGACGCAGATGTCGATCCCGCCGAGCTCGGCGACCGTCTCGGCGACCGCGGCCTCGACGGCGTCGGCGTCGCGGATGTCGCCGACGATCGGCAGCGCCCGTCCGCCGGCCGCCTCGATCTCCGCCGCGGCGGTGTGCACGGTGCCCGGGAGCTTGGGGTGCGGCTGGTCCGTCTTGGCCATGAAGGCGACGTTCGCCCCCGCGCCCGCGAGCCGCTTGGCGATCGCCAGCCCGATCCCCCGGCTGCCGCCCGACATGAACGCCGTCCGTCCCCGCAGTGCTCCCATGGTCTCTCCCGTTCGCGCGCTTGCGCGCGAGAGCATCTCACGGCCTCGGCCGGCACCGCGGGAAGGGCCGCGGCGACGCGCCGTCAGCCGCGGTCGCGCGTGGCCCAGAGCGACGCCGCGATCGATCCGCCGACCACGACCGCGATGACCGGCAGCGAGACGGTGATCGGCACCTTCCCGAAGAGGTCGCTGTAGATGAACTTCGCGCCGACGAACACGAGGATCAGCGACAGGCCGTACTTGAGGTAGATGAAGCGCTCGATCGCGCCGGCGAGCATGAAGTAGAGCGCGCGCAGGCCGAGCAGCGCGAACGCGTTCGATGTGAAGACGATGAACGTGTCGGTGGTGATCGCGAAGATCGCCGGGATCGAGTCGACGGCGAAGATCAGGTCGGTCGTCTCGACCATCACCAGCACCGCGAGCAGCGGCGTGGCGACCCAGACGCCGAACAGCGGCCGCCGGCCCGTCGGGCGCTCGCCCTCCTCGAGCTCGGAGGCGCGCAGCCAGAAGCGGTGGCCGTGGTAGCGGTCGGTCATCGCCACGCGCCGGCGCAGCAGCCGCAGGATCGGGTTGCGCTCCGGGTGGATCTCCTCGGTGTGGTGGGTCGCCATCCGGATGCCGGTGGCGATCAGCAGGACGCCGAAGAAGTAGACGACGAAGTCGTAGCGCTCGAGCAGCTCGGCGCCGAGCGCGATGAACACGCCGCGCATCGCCAGCGCGCCGATCACCCCCCAGAACAGCACTCGGTGCTGGTACTTCGCCGGCACTGAGAAGTAGCCGAAGATCAGCGCGAAGACGAAGACGTTGTCGACCGAGAGCGCCTTCTCGATCAGGTAGCCGGCGAAGTACTCGCCGCCGGGCGTCGGGCCGCCGAACACCAGCACGACGACGCCGAAGCCGAGGCCGAGGCCGATCCAGATCGAGCTGACGACGGTCGCCTCGCGGAAGCTGACCTCGTGCGGGTGGCGGTGCAGGACGAACAGGTCCAGCGCGAGCATCGCCGCGACGAAGGCGACGAACGCCAGCCACATCCAAAGCTCGACGTCCAACTCGCCCGGCAGCGTAGCTGGGCGGTTTCGAGGCGTAGGGTTCGCGCTCGGTGAAGCTGGTCACCTGGAACGTCAACTCGCTCAAGGCGCGCCTGCCGCGCGTGCTGGAGCTGCTCGAGGCGCACGCGCCCGACGTCGTGATGCTCCAGGAGACCAAGTGCCAGCCCGACGCCTTCCCGGCCGCCGAGCTGGAGGCGGCCGGCTACCGCTGCGCCCACCACAGCGGCGGCCGCTGGGCGGGGGTCGCGCTGCTCGCGCGTGGCGTCGAGCCGGCCGACGCCGCCGCCGGGCTCCCGGGTGAGCCGGCGGTCGACGAGGCGCGCTGGATCGAGGCGACCGTCGGCGGCATGCGGGTCGTCTCGGTCTACGTGCCCAACGGCCGGGCTCCGGACACGCCGACCTACGCCGACAAGCTGCGCTTCCTCGACGCCGCCGCCGAGCGGATCGGCGCGCTGTCGGACGGGCCGCTGGTCGTCGCCGGCGACTTCAACGTCTGCCCGACCGACCGCGACGTCTACGACCCGGCCGCGCTCGCTGGGGCGACCCACGTCACCGAGCCCGAGCGCGAGCGGTTCGCCGCGCTGCTGGGCGCCGGCACCGCCGACGCCTTCCGCGAGCTGCACCCCGACGAGCCCGGCTTCACCTGGTGGGACTACCGCCAGGGCCACTTCCATCGCGGGATGGGGCTGCGCATCGACGCCCATCTCGTCTCGGCGCCGCTGGTGCCCCGGATCGCCGCCTGCGGCATCGACCGCGACTTCCGCAAGGGCCCCAAGCCCTCCGACCACGCGCCGCTGCTGCTCGAGCTGGCGCCCCAAGCGAACTGAGCGACGAAGTGCTCATGTGAGCGAAATAGTGCTCAAAGGCCCTGACCGACGGGCCGCACGAGCATCTCGCTGACGTCGACGTGTGCGGGCTGGGAGACGGCGTAGAGGACGGCGCGGGCGATGTCCTCGGGGTCGAGGCGGCCCTCGCCGGGATTGTCGAAGAAGGGCGTCTCGACGCCGCCGGGCTCGATCACCGTCGTGCGGACCCCGCTGCCGACCAGCTCCGCCCGCACGGCCTCGCCCATCGCGCTGACCGCGAACTTCGTGCACGAGTAGAGGCTCCCGGGCGCGACCTTGCGCCCGACGACAGACCCGGTCAGCAGCACGTGGCCGCGCGCCTCGCGCAGGGCGGGGAGCGCCGCGCGCACCGTGTAGGCGGCGCCGAGGACGTTGGTGAGCACCATCCCGCGCCAGTGCTCGGGCGTCTCCTCCAGCCAGCCGCGGCGGGCGCCGAAGCCGGCGTTGGCGAACGCGACGTCGAGCCGGCCGAAGGCGTGCAGCGCGGCGGCGACCATCGCCTCGTTGTCCTCCCAGGAGGTCACGTCGGCGGCGACGGCGAGCGCGCGCTCGGGGCCGCCGAGCTCCGCGGCGAGCGCGTCGAGCTTGTCCTTGGAGCGGGCGGCGAGCACGAGCCGGTGGCCGTTCGCGGCCGCGAGCCGGGCGGTCGCGGCGCCGATCCCGGAGCTGGCGCCGGTGATCAGGAAGACGGGGTCGTCGGCCATCGGCTCAGCCGGCCGGCCGCTCGCCGCCCTCGGGCTCGGCGGGCTGCTTGAAGTGGTCGGCGGCGCGCTGGGCGCGCTCCTTCGGCGACCCCTCGCTCATCGCGATGTCGCGCAGCTTCTCGACGTCGCGCTTGAGGCCGTCGGTGCCGCCGCGGCTGTCGAGCGCCTTCTTCGCGGCGTCGGCGATCTTGTTGAGCTTCATCGTGTCTCCTGGACGTTGGGGAGGGAGCCCAGCTTAGGGCGCGGCGCCGGGCGTCCGGCGCTGTCCCCGCCAGGTACCCGCGGAGCGCGGCGGCCACTCGGGCGCCGGCTGGCGCAGCGCTCAGCGCGGGGCGTGGCGGGAGGCCATCGCGGCGTCGATCTCCTCCGCGGTCAGCGGGCCGCCGGGCAGCGGCGGGCGCTCGTCGCCCTCGGGCCGCAGCCCGTCGAGCAGCAGCGCGAGGTAGCGGCGCCACACGTCGGGGTCGACGTCGCGCGCGAAGTCGACGATCTGGGCGACCATCATGCCGAGCAGCGGCAGGTCGGCGGGCGCGAAGTCGGGCCGCACGCGCCCGGCCTCGACCGCACGCGCGGCGATCCGCTCGGCGAGCGGCAGGATCCGTTCGCGGATGCGCCGCACGCGGTCCATCGTGGCGAGGTCGCAGGAGAGGACCTCCTTGAGGCCGCGGTCGGCGCCCTGCAGCTCGGCGCTGCGCCGCAGGAACGACTCGAGCCCGGCCCACGGGTCGGGGTCGGCGAGCGCCCGCTCGGCGGCGTCGACGAGCTCGAGCATCCGGTCCTCGAAGAGCGCGTCGATCAAGGCGTCGCGGTTGGCGAAGCGGCGGTAGAAGGTCCCGGTGCCGACGCCGGCGCGGCTGGCGATCTCCTCCATCGGCACGTCGAGTCCCCGATCGGCGAACAGCTCGCGGGCCGCGGCGACGATCCGCCGGCGGTTGCGCTCGGCGTCGCTGCGCAGGGGCCGGCGCTCGCCGGTCGGGACGGTTGCCATCGGACCCAAGCCTATACAAGCGGAGGCAGCCCTCCGCTTCGTGCTAGATTGGCCGGCGCCCGCAACCTCCCCACGGAGCACCATGACCACCTCCCCATCCCCGTCCGCCGGCGCCGGCGACCCGCCGACCGAGCTGGACCGCAACCTGCTGCTGATCGCCTCGGTGGTCGTGCTCGGCGCGATCATGTCGATCCTCGACGTGACCGTCGTCAACGTCGCGATCAACACCCTCGCGCGCGACTTCGACACCGACCTGCCCACGATCCAGTGGGTCGCGACCGGCTACACGCTCGCGCTGGCGACGGTGATCCCGCTCTCCGGCTGGGGCGCCGACCGCTTCGGCACCAAGCGCCTCTACATGACCTCGCTGGCGCTGTTCGTCGCCGGCTCGGTGCTGTCGGGGCTCGCCTGGTCGGCCGAGTCGCTGATCGCCTTCCGCGTCCTGCAGGGCTTCGGCGGCGGCATGATCATGCCGGTCGGCATGACGATCCTCACGCGCGCCGCCGGCCCGCAGCGGATCGGGCGGGTGATGGCGCTGATCGGCATCCCGATGCTGCTCGGCCCGATCGCCGGTCCGATCCTCGGCGGCTGGCTGGTCGACGACTTCTCCTGGCGCTGGATCTTCTTCATCAACCTGCCGATCGGCATCGCCGCGCTGATCGCCGCCGCGCGGATCCTGCCGGGCGACGTCGCGCAGGCCGAGCAGCGGCTCGACGTCGTGGGCCTCGCGCTGCTCTCGCCGGGGCTGGCGATCGCGATCTACGGGCTGGCCGAGTCGGGCGCCAACGGGGGCTTCGGCCACGCCGAGGTGATCGTGCCGATCGTCGTCGGGCTGGCGCTGCTGGCGGCCTTCGTCCGCCACGCGCTGCGCTTCCCCGAGCCGCTGATCGACCTGCGGCTGTTCGCCAACAGGGTCTTCTCGGCGTCGTCGCTGACGCTCGTGCTGACGGTGATCGCGGTCTTCGGCGGGATGCTGCTGCTGCCGCTCTACCTGCAGGCGGTCCGCGGCGAGTCCGCGATGGCCACGGGTCTGCTGCTCGCGCCGCAGGGGCTCGGCGCGATGCTCGCGATGCCGCTCGCCGGCCGCCTGTCGGACCGCACCGGGGTCGGCAAGATCGTCCCGGTCGGCCTGACGCTGATCGCGCTGTCGTTCCTGGCGCTGACCCAGCTGACCGACTCGACCTCCTACTGGACCTTCGGCGGGGTGCTGTTCGTGATGGGCATCGGGATGGGCGCGACGATGATGCCGATCTTCTCCGGCGCGCTGCAGTCGCTGCGCAGCGCCGCGGTCGCCCGGGCGAGCACGACGCTGAACATCAACCAGCAGGTCGGCGCGTCGATCGGCACGGCGGTGATGAGCGTCCTGCTGGCGACGGCGCTCGCCGACCGGCTGCCCGGGATGGCCGGCGGCGGGATCGGCGAGGGCGCCTCGCTGCCGCCGGAGCTGCGCGCCGAGGCGGCCGCCGCGATGGCCGACGCGTTCGCCTCCACGTTCTGGTGGGCGCTCGGGCTCGTCGTGGTGGCGCTGGCGGTCGCGGTCGCGCTGCTGCCCAAGCAGCACGTCGAGCCTGTGAGCGAGACCGAGGAGGAGGGCGAGGAGGGCGCCGCCGCGCCGGTCCTCGTCCACTGACGGTCAGCCCGCCGCGGCTGTCGCGAGCGCGCGGTTGCGGCGGCTCATCGCCCAGGCGAACGCGCCGCCGGTGAAGAGCATGAAGGAGCTGTAGACCGCGGCGGGGATCGAGACCTCGTGGGCGAGCGACGCGCCGACTGCGATCGCCAGCGTCGAGTTGTGGATGCCCAGCTCGAGCGCGATCGCCGTCGACTGGCGCGTGTCGAGCCGGGCGAGGCGCGACATGGTGAAGCTGATCGCCATCGCGCTGAGGTTGAGCGCGACCGCCGCGCCGGCGACCGCCTCGAGGTTCTCCAGCACGACGTCGTGCTCGCTGACGATCGCGCCGACGACGACCGCCGCGAACAGCGTCAGCGACACCGCCCGGACGCGCGGGTAGACCTCCTCGACCCGCTCGGTGAACCGCGAGCGCAGCCACATCCCGAACGCGACGGGGATGACCGTCACCGCGAAGACCTTCGCCACCACGCCGGCCATCGAGACGTCGCCGAGGTCGTCGGCGCCGAAGTGCGCCGTCGCGAGCGCCAGGAATATCGGCACGGTGATCACCGAGCAGACGCTGCTGATCGCGGTCATCGTCACCGACAGCGCCGTGTCCCCACGCGAGAGGTGGGTGAACATGTTGGCCATCATCCCGCCGGGCGAGGCGCCGAGCAGCACCAGCCCGACCGCCAGTACGGGCGGCAGGCCGAACAGCTCGGCCATCGTCAGCGCGAGCAGCGGCGAGATCACGGCCAGGTTGAGCATCCCGATCGCGACGCCGCGCGGGGCGACGAGCACGCGCCGGAAGTCGGCCGGGGTGAGGGCGAGGCCGAGGCTGCCCATGATCACCGCGATCGCGGCGGGCAGCAGGACCTCGGTGAGCAGCGGGCTATCCACGGCGGTCCGTCCGCCGTCTCCCGCGCCCGCCGCTCACCGTTGCCTGCCCGTCCATCTCAGGCCAGTGCCGCGGCCGCGGCGCGTCCCGCGGTCCGGCCGGAGAAGATGCAGCCGCCGAGGAAGGTCCCCTCGAGCGACCGGTAGCCGTGGACGCCGCCGCCGCCGAAGCCGGCGACCTCGCCGGCGGCGTAGAGGCCGCCGAGCGGCTCGCCGTCGGGGCGCAGGACGCGCGCGTCGAGGTCGGTCTGCAGGCCGCCGAGCGACTTGCGGGTGAGGATCGACAGTCGCACGGCGATCAGCGGCCCGGCCTTGGGGTCGAGGATCTTGTGCGGCGCGGCGACCCGGCTGACCTTGTCGGCCCAGTAGTTGCGCGCGCCGTGGATCGCGGTGACCTGGCCGTCCTTGGCGAAGCGGTTGTCGATCTCGCGGTCGCGCGCGACGATCTGCTCGCGCAGCGCGGCGGGGTCGATCAGGTCGGCTCCGGCGAGCGCGTTCATCCGCTCGACCATGCGGCCGAAGTCGCGCTCGACGATGAAGTCGTCGCCGTGGTCCATGAACCGCTGGACCGGGGTCGGCGGGCCGCTGCCGAGCCGCTCCTTGAGCACCGCGCGCCAGCTCTTCGACGTCGTGTCGGGGTTCTGCTCGGAGCCCGACAGCGCGAACTCCTTCTCGATGATCTTCTGCGTCAGCACGAACCAGGTGTGGTCGTGGCCGGTGCGCTGGATGTGGTCGAGCGTGCCGAGCGTGTCGAAGCCGGGCCAGAGCGGGCCGGGCAGGCGGCGGCCGGTCGCGTCGAACCACATCGACGAGGGGCCGGGGATGATGCGGATCGCGTGCTTGGGCCATATCGGGTCCCAGTTGTGGATGCCCTCGACGTAGTGCCACATCCGGTCGCCGTTGATCTCGTTGGCGCCGGCGGCGCGGGCGATCGCCAGCATGCGCCCGTCGACGTGTGCGGGCACGCCGGAGATCATCCGCGCCGGCGGCTCGCCGAGGCGGTCCTTCGGCCAGTACTCGCGGACGAGGTCGTGGTTGCCGCCGATGCCGCCGCTGGTCGCGATCACAGCCTGCGCGCGCAGCTCGAAGTCGCCGGCGGCGTCGCGGTTGGAGGCGACGCCGCGGGCGGTGTCGGACGGGGCGAGCACGGTGCCGCGGACGCCGTCGACGGTCCCGGCGGTGGCGGTGAGCTCGTCGACGCGGTGGCGGAAGCGCAGCTCGACGAGGCCGCGCTCGGCGGCGGCGCGGACCCGGCGCACGAACGGCTCGATCACGCCGGGGCCGGTGCCCCAGGTGATGTGGAAGCGCGGCACCGAGTTGCCGTGGCCGTCGGCGTCGTAGCCGCCGCGCTCGGGCCAGCCGGGGTAGGGCAGCCAGCGCATCCCCTGGGCGTGCAGCCAGGCGCGCTTCTCGTGGGTGGCGAAGGCGACGTAGGCCTCGGCCCACCTGCGTGGCCAGTGGTCCTCGGGCCGGTCGAAGGCGGCGGTGCCGAGCCAGTCCTGGAGCGCGAGCTCGTAGGAGTCCCTGACGCGGAAGCGCCGCTGCTCGGGGCTGTCGACGAGCATCAGCCCGCCGAGCGACCAGAACGCCTGGCCGCCGAGGTTCGCCTCGTTCTCCTGGTCAAGCAGGATCACCTTGCGGCCGGCGTCGGCCAGCTCCGCTGTGGCCACCAGCCCCGCCAGCCCGCCGCCCACCACGATCGCGTCCGCATCCAAAGCCATGCCGGCCAACCTACGGCCGCCCACGCGCGCGCGAAAGGGGTGTGCGGCCCACCCCGCGGCGGCTCCTATGTGCACCGCGCACACCCGCCGCGGTGTCATTTCCTCGACCGATCGCCCCGGCCGCCGACCCGCTCGACTTTCCGCATGACATAGGTGCGTAACCTCGACCGGGCTCGCGCGGGTCGGATCGATCGAGGTTCGGCGCGTTCGGTCAGCCGAGCGGAAGGCCGGCGCGAACGCGGGCGGCGAGCCAGATGCGGGCGCGGTCGGCGGTGTCGGCGAGGTCGAGGCCGGCGAGCGACTCGATCCGCGCGGCGCGCTGGGCGAGCGTGTTGCGGTGCAGGCTGAGCGCCGCCGCGGCGGCGGCGCGCTCGAAGCCGGCGGCGGCGAGCGCGTCGAGGGTGTCGGCGAGGTCGGGCCGGCCGGCGCGCAGCAGCGGGCCGTAGATCCGCCGCTCGAGCCGCCGCGCGAGCCGCGGCGAGCGGAAGAGCAGCAGCTCGGCGAGCCAGCGGTCGGGGTCGACCGCGCCGCGCTCTCCGGCGGCGGTCGCCAGCGCGACGACCGCGCGCAGGTCGGCGAGCGCGTCGGCTACGGCGGCCGGCGGGGTGGGGTCGAGCGCGGCGGCGACCAGGCGCTCGTCGTCGCGGGCCGCCGCGACGGCGGGGTCCGGACGGTGGTCGGCGGCCGCCGGCGCCGCGCTCGCCTGGCCGCCTGAGCGGCCGGGCGGGACCGCCGTCCGCGGGCCGCCCCCGGCGACGCCATCACCGCCCACGGACCCGCCGACGGAATCCCGCCCGCCCGGCGCGGGGGCCAGCGCCACCACGCGCGAGCCCTCCGCGACCGCCAGCAACCCCCGTGCGCGCAGCTGCGCGGCGACGCGCAGGTGCTCGATCGCCGACGCGCCCGGGACGGCCGCGGCGAGCGGGGCGTAGGAGTCGGCGAGGGCGAAGCCGAGCGCCTCGGCGAGGCGGCGGTCGTCGGGGCCGGGGGCGGCGCCGGCGGCGAGCCGCTCGAGCAGGGTGCGGGCGCGGCGCTCGTCGGGCGAGACGAGCGCGTCGCGCTGCTCGGCGTAGGCGCGCTCGAAGACCTCGGCGACGATGTCGAGCCACTCCAGCGCCGAGTCGAAGGCGCCGCCGAGCGCGGCCCGCTCGCGGTCGTCGGCGGCCTCCAGCACGGCCTCCCAGCCGGCGCGCATCGCCCGGCGGTAGACGGCCAGGCCCTCCTCGGGCGGACGGCCCTCGGCGGCCCGGGCGCCGGCCATCTCGCGCAGCCGGTCGAGCGCCTCGGGCGCCGGCTCGCCGCCGTCGGCGGCCCAGCGCAGGAACGCCTCGACGTTCCAGCGGATCCCCGCCGGTCCGCGGTCGTCGCGGTCGACGCGCCCGTCGACGAACCCCTGGTACTCAGGCATCTCCTCGAGCGCGCGCTGCACCCGCGCGGCGTACTCGTCGAGCTCGATCCGCTCGACCAGTCCCCGCAGCACCTCCCGGCTCGCCGCGTCGATCGGCACGCGGTCAAGGATGGCGCACGCGGGGGCGTTTCGGTGCGGCCGCTGTGGGCAACCGGTTCCTGCAACCGGAAGCGAGCAGCGAGGAGGCCGACGAGATGGCTGAGAGCATCGAGGGCAAGCGGATCGCGTTCCTGATCGCCGACGAGGGCGTCGAGCAGGTGGAGCTGACTCGTCCCTGGGAGGCGGTCGTGGAGGCCGGCGGCCGGCCGGAGCTGATCACGCCCGGCGGCGGCGAGGCGCAGGGGTTCAACCACCTCGACAAGGGCGACAGGTTCAGCGCCGACGCGAGGGTCGCCGACGCCGACCCCTCCGCCTACGACGGCCTCGTGCTGCCCGGCGGCGTCGCAAACCCCGACCACCTGCGCGCCGACGCCGACAGCGTGCGTTTCGTGCGCTCGTTCTTCGAGGCCGGCAAGCCGGTCGCGGCGATCTGCCACGCGCCGTGGACGCTGATCGAGGCCGACGTCGTCCGCGGCCGCACGCTGACCTCGTTCCCGAGCCTGCAGACCGATCTGCGCAACGCCGGCGCCGAGTGGGTCGACAGGGAGGTGGTGGTCGACGAGGGCCTGGTCACCAGCCGCAACCCCGACGATCTCGACGCGTTCTGCGCGAAGGCGATCGAGGAGTTCGCCGAGGGCCGCCACTCCGGGCAGCGCCAGAGCGTCGAGGCGTAGCGCCGCGCGCGCCGCGACCCTGCCGTTCGCCGCGAGCGAGAGCGGCGGGCGGCCGGCGCGCCGACGCGGCCTGGCACACTCGCTCCCCGTGGGAGGCACGAGGGGCGAGATCGTCGAGCGCGACCGCGAGCTGGCCGAGATCGCGGCGGCGATCGATGCCGCCCGCGCCGGCGCGGGCGGCGTGGCGGTCGTCGAGGCGGCGGCGGGGCTGGGCAAGACGCGCCTGCTGCAGGCCGCGCGCGACCGCGCGCACGGGGCCGGGATGGCGGTGCTCGCGGCGCGCGGCAGCGAGCTCGAGCGGGGGTTCCCGTTCGGGGTGGCGCGCCAGCTGCTCGAGCCGCCGCTGGCGGCGCTCGACGCGCGCGAGCGCGAGCGGCTGCTGGCCGGAGCGGCCGCGGCGGCCCGTGGCGCGCTCGGCCTCGACCGCGACGGGCGGGCGGCCGACGCCGACGACTCCTTCGCCGTCCTCCACGGCCTCTACTGGCTGGTCGCCGGGCTCGCGGAGCGCGGGCCGCTGCTGCTCGTCGTCGACGACGCGCACTGGGCGGACTCCGCCTCGCTCGACTTCCTGGCCTTCCTCGCCACCCGGCTGGACGAGCTCGCGGTGCTGCTCGCGCTCGGCTGCCGGCCCGCGGAGGTGGACGCCGGCGGCCCGCTCGCGCGGATCGCCGCGGATCCGTCGGCCCGCAGCCTCGAGCCGCGACCGCTGGCGGTGGCGGGCGCGGCCGCCCTGCTCGCCGCCGAGGTCGGCGAGCCTCCCGACGAGCCGTTCGCGGCGGCCTGCCACGAGGTCAGCGCCGGCAACCCGTTCCTGCTCTGCGAGCTTGCGCGCACGGTCGTCGCGGAGCGGATCGAGCCCGTCGCCAGCGAGGCCGACCGCGTGCGCGAGCTGGCGCCCGACCGGGTCGTCCGCACCGTGCAGCTGCGGCTGGCGCGCCTGTCGCCGGCGGCCCGCGACGTGGCGCGCGCCGTGGTCGTC
>JAAYBF010000112.1 GCA_012718975.1 Solirubrobacterales bacterium | reverse complement strand
TAGCTAGGAGCAAACCTCCCCCAAAAGAGCGCAGCTTCTCCCCCGGTCGGGGGGTAGTCGCGTCTGGCGGCGCCGCTCGCGGCGGAGGGCCGTGAAGGTCGTCTGGATGACGGATTCGCACCCTTCGACGACCGCCGTTCTGTTCCCTGGCCAGGGGAGTCATACGCCGGACATGCGCGCGCTCGTCGCCGATGCGCGACCTGATCTGCTCGAGCTGGCGGCCGACGCCTGCGGCTGCGATCCATTCGAGCGGCTGGAGGATGGGACCCGCTATCAGCAGCCCGCGATCTTCTGCGCCAGCCTCGCCGGCTGGGAACGCGCTCGGGCGGAGGAGCCGTCGGTGCTCGCCGGACATTCGCTCGGTGAGTTCGCCGCGCTGACGGCGGCGGGGGCGCTGGACGAACTCGACGCCCTGCGGATAGTCGCCCTGCGCGGCGCGGTCATGGACGACGCGGCGCGGCAGGGGCCGCCGGGCGGAATGCTCGCCCTGCGCACCGATCCGACGGCGGCCGCGGAGATCGCACGCCGCTCCGGCTTGGCGATCGCCAACGAGAACTCGCCGGACCAGATCGTGCTCGCCGGGCCGCTCGCCGCGCTCGAACGCGCCGAGGAGATCTGCCGCGAGCGCGGTCTGCGTGGCGTCCGCCTACCGGTCAGCGGCGCCTTCCACTCCGCGGCGATGACGCCGGCCGCCGTCCCGCTGCGCGAGGCGCTGGCGCAACTGCCGCTCCGCCGGCCCGAGATCCACGTCCTCTCCGGCATGACCGCGATGCCGTTCACCGATCCGCGTGCCGAGCTGGTCGCCGCGCTGACGCGGCCGGTGCGCTGGGTCGCGGTCTTGCGCGCGCTCGAATGGCGTGGGATCGAGCGCTTCGTCGAAGCCGGTCCGGGACGGGTGTTGACCAAGATCGTGCGGCGGACGGTGCCCAACGCCGACGCGGTGACCGTCGACGTGGCGGAGGGCGCTCGTGCGTAGCGATTCGATGCTGGCCGACGTGCCCGCGCCGTTCGCCGCCCCCACGCTGCGGCCTGCCGGGATCGCGGCGATCGCGATGGCGACACCGAGCCACGTGGTCGACAACGCGGCGATCGCGGCGCAGCTCGACGTCCACGAGGAGTGGATCGAGAGCCGCACCGGGATCCTCGAACGTCGCCACGCCGTCGCCGGTGAGCGCCTCGTTGACCTCGCCGCCAGCGCCGGCTCGCGAGCGCTGCGCCGGGCGCGGCTGGAGCCGTCCTCGGTCGACCTCGTCGTCGTCGCGACGACTACCCCCGACGATCAGCTGCCGAACGCGGCGCCGCTGGTTGCCCACGCGCTGGGCATTCCGACGGCCGGCGCGTTCGACCTTGGCGCCGCGTGCACCGGCTTCGTCGCCGCGCTCGGCACCGCCGCGGGACAGGTCGAGTCGGGCCGGTCCCAGGCGGCGCTTGTCATCGGCGCCGACCTGATGAGCCGCGTCGTCGATCCCGGCGACCGCAACACCAGCATCCTCTTTGGCGATGGCGCTGGCGCCGCGGTCGTGACCGCCGCCGCCGGACACGGCCGCATCGGCCCGTCGGTGCTGCGCAGTGACGGTTCCGCGGCCGACCTGGTCGCCATCCCGCGCGCCGACGGGGTCGTGCGGATGCACGGCCAGGACACCTTCCGCCGTGCAGTCACCTGCCTCAGCGAGGCGAGCGTCGAGGCCGTCGAGCTAGCGGGCATCGGCCTCGCCGACGTCGACCTGTTCGTCTTCCATCAGGCCAACGGCCGGATCCTGCGCGCCGTCGGCGAGCGGCTCGGCCTCGATCAGGATCGCGTCGTCGACTGCATCGCCCGCTACGGCAACACGTCGGCGGCGACGGTGCCGATCGCGCTCTGCGAGGCAGGCACCGCGGGGCGCCTCTTTCCCGGCGCGCGCGTGCTGGTCGGCGCGTTCGGGTCCGGTCTCACCTGGGGCGCGACCGTCGTCGAGTGGGGGAGCGCATGAGCGCCGTCGCGCCGTCGCCCCTTCCCGACGCCGCGGCTGTCGACCAGACGGAGCGCGGCTGCGCGCTGGTGACTGGCGGCTCGCGCGGCATCGGCGCAGCGATCGCGCGCGGCCTGGCCGCCGACGGCTGGCGGGTCGCCGTCGGCTATCGCGGCAGCGCGGGCCACGCGGCGGCGATCGCCGATCAGATTCGCGCCGCGGGTGGAGAGGCGACGACGCTCGCCGCCGACGTGGCCGACCCGGCCGCGGCCGAGCAGCTCTGCGCGGGCGCCGAGCACGAGCTCGGCCTGCCGGTGCTGGTGCTCGTCAACAACGCGGGCGTGCGCGCCGACGGCCTCTCGCCGCAGATCAGCGACGCCGAGTGGCAGACCGTGCTCGACGTCAACCTCACCGCCGCCTTCCGACTGACCCGCCAGGCGCTGCGGCCGATGCTGCGCGCCCGCTTCGGGCGGATCGTCAACGTCGGCTCGATCGTCGGGCAGCGCGCCAACCCCGGTCAGGCGAACTACGCCGCTTCGAAGGCCGGCCTGATCGCCTTCACGAAGACCGTCGCCGCCGAGGTGGCGCGCCGCTCGGTGACGGTCAACGCCGTCGCGCCGGGGCTGATCGAGACCGACATGACCGCCGGGCTCGACGACCAGCTGCTCAGCGCGATTCCCGCCCGCCGCCCCGGCACGCCGGACGAGGTGGCCGCCTGCGTGCGCTTTCTCGCCTCGCCGGCTGCCGCGTACGTCACGGGCTCGGTCCTGACCGTCGACGGCGGCCTCACCGCCTGATTCACCGACCAGCAAGCCAAGGAGATACAGACAGATGCCGATCGCAACCAAGGAGGACGTCGCCCAGCGTGTCAACGAGGCGCTCGTCGAGTTCGGCGCGGACGCCGACGCGATCACGCCCGAGGCCCGCTTCGAGGCGCTCGACGTCGATTCGCTCGACCTGGTCGAGCTGGCGCAGATCGCCGAGGACGACTACGGCGTCGAGCTCAAGACCGAGGACCTCAAGCGGATCGAGACCGTCGGCCAGGCGATCGACCTGATCGCGGAGCGCGCCGGGTGAGCCGTCGCGTCGTCATCACCGGCGTCGGTGCCGTCACGCCGCTCGGCGTCGGCGCCGAGGCTCTAATCGAGCGCTGGGCGGCTGGCGAGAGCGGGATCGTCGACGGCCTCGGGACGTGCCGCGAGTTCGACGCCGCCGAGCTGCTCGACCGCCGCGCCGCGCGCCGCTCCGACCGCTTCACCCAGCTGGCGCTCGTCGCCGCTGCGGAGGCGCTGGGCCAGGCCGGCTGGGACGACGCGAGGCCGATTGCGGCGGAGCGCGCGGGCTGTGTGATCGGCACCGGGATCGGCGGCATCGGGACGATCGAGGACCAGCACGACATCCTGCGCGACCGCGGCGCCGGCTCCGTCAGCCCGCTCGGTGTTCCGCTGCTGATGTCGAACGCCGCCAGCGGCGCCGTCGCGATGCGCCACGGCCTCAAGGGCCAGTGCTACGGAACGGTCTCGGCCTGCGCGGCCGGCGCCCACGCGATCGGCGCGGGGCTGCGAATGATCCAGCATGGCGACGCCGACGCCTGTGTGGTCGGCGGCGCCGAGTCGGCCCTGACGCCGCTCGCCAAGGCCGCCTTCGCGGCGATGGCGGCGACCTCGCCAAGCGGCGTCTCGCGGCCGTTCGACGCGCGCCGCGACGGCTTCGTGATGGGCGAGGGCGCGGGCGTGCTGGTACTTGAGGCCGAGGGCGCGGCGCGGGGGCGCGGCGCGACGCCGCTCGCGGTGCTCTCCGGCTACGGCGCGACCGCGGACGCTCACCACATCACGGCCCCCGAGCCGTCCGGCGACGGCGCCGCTCGCGCGATGCGCGCCGCCCTCGCCGACGCCGGTCGGACGCCCGCGGACGTCGACTACGTCAACGCCCACGGAACCTCGACACCGCTCAACGACCGCTCCGAGACGGCCGCGATCAAGAGCGCGCTCGGCGAGCACGCGACGCGCGTGCCGGTCTCCTCGACGAAGTCGGCGATCGGGCATCTGCTCGGCGCGGCCGGCGCGGTCGAGGCGGTCGCGACGACGCTCGCGCTGCAGCGCGGGATCGTGCCGCCGACCGTCGGCTGGGAGCAGCGCGAGGACGACCTCGATCTCGACTACGTCCCCGACCGCGGGCGCGGGCTCGCGCGCAACGGCCACGCGCCGGTCGCGCTGTCGAACTCGTTCGGCTTCGGCGGGCACAACGCCGTGCTCTGCCTGGAGGCGGCATGACGGCGCGGCTGGCGGTCGTCGACGGCGCGCCCGCCGACGGGTCCGGACGGCTCGACGCGCGGGCCAGGCTGGAGGCCCTCTGCGACCCCGGCTCGCTCGAGATGATCCGGTCGGCGGTCGACTCGCGCTCCGAGCGTCGATCGCAGCCGGGCGACGGCGTGGTCGCCGGCGCGGGGACCGTCGCCGGGCAACCGGTCTTCTGCTTCGCCCAGGACGCCCGTTTCGCCGGCGGCTCGCTGGGCGCGGCACAGGCCGACTCGATCGTCCGCGTCATGCGGATGGCGGCCGCCGCGAACGCGCCGATCGTCGCCTTCGTCGAGTCGGGCGGCGCCCGCATCGACGAGGGCATCGCCGCGCTTGCCGGCTACGGCCAGATCTTCCGCGAGCAGGTCCAGCTCTCGGGCTGGGTGCCGCAGATCGCGGTCGTTTGCGGAGCCTCCGCGGGCGGTGGCGCCTACTCGCCGGCGCTGAGCGACTTCGTCGTGATGACCCCGGAGTCACAGCTCTTCCTGACCGGGCCGGGCGTGGTGCGCGAGGTGATGGGCGAGGACGTCACGGCGGCCGAGCTCGGCGGCCCGGACGTCCAGAGCCGCAACGGCGTCTGCCACCTGGTCGCCGAGGGCGATGGCCACGCCGTCGGGCTGGCGCAGGCGCTGCTCGGCTATCTGGCGCCACGCCCCGGTGGCGCGCCAGCGGCCGCCGGGCGCCAGGAGACGACGCTCGATCCGTCGAGCGTCGTGCCCACCAACGGGCGCAAGGTCTACGACGTGCGCGGAGTGATCGAGGCGCTCGCCGACGGTGGCGAGACGCTCGAGATCGCGCCGCGCTGGGCACGCAACATGGTGACGGCGTTCGGACGGATTGACGGCCGCCCGGTCGGCTTCGTCGCCAACCAGCCGCGCCACTTCGGCGGGGCGATCGACAGCGACGCCTCGCAGAAGGCGGCCCGCTTCGTGCGTACCTGCAACAGCTTCGGGCTGCCGCTCGTCGTGCTGGTCGACACCCCGGGCTTCCTGCCCGGAACGCGCCAGGAGGCCAACGGCGTGATCCGACACGGGGCGAAGCTGCTCTACGCCTTCTCGGAGGCGACCGTGCCGCGCTTCACCGTCGTCCTGCGCAAGGCCTACGGCGGCGGCTACATCACGATGAACTCGCACGGACTGGGCGCGGACCTGGTGCTCGCCTGGCCGGGCGCGCAGATCGGCGTCGTCGGCGCCGACCAGGCGGTCGGGATCCTCGCGCGGCGTGAGATCGCGGCGGCGGAGGACCCGCAGGCCGAGCGCGCGCGGCTCGCCGCCGACTACGGCGAACGTCACCTGACGGCGGCCGTCGCGGCGGGCAGCGGCTTCGTAGACGAGGTCATCGCACCGACTCAGACGCGTAGCCGGCTGCGCTGGGCGCTCAAGACGATCGGCGCGAACGATCGGCGTGGCGTCGATCGCGGGAACGTGCCGCTGTGAGCCGGCTCCGCTTCCGTCGCTACGCCGCGCTCGGCGACAGCCTCAGCGCCGGCGCCGAGGGCGATACGGCGGTCCCGTGGCCCGAGCACGCGGCGCGCGCGCTGGCCGGCGACGGCACCGAGCTGGCCTTCAGCAACCTCGCGGCCGCAGGCGCGACGAGCACCGACGTCGCGATCTGGCAGCTCCAGCAGGCGGTCGAGTTCCGTCCCGACCTGATCTCGCTGATCTGCGGCGCCAACGACGTGCTGCTGTCCGTGCGGCCCGATCCGGAGGTCTTTACGGCCGTCTTCGACGGGATCGTCGACTCGTTGCGCCGGCGGCTTCCCAACGCGCTGATCGTGACCGCCACCTACCCGCGGATCGACTCGCTGCTGCCCGTGCGCGAGCGGACGAGCGCGCGGATCGAGAGTGGGATGGAGGCGATCAACGCGGCGATCCGCGAGATCGCCCTGCGGCGTGGGCTGACCTGCCTCGAGTGGGCAGGGCATCCGGGCGTCGACGACGCGGAGAACTTCGCCGACGACCGCTTCCATCCGTCGGCAGAGGGTCACCGGCGGGCCGCCGCGGCGTTCGTCGAGGGGCTGACGGCGGCGGTCGGGCCGTGCGTTCCCGGCAAGGACACAGTGTGAGCGGAAGGCTCGATCCCGCCAGCCCCGGCGTCCGCCGCGTCAGTCGCGGGCGGACGATCACCGAGTCCGACGTCGCGCAGTTCGCGGCGCTGACCGGCGACACCCATCCCCAGCACACCGACGCCGTCTGGGCGGCCGGCAGCCGCTTCGGCGAGCGCGTCGCGCACGGGATGCTCGTCCTCTCCTATGCCGTCGGGCTGGTCGACTTCGACCCCGACCGGGTTGTCGCGCTACGGCGGGTGTCGAACGCGGTCTTCAAACGGCCGGTCAAGCTCGGCGACACGATCCACGTCGAGTCGGCGGTCGAGGCCGTCGAGAGCCTCGACGCCGAGCACGCGCTGATCTCCTGCGGCTGGCGAGTCCTGAACCAGGACGGCCGGCTGGTCGTGCGGGCGACGATCGAGCTGGTGTGGCGCGAGGCGACGGACCGGGTGGGCGGATCGCCGCCAGCCCCGCCGATCGACGACGACTTCATCCCGATCCCGCTCTGATGCTCGCCGGCCGCCGCGTGCTGATCACGGGAGTGATCACCCACCGCAGCATCGCCTTCGCGGTCGCGGAGGAGGTCCAGCGGCAGGGTGGCGAGGTGCTGCTGACCAGCTTCGGACGGGCGCGCCGGTTGACCGAGCGGGCGGCCAAACGGCTGCCGGAGGTTCCTGACGTGTTGGAACTGGATGTCAACAGTCCGGACGACCTGGCCGCCTTGGCGGCGGAGCTGGAGCGGCGCTGGGGGAGGGTGGACGGCGTCCTGCACGCAATCGCGAACGCGCCGGCGGATGCGCTGGGGGGCGACTTCATGGCCGCGCCGCCGGAGAGCGCCGAAGCCGCGTTCCGCACCAGCGCCTACTCGCTCAGCGCGATCGCGGCGGCGCTGCGGCCGCTGCTCGCCCCCGACGCCGGCATCGTCGGCCTCGACTTCGACGCGAGCGTCGCCTGGCCGTCATACGACTGGATGGGGGTGGCGAAGGCGGCGCTCGAGTCGGTCTCGCGCTATCTAGCCCGCGATCTCGGCCCTTCGGGTGTGCGCGTCAACCTCGTCGCCGCCGGCCCGATCCGCACTGCCGCCGCCGGCGGCATCCCAGGCTTCGACGAGCTCGCGGCGCTGTGGGGCGACCGCGCCCCACTCGCCTGGGACGTGGACGATCCCGCCCCGATCGCCTCAGCCGTCTGCTTCCTGCTCTCGGACGCCGCTCGCGCCATCACCGGCGAGATACTTCACGTAGACGGCGGCGCCCACGCCGTCGGCGCGTGACTGCGCTCTGGCCGCGTGGGCGGGGCACGACTGGCGTCCAGTCCGTAGTCTTATGCGCTTACTCGTCCTGCGACTGAGGGATCGGACGAGTATGTCGGAGACACGACCCGAGGAGATTTTGAGCCCTGAAGCGAACGTCCAGACGATCGCCGCCGAGCCCGTGCTGGAGGTGATCATCCCGAGCGGCCCGACCGGGGCCCGCGACCAGGACGAGGAGTGGTGCGAGGTGCGCCACGACGGTGAGGTGAAGCGGATCCGCTTCCACGATTACGCCGAGGTCTTCTCGATCCCCGGCCTCTACGAGCGGCTCTTCTACGAGGAGCTGGCGTGCGACTCGCCGCGCACCGTGTGCTCGCTGCTCGGCCAAGCGCTGCGCGACGAGAACGTGCCCGCCGGCGAGCTCCAGGTGCTCGATCTCGGCGCCGGCAACGGCATGGTCGGCGAGGAGCTCGCACAGCTCGGAGCCGACTCGATCGTCGGCGTCGACATCATCGAGGAGGCGGCCGCCGCGACCGAGCGCGACCGTCCCGGCATCTACGAGGACTACAAGGTGCTCGACCTGACCGACGTCGGCGACGAGGACCGTCGCGAGCTGCGCGCGCGGGAGTTCAACTGCCTGACGACCGTCGCGGCGCTCGGCTTCGGCGACATCCCGCCGGAGGCGTTCGCAACCGCCTACGAGCTGGTCGCCGACGACGGCTGGGTCGCTTTCAACATCAAGGAGGACTTCGTCTCGCCTGACGGCGACTCGACGGGCTTCTCGGAAGTGATCCGCGGCGCGTTCGAGGAGGGGGCGCTGGAGCTGGCCGCCGACCACCGCTACCAGCACCGGCTGGCCGCCGACGGCGAGCCGATCCACTACGTGGCGATGATCGCCCGCAAGCGCGGCGAGCTGTCCCTGGCCGCTTGAGCGCGGCCGGTGGCGGCGTCAGCCCGGAAGGCTGGCGCGGACCTGGTAGACGGAGATCGTCCGGTTGAGGAAGGCGTTGCGGGCGGCGCGGAGGTAGAGCCGCCAGACGCGCAGGCGCTCGGGGCCGGCGATGCGCTCGGCGGTCACGAGGTCGCGGTCGAGGTTCTCGTACCAGTGGCGCAG
>JAAYBF010000111.1 GCA_012718975.1 Solirubrobacterales bacterium | reverse complement strand
GGTCAGGCCGAGTCGCGCGCCCGCTCGGCCGCGTTGGCGTCGCGGGGGGCTCCGAGGTGGCGGACGAGCCAGTCGCCGGCCAGCCGCGCGACCTCCTCGAGCGCGCCCGGCTGCTCGAAGAGATGGCCCGCGCCGGGCACGACCGCCAGCTCGTGCGGCCCGGCGAGCAGCGCGGCCGCCTCGTCGTTGAGCTCGAGCACGTTCCAGTCGTCGCCGCCGACGATCAGCAGCGTCGGCGCGGTCACCTGGGTGAGCGCGTCGCCGGCGAGGTCGGGCCGGCCGCCGCGCGAGACGACGGCGCCGACGAGCCCGCTCAGCGCCGCCGCCGCGCGCAGCGCCGCCGCGGCTCCGGTCGACGCGCCGAAGTAGGCGAGCGGCAGCCGGCCGATGCCCGGCTGGCGGCGCACCCAGGCGGTCACGTCGGCGAGCCGCCGGCTGAGCAGGTCGATGTCGAAGACGTTGCCGCGCTCGCGCGCCTCCGCGTCGGTCAGCAGGTCGAACAGCAGCGTCGCGAAGCCGCGCTGATCGAGTGCGCGGGCGACCGTCACGTTGCGCGGGCTGCGCCGGCTCGAGCCGCTGCCGTGGACGAAGATCACGACGCCGCGCGGACCGGCCGGTGAGCGCAGCGTCGCCGGCAGCGCCACCCCGTCGCGCGTGCGGACGACGCGGTCGGCCGCCGCCTCTGGAGCGGGGTGCGCGGCGCTCTCGTTCGCCGGGTCGGCGTCGACGCCGGTGCGGGTGCGGGCCGCGCGCAGCAGGGCGATCACCTCGCGGTCCGGCGTCTGGGTGAAGTCGTCGTACCAGGCGCCGACCCCGCCGAAGCGCAGCGGCTGCTCGATCGCGACGATCTCGCCGAGGCGGCCGGCGAGCCGCGCCTCGGTGCCGAAGGGGCAGACCGGCACGGCGACGATCACCCTGCCGGCGCCGCGCGCCCGCAGCACGTCGGCGGCGGCGATCGCGCTGACGCCGGTCGCGAGGCCGTCGTCGACGAGGATCACCGTCCGGCCGGCGACGTCGAGTGGCCCGACGTCGCCGCGGTAGAGGCGCCGCCGCCGTTCCAGCTCGGCGGTCTCGCGCGCGACGACGGCCTCGATCTGCTGGCCGGTCACCGCCAGCGCGGCGATCGTCTCGTCGTCGAGGATCACCGTGCCGTCCTCGCCGAGCGCGCCGATGCCCAGCTCCGGCTGGCCGGGGGCGCCGATCTTGCGGACCAGCGCGATGTCGAGCGGGGCGCCGAGCACGCGCGCGACCTCGAAGGCGACGGGGACCCCGCCGCGCGGCAGCGCGACGACGATCGGGTCCTCGATCGCCATCCCCTGCAGCCGCCCGGCGAGGATGCGCCCGGCGTCGCGGCGGTCGCGGAAGACGATCGCGGCGGCCGTGCCGATCACCTCCCGCTCGCCCGCTCGCGGGCCGACGCCAGCAGCAGCCGGCGCTCGGCGGCGGCCACCAGCGCGCGCGTGCGGTCGACGGCGTCGGCGGTGACCGAGACGGCGTCGATCCCGGCCTCGACGAGCAGCTCCGCGTACTCGGGGTGGACCGACGGCGCCTGGCCGCAGATCGAGGTCCGCAGCCCGAGGGCGCGGGCGCGCGGGATCAGCTCGCGCAGGTAGGCGACGACGGCGGGGTCGCGCTCGTCGAAGGTGCCGGCGAGCAGCTCGGAGTCGCGGTCGGCGCCGAGCAGGAGCTGGGTGAGGTCGTTGCTGCCGATCGAGATGCCGGCGATCCCGAGCGCCGCGTAGCGGTCGAGCGCGAACAGCACCGACGGGACCTCCGCCATCACCCACAGCTCGAAGCCCGGGCGGTCGAGCAGCCCGGCGGTCGCGAACAGCTCGCGGCAGGCGGCCAGCTCGCGCTCGGTCCGCACGAACGGCAGCATCGCGTGGAGGTTGTGGTGGCCGGCGTCGTGGACGCGGGCGATCGGGTCGAGCTCGAGCGCGAGCAGGTCGGGCTCGCGGACGTAGCGCAGCGCGCCGCGGTAGCCGATCATCGGGTTCGCCTCGACGGGCTCGTGCTCCTCGCCGCCGGCGAGGCCGCGGAACTCGTTGGTGCGGAAGTCGATCGTGCGGTAGGTCACCGGCCGCGGGGCGAAGGCGGAGGCGAACGTCGTCAGCGCGGCGGCGAGCCGGTCGGTCACCTCGCCGCCGCGGCCCTCGTCGATCAGCCGCCGGGGATGGGTGCCGTCGAGCGCCTCGAGGACCATCAGCTCGGCGCGCAGCAGCCCGACCCCGTCGACGGGCAGCGCCGCCGCGGCGCGTGCCCGCGACGGCTCGGAGAGGTTGAGCAGCACGCGCGTGCCGGTCACCGGCGGCGCCGCGGCGGGCGGGGACGCCCCCGGCGCGGTCCGCGGGGGCGCGGATGCCGGCTCGG
>JAAYBF010000110.1 GCA_012718975.1 Solirubrobacterales bacterium | reverse complement strand
GACCAGCGACTCGGGGATCTCGACGGCGTCGTTCACCGCCCCAGCCTCTCACGGATGATCGGCTTCAGGCTGGGTAGGACGACCCCATGAGCCTTGTCGAGCAGCTCTTGGAGATCGAGGAGCAGTTGGCGGCCGGGCCGGGCGAGCCCTATCGGCGGTGCCTGGCCGACGATGCGGTGGTGATCGTGCCGGGAAGCATCATGAATCGCGAGGAGTGCGCCGCTGCGATGGATCAGAGTCCGGGCTGGGACTCCTGGGAGATCGAGGACCCGCGCGTGATCACGATCGACGCCGACAGCGCCATCCTGTCGTATCGCTGGCGCTCCAGCCGCGGCGATCAGTCCTACGAGGCGGTGATGTCGACGGTCTACACGCGGCGTGGCGACGGATGGTGGGTCGTCCTGCATCAGCAGACGCCGCAGCCCGGATAGGGCCGGCGCCGGAGCGGACGCCGCCGGGCTTGCCCGCCGCCACCGCGCGGCACCGCCCGACGAGCAGTCGCCGCGGCCGGCGCCCGGCGACTCGCCCGCGTCGCCTCGGTCACAGGGCTGACGTCTAGGACTTGCTGCCGCTCTTGCGGCCGCTCTTGCGCTGGCCCTCCTTGGAGCGATCCTTTCCTAAGGGCAGCACCGAGGAAAGGATCGCGGCGTTCCCTGCCACCAGAAGACCACACGCCCGCTCAAGTTCCCTCCCAGCAAGGCCGTATAGAGCGATATGGGCGGCAAGGGGGATGGGGCAGGTGCGAGCGCGCGGCGTGAGTACGAGCGGCGCAGGCGCACGCGTGAGGCTGAGATAAGGGCCAGGCATCCACGGTTGGGTGGGCTACTCGTGGCGTTGCGGCAGGCACCGGCGACCGAGCGGAGCTGGCTGACGGGCGCCGTCGGCGAGGAGATGGTCGCGGCCACGTTGGACGCGCAGTGTCGGGACGGCGTGACAGTCATGCACGACCGGGCGCGTCCGCGAAGCCGGGCCAACATCGACCACCTCGTGATCGCGCCGACGGGCGTCTGGGTAGTCGACACCAAGCGGTACCCGGGCCGACGGGTGAGGGTGCGGAGGCCATTGTTCGGCGAGGCACGGCTGACGATCGACGGACGCGATCGCACCAAGCTCGTCCAGGGACTGTCGAGCCAGATGGCCGACGTCGCTGCCGTGGTCGGCCAAGCGCTGCCGGCCGCGCCCGTCCACGGCGCGTTCTGCTTCGTCGACGCTCACCTGCCGCTGCTCGGCGTGCCGACGATCGACGGCCACCTGCTCCTGCACCGCCGGTCACTCGTCCGGCACCTCAACGCCGACGGCCCGCTCAGCTCGACCGACGCGAGGTCCCTGACCGACACGCTGGCTGCCGCCTTCCCGCCCACACGGGGCCAGCGGCAGAGCTGGCCTGCAACAGGTCGCCACGCATAGAGTTCGCCTCACCGTCCTGGCCCGCGGGAGGCGCGGCTTGCACGACCTGGACCCTGGACCAAGAGACCATCTCGTCACCCGCGCGCTACGCGAGGCCCTCGCCCGGCTCGAACCAGGGCTCGTCGAAGAGAGCGCGCTAGATCCGGCTGAGGCGCCAGATCGTCTCGCGCGTCACGTGATGGGGGAGTTGCGGCGCGCGCTCGCGGCCAGCGAGTCCACCGACCTCCAGGCGGAGCAGGTCAACGCCCTGCTCGACCGCGCGCTGCCGCAGGACGATGCCGAGCAGGCGTCCGTCGAGCTTCCGGCACGGATCCTGCAGGGCGTCAAGGGACGCTCACCACTCGGGGATGTGATGGCGCTCCCAGAGCCTCCCGCGACTCCGCTCGCCCAGAGCGACCTGCTCGTCAACGCGGAGGGGCAGCCGAACATCGGCTCGGAGCTGCGGCGCGAGATCGCAACAGCAGACGGAGTTGACCTCGTGTGCGCATTCGTCATCTGGTCCGGCGTGCGCCAGCTCCGCGACGCCCTCGCCGACCTGGTCGCCCGAGGTGGCCGTGTGCGTGTCATCACCACGACCTACATGGGGGCGACGGAGAAGCGGGCCGTTGACGAGCTCGTCGCGCTCGGGGCGGAGGTACGCGTCGCACTCGATGCGCGAACGACCAAGCTCCACGCCAAGGCTTGGCTGCTCGAGCGCCGCTCCGGCTTGACTACCGCCTTCGTCGGCTCGTCCAACCTCTCACACACAGCCCTCTTCGACGGCCTCGAGTGGAACGTCCGGCTGTCGTCGGTCGATGCCGCCCATGTCATCGACAGAGTTCGCATGACCTTCGAGAGCCACTGGGCCTCCGAGCACTTCGAGCCGTACCACCCCGGCCGAAACGGCGAGGCGCTCTCACGGGCCCTGAGCGAGCACGAACGGCGATCGACGGGGGCCGCTTCGACGATCTCCTTCGCCAACCTCGACGTGAGCCCCTACCCGCACCAGCAGCGGATGCTCGACGCCCTGATGGTCGAGCGGGACCGCCACGACCGGCACCGAAACCTGGTCGTTGCGGCGACGGGCACCGGCAAGACCGTCGTCGCGGCGCTCGACTACCGGAACCTGTGCGATCGCGCCGGAACTCAGTTGCCGCTGCTGTTCGTCGCCCACCGCCATGAGATCCTTGGGCAGTCACTGGCCACCTACCGCGCCGTGCTCCGCGACGGGTCGTTCGGCGAGATCCACGGCGCAGGTCACCGCGCCGACGGAAAGCATGTCTTCGCGATGATCAACTCGCTCCAGGCGGACCGTCTCGATCCCGACGCGTTCGACGTCGTGGTTGTGGACGAGTTCCACCACGCCGCCGCCGTCAGCTACGACACGCTGCTGCAGCGCCTCGAGCCGGCGGAGTTGCTCGGGCTGACCGCAACCCCCGAGCGCCTCGACGGACGGGACGTAACCGAATGGTTCGACGGGCGGGCCGCTGTGGAGCTTCGACTGTGGGAGGCCATCGACGAGGGGTTCCTCGTCCCGTTCCAGTACTTCGGTGTCGCCGACGATACGGACCTTTCAACCGTCACTTGGCGTCGCGGTCGCTACGCGACCGACGAGCTCAGCAACCTCTACTCCAACGACGATCGCCGCGTCGCGAAGCTGCTCGAGGCGCTACGGCGGATCGTCTACGACCCCGACTCGATGCGCGCCCTCGGCTTCTGCGTTTCGAAGGAGCACTCCCGCTACATGGCGCGGCGCTTCAGCGAGGCCGGCTTGCCGAGCGTCGCGCTCACCGGCGACGACGACCCGGTCGAGCGATCGCGCGAGCTGGACCGGTTGAGCCGCGGCGAGCTGCGCTGCGTGTTCTCCGTCGAGGTTCTCGGCGAGGGGGTCGACGTGCCCGACGTCGACTGCTTGCTGCTCCTACGACCGACCGAGTCGGCGACGCTGTTCACGCAACAGTTGGGGCGTGGACTGCGACGCGCCAAGGGGAAGAGTCACCTCACCGTCATCGACCTGATCGGCCAGCACCGCGCCGAGTTCCGGTTCGAGGATCGGTTGCGGGCCATCGTCGATGCCCGCCGCGGACCGATCCGGGACCAGGTCGATCGCGGCTTTCCGTTTCTGCCGGCGGGTTGCGCTGTCGAGCTGGACCGCAAGAGCCGCGAGATCGTGCTGGACAATCTGAAGGCAGCAGCGCAGCGGCGCCGGTGGGATGCCCTCGTCAGAGACCTAAGCGATTCGCCCGACGGGATCAGCCTTGACGGCTTCCTCAGACGCTACGACCTGATCGTGCCCGACATCTATCGCGGCGGACGAAGCTGGACGCAGCTGCGCCGGGTTGCCAAGAAGGCTGCGCCGGCGGGACGCGATATCGCCCTTGAGGAGCGGCTTCTACGAGCTGTGAGTCGCTTGACCCACGTCGACGATCCCGAGCGAGTGGCCCTCTATCGCGAGATCCTGGGCGCCGCCGCACCGCCGCGACTGGAAGCGCAGGACGAGCGGCGTCGGCGTCTCCTCACGATGCTCGCGTGGGGACTAGGCTCGGGGCCGGGTGACGAGTCGCTTGACACCTTCTTCGAAGCACTGTGGCAAGAGGACGCAGTCCGCCAAGAGTTACTCGAGCTGCTCGAGGCGCTCGACCGGCGTTCGCGAACCGCGGCAGGCCCGTCGGGGCTCGCCGCAGAGATACCACTCACCCTGCACGCGCGGTACTCACGCCAGGAGATCGTCGCAGCCCTCGGATACGCCGACGGGGTCAAGCCAAAGGTGACCCAGGGCGGGATTCTCTGGGCGCCGCAAGCCGACAGCGACGTCTTCTTCGTCGACCTCCGCAAGGCCGAGCGGGACTACTCGCCCACCACCATGTATCGCGACTACGCGATCAGTCGCGACCTGTTCCACTGGGAGTCGCAGTCGCGCCAGACCCCCGAGCAGCCGACCGTCAAGCGCTACATCGAGCACGCAGCAGCGGGCACCAACGTGCTGCTCTTCGTCCGTGAGCAGCGCCACGGCCCGCTCGGGACCGCGCCCTTCTACTTCCTCGGTCCCGTCACCTACGTACGCCACGAAGGTGAGCGGCCCGTCGCCTTCACTTGGCGGCTCGATGCCCCGATGCCAGAGGAGCTCTTCGAGATCGCGCGGAGCGTGGCGGCGGCGTAGTCGCAGGTGGGCGAGGGGCGTCCCAGGCCGCGGCCGCAGCTAGCTCCCGCCGAGCGTCTGCCAGAGGCCCATGAGGTTGCCCTCGCTGTCGGTGAAGTAGGCGGCGATGCCCATGTCGCCGACCTGCTGGGGGTCGTCGACCGGGGCCCCGCCGTGCTTGGAGATGGCGGCGAGGGCGTCGGTCATGTCGTCGACCTCGATCGTGATGATCGGCCGGCCGACGGCGGCCTGGCGCTGGAACATGCCGCCGCCGATGTAGCCCGGCTCGGTGGGCATGCCGGTCTCCTCGCCCGTCGGTCCGGTCTGGACGAAGTCGTACTCGAACTGCGGCATGGGCTGGATGCTCCAGCCGAACACGTCCGCGTAGAACGCTCTCGCCCGGTCGGCGTCGTCGTAGGGGACCTCGAAGTGCACCACGCGTCCGGTCATCGTCTGCTCCTCGTCGTTGCTGATAACCGATCCTACGTCCCGGCGCGGGGCGGATCACACCCCGGCGGGCAGCTGCACCTGCGTCAGGCGGAACGAGTTGCCGGAGGGATCGCGGAAGCCGGAGTCGATGCCGTAGGGGCGCTGCTCGGGCGCCTCGGTGAACTCGACGCCGCGGGCGCGGAGCTCCTCGTAGGAGGCCTGGCAGTCGTCGGTAACGAGGAAGACGGTGCCGGCGAAGCCCTTGGCCATCAGCGTCTCCACCTGGCCGGCGGTCTCGTCGTCGACCATGGGCGGGCCGGGGATCGCCATCAGGACGATCGCGATGTCGGGCTGTCCCGCCGGGCCGACGGTGAGCCAGCGAAAGTCGCCCATCTCGGGCAGGGTGACGTCGGCGCGGACCTCCATGCCGAGCTTCTCGGTGTAGAAGGCGAGCGCCTCGTCCTGGTCGTGCACCCAAAGCTGGGCGCTGGCGATCTTGATCGACATCTGTGACTCCCTTGGTTCGTCGCGTGAAGGCCGCTGGCCACGCTAGCCAGCCGCGGGGCCGCTGTCTTCTCGAAACGTGCTGCGTTGCGGGCGCGCGTGGAGCCGCACGATGCAGGCGGGAACCAGTGCGAGCCGCGACGCCGGCGGATGCTCGGCGCGGTAGGCGGTCGGCGACATGCCGTAGGTGCGCGTGAAGCTGGTCGTGAACGAGCCGACGCTCTGCAGGCCGACCGAAAGGCAGACGTCAGCGACCGTGCGATCGGTGCTCCGCAGCAGCGCGGCCGCCCGCTCAAGCCGACGGGTCAGCAGGTAGGCGTGCGGCGGCTCGCCGAAGGTGCGCCGGAACTCGCGGCTGAAGTGGGCGCGCGACAGCCCGGCGGCCGCGGCAAGGTCGTCGACGCTGAGCGGCTCGAAGTAGCGCGCGTCGGCGAGGTCCTTGGCGCGCAGCAGGTGGCGGGCCGGCGGGACGAAGGTCATCGTCGAGAAGTGTGCCGCTCAGCCGCGCCGACCGCCCCGGCAGACCGGCGCCGCCGCCTCAGCGGGCCAGCACGCCCCAGGAGGATGCCGGGATCGCGTACCCGCCGTCGGCCGTGCGGAACGGCTCCGCCGCGGCCTCGAGCTTCGTGCGGACCGCCTCGCGCTCGCTCTCGGAGAGCGCGTCGATGATGCGCGCGAGCGGGCCGGTGAGCTCCCGCAGCGTGGCCCACTGGTCGGCGAAGTTCGGATGCCGGAAGGTGAAGCCGACCTCCTCGAGCGCCGGCTCGTCGAACCCCGCGCCGTGTAGCAGCTCCCGGATGCGGTCGGGGTCGGCGAGTGCCAGGATGCCGGGCGTGCCGGGCTCCGGCAGCTCCATGTGGCCGGCCTGGATCAGGGTCATCGCCGGTAGCGCCGCCCACGGGTTGCGGTCGGCCGCGGTCCAGACGGCGAAGGCGAGCCGGCCGCCGGGCTTGAGCACGCGTCGTGTCTCCGCCAGCGCGGCGGCCGGATCGCTCATCAGCATGTAGCCCCAGCGGCAGACGACGGCGTCCACGTGGTCGTCGGGAAGGTCGATCCGCTCGGCGTCGATGACCTCGTACCGGACGTTGCCGAGCTCCCGTTCCGCGCCGACCCGCCGGGCGACGTCGACCATCTCCGGCGCAAAGTCGCTCGAGATCACGCGGCCATCCGGGCCGACGCGCTCGGCGATCGCGAAGCCCAGGTCGCCCGTCCCGGCCGCGAGCTCGAGCACGGACTCTCCCTCCTGCGGGTCGACCGCCCCCAGGAGCCAGTCGTTGACGGGTGCGCTGATTCCCATCAGCCACTCGCGCCGCCCCTCCCATCCCGGGGCCATCTCGGCCCAAGTCGCCAGGCTCTCCGCTCGGTAGGAATCCAGATTCACGGTCGCCTTCCTCCCTCAGATCGCTACCGCCGGAGGCTAGACCCGATCGTCATCTGCGGCAATCCCGGGCGCGCCAGCCCGGGGCGGTTTCCGGACGTTCCGCGCGGGTAGCGTGCGGGGATGGCCACCGACGGCACAGGCGGGAACGGATGAGCGCGATCGCCCCGGCGCGCGAGTCGGTCTGGATCGACACCGGCCCCGAGCAGGAGCCGCGGCCCCGGCTGGAGCGCGCGACCGACGCGCAGGTCGTGGTGATCGGCGGCGGCATCGTGGGGACCACGACCGCGCTGCTCGCGCAGGAGGCCGGCGCCCAGGTCGTACTGATCGAGGCCGGCCGGCTGGCGCGCGGAGTGAGTGGCTACACGACGGCGAAGGTGTCCTCCCAGCACGGCCTGAAGTACGCGCAGCTGACCTCGAAGCACGGCGCCGGCGCGGCCCGCACCTACGGACAGGTCAACGAGGCGGCGCTCGCCTGGATCGCCGAGCGCGTCGAGCGCGACGGGATCGACTGCGACCTGCGCCGGCAGCCGTCGTTCGCGTACGTGACGGACCCCTCGCGGCGGGACCAGATCGAGGCAGAGACCCGGGCCGCGGTCGCCGCCGGCCTCCCGGCGACCCTCGTCGACGAGACGCCGCTGCCCTACCCGGTCGCCGGCGCGGTCCGCTTCGACGACCAGGCGGAGTTCCACCCGCGCAAGTACCTGCTTGCGCTCGCCGACCGGTTCGTCGCAGCCGGCGGCGAGATCTACGAGCGCTCCCACGCCGTCGACGTCGACGCCACCGACGACGGGGTGACGGTCAAGACTCCGGATGGAAGCATCGGCGCGCGCCACGCGGTCGTCGCCACCCACTACCCGTTCCTCGACCGGTCGCTCGCGTTCGCCCGCGTCAGCCCCCAGCGCTCCTACGCGATCGCCTGCCGGATCGCGGGCGACCCGCCGCCCGGCATGCATATCAGCGGCGACTCGCCGACCCGGTCGATCCGCGCGATCCCGCTCGACGACGGCGAGCAGCTGCTGATGGTCGGCGGCGAGAGCCACAAGACCGGCACCGGCGGCGACACCGAGCTTCGCTACGCGGCGCTGGAGGAGTTCGCCCGCGAGCACTGGCGGGTCGAGTCGGTCGCCTACCGCTGGTCGAGCCAGGACGGCTCCACCCCCGACGGGATGCCCTACGTCGGCCGCCTGACGCCGCGCTCGGATCGGGTCCTGATGGCGACGGGGTTCGCCAAGTGGGGCATCACCGGCGGGACAGCGGCCGCGATGGGGCTGGCCGAGCTGCTCGCCGGGCGCGCGAGCGGGACCGCCGAGCTGTTCGACCCGTGGCGCCTGACGCTGCGCGCATCCGCGGTCAAGTTGGTCGAGGAGAACCTCCAGGTCGCCGTCCGCTTCGTCGGCGACCGCATCCTTAAGCCCGGCCGCAGGGCGATCGGGAGCCTCGCCGCGGGGGAGGGCGACATCGTCGTCCACGACGGCGAGAAGGTCGCCGCCTACCGCCACGAGGACGGCAGCCTGACGGCCGTGTCGTCGCGCTGCACCCATCTCGGCTGCCAGGTCAACTGGAACCGCGCCGAGCGGTCCTGGGACTGCCCGTGCCACGGCTCGCGCTTCGCGCCGGACGGTCGGGTCCTCGAGGGCCCCGCCGTGCACGCGCTCGAGCGCAAGCCGCTCTAGGCGGGGTCGCGGCCCTCCGTGCGTGGTGGCGCTGGGAGCCGCTGGTGCGTGCGCGTTTCGTCGGATGCGCTATGGCGGCGGGAACAGCGGGGTGTTCGGGACGTATCGGGACTCCTCGAAGCCGGCCTCCCCGACGCCGAGCTGCCCGGCGTTGTTGACCCCCCAGCACCAGGCGACCGACGCGTCGTCGATCGCGAGGAGTGCCCGGAGCCGAGCCCGAGGCGGGTGAAGGTGTGGTGGCCGTTGACCGTTCCGGGGGTGGGGTGGGGCGAGAGGTCGCTGCCGCCCTGGCCGAGCGGCCCGAAGTTGTTGTAGCCCCAGCAGTAGGTCGGGCCCG
>JAAYBF010000109.1 GCA_012718975.1 Solirubrobacterales bacterium | reverse complement strand
CGGTAGGTCACCGGCCGCGGGGCGAAGGCGGAGGCGAACGTCGTCAGCGCGGCGGCGAGCCGGTCGGTCACCTCGCCGCCGCGGCCCGCGTCGATCAGCCGCCGGGGATGGGTGCCGTCGAGCGCCTCGAGGATCATCAGCTCGGCGCGCAGCAGCCCGACCCCGTCGACGGGCAGCGCAGCCGCGGCGCGCGCCCGCGACGGCTCGGAGAGGTTGAGCAGCACGCGCGTGCCGGTCACCGGCGGCGCCGCGGCGGGCGGGGACGCCCCCGGCGCGGCCCGCGGGGGCGCGGATGCCGGCTCGGCCCCGGCGCGCACGACCCCGGCGCCGGCGTCGACGGTCACGGGGTCGCCGTCGTGGAGGTCGGCTGTGGCGGTCGATGTGCCCACTACGCACGGTATGCCCAGCTCGCGCGCGACGATCGCGGCGTGGCAGGTCATCCCGCCGGCGTCGGTCACGATCGCCGCGGCACGCCGCATCAGCGGGACCCAGTCGGGCGCGGTCATGTGGGCGACGAGCACCTCGCCGGCGGCCAGCTCGGAGGCCGCGTCGCGGTCGCCGGCCACCCGCACCCGTCCCGCGGCGCTGCCGGGCGCCGCTCCGAGGCCGCGCAGCAGCACCGGCCCGCGCCCGTCGCCGGCCGCCGGACGGCCGGGCGCCGGCGCGCCGCCGACGGCGGTCACCGGTCGCGACTGCAGGATCCAGGCCTGGCCGTCGCCGTCGAAGGCCCACTCGGTGTCCTGCGGCGCGCCGTAGTGGCTCTCGATCCGCCGGCCGAGGTCGGCGAGCAGGCGGATCTCGCGGTCGTCGAGGACCGGCGCCTCGGCCTCCTCGGGTCGCGCGTCGCGCTCGACGGTGCCGCCGACGGCGGCCGGCTCGACGATCAGCTCCTTGCGCCGGACCTCGCGCGCGAGCGGCGCCAGCGTCCGCTTGGCGACGACGTAGCGGTCGGGCGACACCGCGCCGGAGACGACCGTCTCGCCGAGCCCGAAGGAGCCCTCGATCACGAGCCGGTCCTCGCGGCCGCTGGCCGGGTCGATCGTGAACATCACCCCGGCGCGGGTCGCGGCGATCTGGCGCTGGACGACGACCGCGATCTCCATCTCCGCCTGCGGCAGTCCGCGCTGGGCGCGGTAGAAGACGGTCCGCCCGCCGAACAGCGACGCCCAGCAGCGGCGCACCGCGTCGGTCACGGCCGCGCTCTCGCGCACGTTGAGGTAGGTCTCGTTCATCCCGGCGAACGACGCGGTGGCGGTGTCCTCGGCGGTCGCCGACGAGCGGACGGCGACCGGCGGCGCGGGGTCGTCGTCGCTCGCCAGGTCGGCGTAGGCCTCTTCGATCGCCGCCGCGATCGCGGCCGGCAGCGGCGCCTCGCCGATCGCGGCGCGCACCTCCGCCGAGCGGCGGTCGAGCGCGGCGGTGTCGTCCACGTCGAGGCCGTCGAGCAGCTCCCCGATCCGCTCGCGCAGGCCGTTGGCGTCGAGGAAGGCGGCGTAGGTGGGCGCGCAGACGACGAACCCGCCCGGGACGGGCAGCCCCGCGGCGGTCAGCTCGCCGAGGTTGGCCCCCTTGCCGCCGGCCAGATCGACGTCGGCGCGGCTCAGGTGGGCGAAGTCGCGGATCACGGCGCTGCTCGGTCGGGCGGCGGCGGGCATCCACCGATGATCCAGCCGGCTGGCCCCGCCTCCATCGGTAGCCGCCACTGCTCGGCCTGCGGGTAATCCCGGATCTCCCTGCAGTGCAGCCACGATGCGACGAGCGCGCGCGGCGCTAGGTTGCGGCGATGCCCGTCCCGCCGCGCCCGTCCGCGAAGCGAGGCCGCCTGTGACCGGCGGCGCCCCGACGCCCGCCGCGGTCGCGGTCGTGCTGCGCGACGGATCGACGGTCGGGCTGCGGACGGTGCGTCCCGCCGACGCGCCGGCGCTCGAGGAGTTCCTCGCGGGCCTGTCGACGGAGTCGCGCTGGCGGCGCTTCTTCACCGCCGCGACCGACCTCGATCGCGTCGCGCGCTGGGCGGCGGACGTGGCGGCGCGCGGCGGGCACGGGCTGGTCGCGACCGCGGGCGAGCCGGAGCGGATCGTCGGCCACGGCTGCTGGGAGCGCATCGACGGCGACCGCGCCGAGGTCGCCTACGAGGTCGCCGACGCGCTCCAGGGCCAGGGGCTCGGCACGATCCTCACAGCCCATCTCGCCGGCGCCGCTCGCGCGGCCGGGATCGCGACGCTGACCGCCGAGGTGATGGCCGAGAACCGGCCGATGCTCGACGTGCTGCGCGAGAGCGGCTTCGCGGCCGATGTCGTGGAGTCGCCGGAGGGGCTCCACGTCGAGCTGGCGACCGACCTCTCGCCCGGCGCCGTCGACCGCTATCTCGAGCGCGAGGGCACGGCGGCCGCGGCGGCGCTGCGCCACTTCCTGGCGCCGGAGTCGGTGGCGGTGGTCGGCGCCTCGGCGCGCCCCGGCAGCGTCGGCGGCCAGGTCCTCGAGCGGCTGCTCGACTCGGGCTTCGACGGGCGTGTCGTGCCGGTCAACCCGCGTGGCGGACGGCTGCGCGGGCTGGCGGTCGCGCGCTCGCTGGCGGAGCTCGCCGAGCCGGTCGAGCTGGCGGTCGTGGCGACCCCGGCGCCGGCGGTCGCGGCCGTCGCGCGCGCTGCCGCCGCGGCCGGGACCCGCGCGCTGCTCGTTCTCTCCGGCGGCTTCGCCGAGGCGGGACCGGAGGGGGTCGCGCGCCAGGAGGAGCTGGTCGCGATCTGCCGCGCGGCGGGGATGCGGCTCGTCGGCCCCAACTGCCTCGGCGCGATGTCCCGCGGCCGGCCGATCGACGTGACGTTCGCGCCGCGGCCGGCGCCGCCCGGACGGCTCGCGCTGCTGTCGCAGAGCGGCGGCGTCGGGCTCGCGCTGATCGACCGCGCGGAGCGGCTCGGCGTCGGCCTGTCGGCGTTCCTGTCGATCGGCAACCGGCCCGACGTCTCGCTCGACGACGCGCTCGAGCACTGGGAGCACGATCCCGCGACCGACGCGATCCTCGTCTACGCCGAGTCGTTCGGCAATCCGCGCAACTTCGTCCGGATCGCCCGCCGCGTCGCGCGCGCGAAGCCGATCGTCGCGGTCCGCGCCGGCCGCTCCGCCGTCGGCGCGCGGGCGGCGGCCTCGCACACGGGCGCGGTCGTCGCGTCGTCCTCGGTCGGGATCGACGCGCTGCTCGCGCAGGCCGGCGTGATCGCGGCCGAGGGGCTCGGCGAGCTGTTCGACGTGGCGGCGCTGCTCGCGGCGGGCCGTCAGCCGGCGGGCCGCCGGGTCGCGGTCGTCAGCAACGCGGGCGGTCCCGCGATCCTCTGCGCCGACGCCTGCGTGGCCGGCGGCCTCGAGCTGCCGGAGCTGCCCGCGACGGTCCGCGGGCGGATCGCCGCGGCCGCGCCGCCGGGCGCGGCGACCGCCAACCCCGTCGACCTGCTCGCCGCCGCCACGCCCGACGCGTTCGCGACGACGGTCACCGAGATCGCCGCCTCCGGCGCGGTCGACGCGACGATCGCGATCCACACCCCGGTGCTGGACGTGTCGGCCGACGCGGTGCGCGCCGCCCTGCGTGAGGCCGCCGCCGCGACCGAGCTGCCGCTGCTGACGGTCGACTTCGCCGGCGCGCGCGGACCCGCGACGCCCGGCCTCGCCGAGTTCGACTACCCCGAGAGCGGCGCCCGCGCGCTCGCCGCGGTCGCTCGGCACGCCGAGTGGCGCGCCCGCCCGCGCGGGGAGCCGCCCGCCTTCCGCGACGCCCGCCGCGGCAGCGCGGCGGAGATCGTCGGCGCCGCCGTCGCGGGCGGCGAGTCGCGCTGGCTCGACCCGGCCGAGACGGCGGCGCTGCTCGCCGCCTGGGACGTGCCGACGGTCGAGACTCGCCACGTCTCCGGCCCGGCGGCGGCGGGGCGAGCGGCCGCCGCGCTCGGCGCGCCCATCGTGCTGAAGGCGGCCACCCCCGGCCTGCACAAGACCGATGTCGGCGCGGTCGAGCTCGGCCTGCGCGGGCCGCTGGAGGTGCGTCGCGCGGCGCAGCGAATGGCGCGGCGGCTGCGGCGGCGCGGCATCGACCCGGCCGGGTTCGTCGTCCAGCGCGAGGTCGCCGGCGGGGTCGAGCTGCTCGCCGGCATCACCCGCGACCCCCTGCTCGGGCCGGTCGTCGCCTGCGGCAGCGGCGGGACGCTCGTCGAGCTGGTCCGCGACGTCGCCGTCCGCCTCGCACCGGTAACGCGCGACGAGGCGGCCGAGATGGTCGGCTCGCTCGCCGCCGCGGCGCTGCTCGCCGGCCACCGCGGCGAGCCGCCGGCCGACGTAGCCGCCGTCGAGGATCTCGTCT
>JAAYBF010000108.1 GCA_012718975.1 Solirubrobacterales bacterium | reverse complement strand
GCCACATTCCAGGCTCCCGCTCTCCCACACAAGGAACGGCCGGCGCGCAGCGCCCCTCCACCGTTGGCCTCCGCGGGTGGCGACGGTGTCGACCTTCGCGCGCAGGCGAAGCGCGGAGCTACTCCCGAAGACACGCCACACGGACAGCCGGCACCACCACCCACCGGGAGAGCGCTAAGCGCAGCCGAGCACGAAGGCTCGACACCGGAGACAGGCCCCGCGGGCAGCCCGGCAGGACCCTCAGCCGGCCCACCCCACCCCCACCCCCTCAGTCGAGCTTCAACTCCGACAGCTTCGCCCACCGCGGGTCCAGCTCGGGCTCGTGGGCGTGGTCGGGGTCCTCGTTGAGGTTGGCTCCGCAGCGGGCGCAGAGGCCGCGGCAGTCGGCGGTGCAGAGGATCTGGGTGGGCAGGGTGAGGGCGAGCGCGTCGCGGGCCCAGGAGCGCAGGTCGAGCTCGCTGCCGTCGATGTAGGGGGAGCGCAGCTCGTCGTCGCCGCCGGGCTGGTCGACCTCGCGGGCGTCGACTTCGACGCGGGCGTCGGCGTCCTCGAGGCAGCGGGTGCATGGCCCGTGGAGGTCGACGGCGAAGCGCAGCCGCAGGGCGTAGCCGGTGGTGGTGTGCGAGACGTCGAGCGTGATGTCGGCGTCGCCGCCGGTGGCGTAGGTCTCGCCGCCGAAGCGGAGCTCGTCGACGGGTACTGCGAACTCGAGCGCCCGTCCCTCCCCGGACGTCAGTCCGAGGGTCCCTAGGTCGAAGCTCTCCACTCGCTGGGCCATGACCTCGACCCTAGCGACGCGTTAGGAGACCTCGGCCTCCTCGCGGCCCTGGAGGCGGTCGCGGCCACGCTGGACGGCGGCGATGAACTTCTCGAGGTTGACCTCGAGGGTGTTGAGGATGTCGTCGGCGTAGTCCTCGGCGCCGAGGCGGATCTCACGCTCGCGGGCGCGGGCGTCCTCGATGATCTCCTCCGCCTGGCGCTCGGCCTGCTTGACGATCTCCTCGTTGGAGATGAGCTGGGCCTGCTCCTCGCGTGCCTCCTTGACGATCCGCTCGGCCTCGCGCTTGGCCTCGGCGAGCATCTCCTGGCGCTCCTTGACGATCCAGCGCGCCTGCTTGATCTCCTCGGGGATCGTGGCGCGCATCTGGTCGAGGATGTCGTAGACCTCCTCCTTGTCGACGCGCACCTGGTCGGTCAGCGGCACCGGCTTGGCGTTGTGGACGGTGTCGTCCAGCTTGTCGATGAGTACCAAGACGTCCATAGATAGACCTCAGTTCGTCAGCGCTCCAGCGCTTCCTTCAACTGGGAGGCTACAGGCGCGGGGACCAGTCCGGTCAAGTCGCCGCCGAACATCGCGAGCTCCTTGACACCGCTGGAGCTGAGGAAGCTGTACTGGGGGGCCGCCATCAGGTACATGCTCTCGATGTCGGGCGCCATCTTGCGGTTGAGCTGGTTCATCTCGAACTCGTACTCGAAGTCGGAGATCGCGCGCAGGCCCTTGACGATCGCCTTGGCGCCGTTCTCGCGGGCGAACTCGACGAGCAGGTTGTCGAATGCCTGGACCTCGACGTTGCCGAGCGGGGCGACCTCGGCGGTGATGAACGCGACCCGCTGCTCGGCGGTGAAGACGGTCTTCTGCTTGCGCACGGGCTGGTTGACGACGCCGACGACGACGCGGTCGAAGACCTGGGAGGCGCGGGTGATGATGTCGATGTGGCCGAGGGTGACGGGGTCGTAGGACCCGGGGCAGACGGCTGTTCCGCTGGTGCGCTCAGCCATGGCGGTGGACGGCGATCCGGGTGTCGCCGTAGGTCCGCTCGCGTAGGAGCGGGAACGGCAGGGTCAGCGGGTCGCGCTTGTTCGACTCGGTCACGATCAGGGCGTCTCGGTGCAGGACTGGCGGCAGGAGATCGGCGAGGCGGGCGCCGACCCGGCTCGCGGCATCATACGGAGGGTCGGCGAAGACGAGGTCGTACGTGCGGCCGGCGGCGGCGGCGTCGGCGAGCTGGGCGAGCGCGTCGCGGCGCCTGACGACGGCTTCGAGGCCGAGCTCGGCGAGGTTGCGCTCGATCGCCTGGATCGCGGCGCGCGAGCTGTCGACCAGCTCGGCGCCGGCCGCCCCGCGCGAGAGCGCCTCGATCGCCAGCGCGCCGGAGCCGGCGTAGAGGTCGAGCACGGCGGCGTCGACTACGGCGTCGCCGAGGATCGAGAACAGCGCCTCGCGGACCCGGTCGGCGGTCGGCCGGGTGGCGCTGCCGGCGGGAGCGTGCAGACGGCGGCCGCGCAGCTCGCCGGCGACGACCCTCATGCGGGGATCGGGTCGAGGTCGGAGCCGAACCGCTCGATCACCGCGGCGCGCAGCAGGCCGTTCTCGGGCCGCTGCAGGCGCGGGTCGGCGGCGAGCAGGTCGCGGGCGCGGGCGCGGGCGCGGTCGAGCAGCTCGATGTCGTCGGGGAGCGTCGCGACGCGGAACTCGGGCAGGCCGGACTGGCGCGTGCCGAGCACCTCGCCGGCGCCGCGCAGCTCGAGGTCGATCTCGGCGAGCCGGAAGCCGTCGCGCTCGCTCGCGAGCGCCTTGAGCCGCGGCAGCTTCGGGTCGCCGAGCAGGATGCACAGCGACGGGTGGCCGCCGCGGCCGACGCGGCCGCGGAGCTGGTGGAGCTGGGAGAGGCCGTAGCGCTCGGCGGCCTCGATCAGGATGACCGTCGCGTTCGGGACGTCGATCCCGACCTCGATCACGCTGGTGGCGACGAGCACGTCGGCGTCGCCGGCGGCGAAGGAGCGCATCGCCTGCTGCTTGGCGGCGGCGCCCATCTGGCCGTGGATCAGGGCGACGCGGTGGTCGCGCAGCTCGGTCGCGGCGAGCCGCTCGGCCTCGACGGTCGCGGCCTTCGCCTGGAGCGCCTCTGACTCCTCGACGAGCGGGCAGACGACGAAGCACTGGCGGCCGGCGGCGATCTCCTCGCGGATCCGCTCGTAGGCGCGTGCGCGCGCCCGCGCGCCGTCGACGACGAAGGTCTCGACGGGCTTGCGGCCGGCGGGCAGCTCGCGCAGGACGGTCGCGTCAAGGTCGCCGTAGGCGGTCAGCGCGAGCGTGCGCGGGATCGGGGTGGCGGTCATGTGCAGCACGTGCGGGGCCAGCTCGCCGGGGGCCTTGGCGTCGAGCGCGGCGCGCTGGCGGACGCCGAAGCGGTGCTGCTCGTCGACGACGCAGACCGCGAGCGCGGCGAGCTCGACGGTGTCCTCGATCAGCGCGTGGGTGCCGACGACGAG
>JAAYBF010000107.1 GCA_012718975.1 Solirubrobacterales bacterium | reverse complement strand
GTCAGGCGACGACGTAGACGCCATCGTCGCGCTCCTCGACCTCGTAGGACCGCAGCCGCCGGCGCCGGTCGCTGACGCAGACCCCGGTCTCCAGCTCGAACTCCCAGCCGTGCCAGGGGCAGACGAGGCGCAGGTCGCCGTCGTCGAAGCGCTGGCGCACGACCGCCCCCTCGCCGTCGAGCTCCGGGGCGACGCCCGGCATCACGCGGCCGCGGCAGACGGGGCCGCCGGCGTGCGGGCAGCGGTTGGCGTAGGCGTAGAGCCCGTCGCCGACCGCGAAGACCACGACCTCCTCGCCGTCGGCGGCGACCGCCACGCGGGTGTCGCGCAGCTCGTCGCGGGCGGCGACTCTCCAGGCTCCCATCTGTCTCCTCTCCCGTCGGAGGCGGTGCGCCGCGCGGACCGGCCGGTGGACTCCGGCCGGCCCGCTTCCGCGACGCTCCCTACCCGGCTCGCGCTACTTGAACGTCGGCGGGCCGGTCTCGACGATCGCCGGGTCGAGGCCCCAGGCCTCGACGATCTCCGCCAGCCGTCCGCTCTGCTTGAGCTCGGCGATGTTGGCGTTCAGCGCCGCCTTCATCGCGTCGTTGCCGAGCGTGTGCGGCAGGTCGGCCTGGCCCGGCTTGGTCGAGGCCGAGAAGCCCGGGTCGGCCGCGGCCTGCTCGACCTTGAGGTCGCCGCCCTTCTCCTGCAGGGTGTGGACCGCCTGGGCGTAGGAGGTCACGCCGACGTCGACGCGGCCGGCCTGCAGGTCGTCGTAGAGCTGGCCCCACGACTGGTACAGCTTGAGGTCGCTGTCGGAGAAGGTGTCGAGCTCCTCGTTCCAGTAGGCACCGGCGACGCTGGCGACCTGCTTGCCCTGGAGGTCCGACGGCTTGGAGATGCCCTCCGCCGAGACGAACCCGACCGTGTCGAGGTACATCGGGTCGGTCTGGTTGATGATCTCCTCGCGCTCCTTGGTGCGGTTCCAGTCGCCGATCGCGACGTCCGCGCGGCCGCTCTGGATCGCCGGGATCACCGCGGCCGAGGCCAGCTCGGTGATCTCGAGCTCGAGGCACTCGTTCTCGGCGATCTCCTTGATCACGTCGACGTCGATCCCGTCCGGCTCACCGCCCGCGAAGGTGGTGTAGGGAGCCAGCTCGAAGCCGACAACGGTCAGCTTGCCCTCCTTGATGGTGTCGAACTCGTTCGCCGGGGTGCAGTCGGCGCCGCCGCCGCCGCTGCTCGCCGCGGTCTCGTCGCCGGAGTCGTCGCTCCCGCAGGCCGTGAGCAGGCCGGCGACGAGCAGCGCCAGCAGCGCGAGGAGGTTGAGGGGTCTGGACTTCATGGGCTTTCCGCTCCTTGTTGGGGGGATCGTTTGATCGGCCTGGTCGGGGGACGTCACCGCGCCGGCCCTCGCGGATGACGGAGGAGATGGATCTCCAGCGCGAGCTGGAGGGGGAACCACTCCTCGGAGTCGGAAGCCGCCAACCCGGTGAGCTCCTCGATGCGCCGCAGCCGCTGAGCCAGCGTGTTGCGGTGCACGTAGAGCGCCCGGGCCGCCTCGCTGCGGCTGCGGACGTGCAGGAAGATCTCGAGCGTGTGCAGCAGCTCGCTGCCGTTGACCCGGTCGTACTCGGCGATCGCGTCGATCGCGGTCGAGTAGCGGTCGCCGTCGGTGGCGTAGTCGGCGGCGCGGCGCAGCAGCAGCCGGTGGCTGACGTCGTCGAGGGTCAGCACCGGTCCCGCGCCCGCGCCGGCGGCGACCACCTCGCGCGCCTCGGTGAGCGCGGCGCGCAGGTCGTCGAGGCACTCGGTCGGCTGGGAGACCCCGAAGGTGACCGCGACGCCGGTCCGCTCACCGACAGTCTCGGCGAGCCGCGCGAGCCGCGCGCGCAGCTCGCCGAGGCGATCCCCGTCGGGCCGCTCGGGCAGCAGCGCGACGACCTCGCGCGGGCCGGCCGCGTGGCGGGCGTCGGGCGCGAGCTCGGCGAGGCCGCGGCCGAGCTGGGCGATCGCCAGCGCGCGGTCGCCGCCGGCCTGGCGGGCGCGGTCGTCGGCGGCGAGCGCGGCGACGGCGAAGCGGTGGCCGCAGGCGCCGTCGAGGCCGAGCGCGGCGGCCTGGACGCGGATCAGCCCGGCGTCGAGGCGGCCGGCGGTCAGGTCGCGGACGAACGCGCCGAACTCGTTCTGCTGCTGGGAGCGCTCGGCGCCGAGCAGCGCGTTCTTGAGCGCCAGCGACGCCTGGCTGGCGACGGTGGTCAGCACCGAGTGGTCCTCGCCGGTGAAGCGCTCGTCCTCGGTGCGCAGGCAGCAGAGCACGCCGAGCTCCTCGCCGGCGACGCGCAGCGGCACCGTCGCCACCGCACCGAGCCACGGCCGCAGCCGGGCGCTGATGCTCTCGGCCGCCACCGGCCAGCCGTTGCCGCCGCGGCGGATCTGGGCGTCGACGGCGAGCAGCTCGCGGCGGACGGCTTGGACGCGGCGGCGCTGGTCGGCCGACGCGCCGGGGTCGGCGGTGCGCACGGCGATCCGGTCGCCGCCGGCGGGATCGGTCGCGAGCGTGACCGCGACCTCGGCGCCGACGAGGTCGCGCGCGACCTCGGTGACGAAATCGAGCATGCGGGCGGTCGGGATGCCGGCGGTGGTCATCGCGGCGACCTCGGCGACCCGCTCGAGCGCGCGGGCACGGCGGGTCACGGTCGCGTGGCGGCGGGCCTGCTCGAGCGCGACGGCCGCCGCGGGAGCGAGCCGCTCGAGCGCGGCGGCACGGTCGCGGTCCAGCCGCTGGCCGGGCTGCGCCCAGACGGCGAGCACGCCGACGAGCCGGTCGCCGGGCGCGACGAGCGGCATGCAGGCGAGCTCGGGCGGGCTGCCGTCGGGGCCGTCGTCGCCGCCGGCGCCGACGCCCTGGGGCTCGCGCGAGGCGCCGACCCAGCCGATCGCCCCGTCGCCGAGCGCGACCCGGACCGGACCGAGCCGGTCGAGCGGGACGCCGCTGCCGGCCGCGGCGGCGACCAGCTCCTGGCTCTCCTCGTCGAAGAGGTAGAGGCAGGCCTCGGCGGCGCCGGCGACGCGTGCCACGACGCCGACCAGACGCTGGGCGACGGTCGCGGGATCGAGCGAGGCGGCGATCGCCAGCACCTCGTCGACCGGGACGCGGGCGTCGCGGTCGGCGCCGGCCACCAGGGCGACCGGCCCGGGCGCATCACCTGCACATATCTCGCAAGTCAGTGCCATCAGATGTGAACCATGAGACCGCGCATCGAGTTTCGGTGCAATGGGCGGCCGCCCACATCTTCGGGCGGCTATGAGGGCAGTAGCTCAGCCCCGGTGTCGGGAAGTTGCTTTCTTGGAAACTGCACGCCCGCCGTGTAGTTCAATCGACCGAGCTTGGTCATCTGGTACACGTTGATGCGAACGTCGGGATTGATCCCCATGTGCATGTAAGCGTCGCGCGGGGCGAAGCCGAAGTCCTCCACCAGCCAGTCGATCATCCACAGAAACGCCTGGCCGATCGCGTCCTCCAGCGGCTTGGCGCTGTGCAGCTGGACGATCGACTCGGGGGTAACCACGCGTGGAGCGGGGATCGAGCGCCCTGACAGCACGCGGCAGCTCAGCGTCAGCTCGGCGCGCGTCTCGTCGGCGACGCCGTAGTACTCGCTGTCGGCCTGGGAGGCGTGGACGTCGCCGGCGTAGAGCAGGCCGCCGTCGACGGCGACCGGCAGCAGCACGGTGTTGCCGCGGCTGATGTCGCGGCAGTCGATGTTGCCGCCGTGGGCGCCCTGCCCGTAGACGGTGTCGGCGCCGGCGGCGGCGGCGCGCAGCGGCGCGGTCCCGATCGTGCCGATGTGGGGCAGCAGGTTCCAGCGCGTGGACTCGTCGAGCACGCCGACGCCGTCGGAGGTCGTGCCGCTCGGGCCGGGGAGGTGGCGGACGATGCGGGTGAACGGGCCGTGGCAGTCGGGGTAGCGCGCGGAGTCGTGCAGCGGTCCGATGCCGGGGATGAAGGCGGTGTAGCCCTGCTCGTCGACGACGATGTCGTGGATCGTCACCGCGAGCACGTCGCCCGCGCGAGCGCCCTCTACGGCGACCGGCCCGGCGACCGGGTTGGACTCCTCGCGCGCCCAGCGCTCGCCGAGCGTCTCGGGCGTCGGCAGGTCGGACTCCGAGCGGATCAGCCCGCTCTCGGCGTCCTCGGTCTCGAGCACGAACCGCTCGCCCTGGGCGACGGTGAGCTTCGGCTCGCGCGCCGCCATGTCGTACTCGAAGGCGTCTGCGCGAGGGAGCCGCTGCATGCCGGCATCTGACCAGAGCCCCGCGGACCGCACAATGTGCATGCGCACCGTTCTGGCCGTGGCAGGGTGTGCAGATGCACCGCGATGCGGTGCGAACGGCGCTCAGCGGCCGTCGGCGAGCGTCACCGCGCCCTCGGAGGCGCTGCCGACGAGCGCCGCGTACTTGGCGAGCGCACCGGTCCGGTCGGGCGAATCCGGCGGCTCGTAGGCGGCGACGCGGGCGGCGATCTCCGTCTCGGCCAGCGTAACGTCGATCCGCCGCTCGTCGACGTCGATCACGATCTCGTCCCCCTCGCGGACGGCGGCGATCGGCCCGCCGCGCGCCGCCTCGGGCGCGACGTGGCCGACGGTGAAGCCGTGGGTCGCGCCGCTGAAGCGGCCGTCGGTGATCAGCGCGACCGACTCGCCGAGCCCGGCGCCGTTGATCGCCCCGGTCACCGCCAGCATCTCGCGCATGCCCGGACCGCCCGCCGGCCCCTCGTTGCGGATCACCAGCACGTCGCCGGGCTCGATCGCCCCGCCGGTGACGGCCGCCATCGCCTCCTCCTCGCGCTCGAAGACGCGCGCGGGGCCGACGTGGCGGCGGCGGTCGTGGCCGGCGAGCTTGATCACCGCGCCCTCCGGGGCGAGGTTGCCGCGCAGGATCGCCAGGCCGCCCGTCGCCTTGAGCGGATCGGCGAGCGGGCGGACGACCTCCTGGCCGGGGGTCTCGCGCGCGCCGTCGGCGATCTCGCCGAGCGTCTGCCCGCCGACGGTGAGCGCGTCGCGGCGCAGCACGCCGAGCTCGTCGAGCCGCGCCGCCAGCACGGCGACCCCGCCCGCGGCGTGCAGGTCGCGCGCGACGAACCGCCCGCCGGGCTTTAGGTCGCAGAGCAGCGGCGTGCTCTCGGCGATGCGGTCGAAGTCGTCGATCGACAGCTCGACGCCGACCTCGCGCGCGACGGCCAGCAGGTGCAGCACGCCGTTGGTCGAGCCGCCGCTGGCGGTGACCGCGGCGATCGCGTTCTCGAGGCCGGCGCGGGTGATGACCTCGCTGGGCCGCACGCCGCGGCGCAGCACGTCGACGACGAGGCGGCCGGCGGCGTCGGCGGCCGCGGCCTTGCCGCCGTCCTGGGCGGGCACCAGCGACGCGCCGATCGGCGAGATCCCGAGCATCTCGAAGGCCATCGCCATCGTGTTCGCCGTGAACTGGCCGCCGCAGGCGCCGGCACCGGGGCTGGCCGCCGCCTCGAGGTCGTGCAGCTCGGCGTCGGTCATCCGCCCGGCGGCGTGCGCGCCGACGGCCTCGAAGACGTCCTGGATCGTCACGTCGCGGCCCTGGAAGCGGCCGGGCGGGATCGC
>JAAYBF010000106.1 GCA_012718975.1 Solirubrobacterales bacterium | reverse complement strand
TCCCGCCCGACGACGCGCGCGGCTTCAACTCCGAGTTCGCCGCCGACCTCACCGGCGCGCACTGGGTGGCGGTCGCGGTCTGGGTGCTGCTCGCGCTGGCGGTCAGTAGGGCCAGCCGTCCGCGCCGAGCAGACGGGCGAGCGGACGCAGGCGCAGGGTCAGAGCGACCTTGACCGCGACGTTGCGGGCGAACCACGGCAGCTGGGCGAGCTGGCGGGCCGCGTCGGCGACGCGGTCGCGGCCGCTGAGGTCGGCGCGCACGTACTCGGCGAGCGAGCCGTCGCGGCCGGCGTAGCGCCAGCGCGGCGAGGCCATGAGCAGCCGTAGCTGGGCGAGCGTGACGCCGATCGAGCTGAAGGAGTCGTGGATCAGCATCCGCCCGCCGGGCCGCACGCGTGCGCCCCAGCCGGCGATGTCGTCGCGCGCCGGGCGGTAGCGGTGGGCGCCGTCGACGTGGAGCACGTCGATCGCGGCGGCGACCCGGTCGTGGGCGGCGGCGGAGAACTCGCGCACGTGCTCGACCCGGTCGGCGACCCCGGCCGCGGTGAGGTTGGCGTGGAAGGCGTCGTGGTCGGCTGCGCCGCGGTCGCCGTCGCCGGCGATCTCCCCGGGCCCGCGGTCGCTGCCGGCGTGCGGATCGATCGCGACGACCCTCCCGTCCGGTCCGGCCGCCAACGCCAGCACGATCGCCGACCGCCCGCGGAAGCTGCCGATCTCGACGACCGTCGGACCCGCGTGGACGCGGCCGTCGCCGGCGGGCTCTCCTGTCGCGCCGCCGGCCGTGTTCTCCTCGGCGCCCGCCGCCGCATCCTCGGCGGCGTCGGCGACCGCGTCCCACAGCCGGCCCAGCTGCGGCTCGGTCATCCAGCCCTCGACGTCCCGCGCCGCCGCGACCGCCGCCGGCCGCTCTCCGGACCGGGCGGCCGATCGATGTCGACGTTGCGGCGACATATTCGCCGCAACGTCGACATCGATGGAATCCGCGCGGCGGTCGGCGGGATCGACGCGCCGCAGGCGGATGACGCAGTTCCAGGTGACGACCTCGCGCAGCCCCGGCACCCGGCAGACCGGCGCCGCCCAGGGCCAGTAGCGCGGCTCGACGCGCTCGACCGAGAGCCCCGGCCGCGACCGCGCGAGCGCGAGCGTCGGCCCGATGTGGCAGGCCCACAGCCCGTCGCCGTAGCCGTTCTTGCGCGGCGGGCCGTGGCGGCGCTCGTAGAGCCGCGGCCCCAGCTTCGGGCCCAGGTACTGGTAGGGGGTCATGTCGTGGCCGCCCCACGGCGAGTACCAGTTCGTCCACGACACGTACGCCCAGCCGCCGGGGCGCAGCACCCGCTCGATCTCGGCGATCACCGGCGCGGCGTCAGGGGTGTGCTCGAGCAGGTTCGAGCAGAACACGCCGTCGACCGAGCCGTCGGGCAGTGGCAGCGCGCCCGCGTCGGCGAGCAGCGCCCCCTCCGGCGGGCCGCCGGCGAGCGCCAGCTCCTCCTCGGAGTTGTCGACCGGGATCACCTCCGCGCCGGTCGCGCGCAGGGCGTCGGTGTAGAAGCCCGGTCCGCAGCCGAGGTCGAGCAGCCGCTGACCGCGCAGCGGGCCGTGGCGGCGGTCGAGGTCTGCCGCCGCCTCCTGGGCGAGCAGCGTGTAGAAGGGGACCGGGTCCTCCTTCTCGCGGCGGAACAGCCGCCACTTCGCACGCATGCTCACGGCGCGGATCCTCCCCGACGCGTCAGTCGCCGCCGCGTGCAGGGGCCCGGTCGCCCGGCGACGACGCGCGTCGCCGCGTCGATCACGCGACGAGCGCCCCCGGCCGCGGGCGGGCGCGCAGCGACAGCGTCAGCACGATCGCCGCGCAGGTCGCCTGCAACGCGAACAGCGTCAGTGCCACCACGGTGAGGTCCGAGCCGACGACCGCCAGCGCGCCGATCTCGAGCGCCGCGGCGACCGCGAGCACCCAGACGAACGCGGACCGGCGCAGCGCGAGCAGGTACTGGACCGCAAGATAAGCGCAGGCGAGCAGCGCCATCGCCAGCCCGAGCCACGGGAGCGCGGCGGCGGCGCCGGTGAGGTCGGGCCCGAACACGACGCGGAGCAGCGGCCCGGCCGCGACGGCGTAGAGCGCGACCATCGGCAGCGCCGCGAGCGCGATCAGCGCCAGCGTGCGCACCAGCACCGGCCGCGGGTCGATCCCCTGCTGGCTGCGCCGCGCGGCCTCCGGCAGCAGGTACATCCCGAGCCCGACCGCCACCCAGATGATCGCCTTGGCCGCGACCGCGGCGACACCGTAGGAGCCGGCGAGCTCGTCGGAGACCTCGTGCTTGACGACGATCACGTGGACCTCCTGGAGCGCGAACAGCAGCGTCAGCCCGACGACCGGGATCCAGGCGCCCGAGAGCAGGTCGAGCAGCGGCCGGCGCACGCTCTGGACCGGCAGCTCGGCGGCGAGCGGACGGGCGAGCACGAGCGCGACGGCGACCAGCGCCAGCGGCGTCGCGAGGAACGCCCCGGTCACGTCGAGACCCACGAGCACCAGCGCGACGCCGAACGCGAGCCGCGCGAGCGCCTCGCCGATCAGGCTGCCGGCGACCATCCGGTAGCGGCGGTAGCCCTGCAGCGCGCCGCGCTCGACCGAGACGATCATCCAGAGGAACGCGCAGACCGGGACCGCCGCCGCCGCCCAGACCGCCTCGACGTTGAGGATCGCGCCGAGCACGTCGCGCAGCGCGACCGCCGCGACCGCGACGAGCACCGCGCCGAGCGCGATCCGGGCGATCCAGTGGCGGATCCCGGCGCCCGCCTCGGGGCCGCCGGCGCTGACCTCGCGCGCGACCGCGATCTGCAGCGCCGAGCCGGGGACCATCAGGATGATGAACGCCGACAGCAGCGCCGCCAGCGAGCCGTAGCCGGACGCGCCGAGCATCCGCGCGAAGACGATCGTGAAGGCGAGCGCGATCACGTTGGCGACGATCACCGCCGCCGCCAGGCCGCCCGCGCGCGCCATGTCGGTGCGCGCGAGCGCGCTCAGCGCCGCCGTCGGCCGCCGCCCCGACTCCCGCTCGGCCTCGAGCGCGGCGAGGCTCTCGGCCGCGGTCGCGTCCCAGCCGAAGCCGTCGGCGCGCCGCCGCGCCCGGTCGCCGAGCTCGGCGCGCAGCTCCGCGTCGCCGAGCACGCGCGCGAGCGCGGGCGCGAGGTCCTCGGGCCGCTGCGCGAGCAGGCCCGTCTCGCCGTCGACGATCGACTCGCGCAGGCCGCCCTCGGCGATCGCCACGCTCGGCGTCCCGGCCGCGGCGGCCTCCATCACCGTCAGGCACCAGCCCTCGTTCGAGGAGGCGGTCACGTTCACCCAGGCCGAGCCGAGCAGCTCGCGCTTGCGCCGCTCGTCGACGTGGCCGTGGAGGCGGACGCGGTCGGCGAGGCCGCGGTCGGCGATCGCCCGCTCGAGCTCTGGCCGGTGCTCGCCGTCGCCGGCGATCTCGAGCTCGGCGCCGGGCAGCTGCACCAGCGCGTCGAGCACCAGCTCGATCCGCTTGTAGCGCTTGAGCCGGCCGAGGAAGAGCAGCGTCGGCCGCTCGGCGCGGGCGGGCGCCGGCCCGTCCGGGAGCTCGACCCCGTTGCGCACGACCGAGATCGACTCCATCGGCACGGTGTGCTCGGCGATCTCCTCGGCCGCCGCGCGCGAGACGGTGAGGAAGCGCGCCTGGCCGTAGAGCAGCCGCAGCGGGAGCGTCTCGAGGCACAGCGCGGCGAGCCGGCCGCGCCAGCGGCCCATCTCCTCGACGTAGTGGCGGCGGTGGATGTGGTGGATCAGCACGACGCGCGGGGTGCGCAGCCACAGCGGGGTGAGGAAGGTGATGCCGTTGACGACCTCGAGCACGACGTCGGCGTCGGGGACGAGGCGGCCGCGCGACTGACGCCAGATCGCGCGCGGGAAGACGGTCGAGCGGCCGCCGACGCGGTGGATCGTCAGCGCGCCGTCGCGCTCGACCGGCAGGCAGCCGCGGTAGCGGCAGCAGATGACCGACACCCGGTGCCCGGCGGCAAGCCAGCGGCGGACCTGCTCGTGGAGGTTCGCGCCCGAGCCGCCGCCCTGCGGATGGGTCCAGTCGCGGTCCGCGAGCACGAGGATGTGCACGGCTCGACGTTAGCGGCGATAGGTTGACCGCGGGTGACTGCGAGCCAATCGGCACAAGGTCGTGACAGGGCGGATCTGCGCTGGGCGCTGCTGCTGCTCGCGGGCGCCCTGGCGCTCCGCGTCGCCTGGGTGCTGGCGGTCCAGCGACGCGGGCTCGCCTTCAACGACACCTCCTTCTACCACCAGACCGCGCTCCAGCTCGCCGACGGCGCCGGCTACAGCTGGCTCGGCGAGCCGACCGCCCGCTGGCCGCCGGTCTTCCCGGCGCTGCTCGGCCTCGTCTACTGGCTGTTCGGCGCCGAGCCGGTCGCGGGCGAGCTGCTCAACGCGCTGCTCGGGGCGATCGCGGTGCCACTGGTCTACCTCTGCGCGCGGCGGATGCACGGCCGGCCCGAGGCGATCGTCGCGGGCGCGCTGCTGGCGGTCTTCCCGGGCCAGGTGTTCATGACCGACGTGCTGCTCGCCGAGACGCTCTACACGACGCTCGTGGTCGCGGTGCTCGCGCTCTGCCTCGTGCTGCCGCCCGGCCGCTGGTGGTCTTGGGCGGCGGTCGGGCTCGCGATCGGCGTCGCCGCCCAGACGCGCGGCGAGGGGCTCGTCCTCGTCCTGTTCCCGCTCGCGACCTGGTGGCGCCCGGCGCCGCGCCAGCTCGCCGCGCTGGCACTCGGGCTGGTGCTCGTCGTCGGCGGCTGGACCGCCCGCAACGCCGTCCAGATGGACGCCTTCGTCCCGGTGTCGACCAACGGCGCCCAGACGTTCTGGTCGGGCCACAACCCCTCGGCGCACGGCGGCCCGACCTACGCCGTGGGCGAGCGGACGGTGACCGGCGCCGACCCCGACGCCCCGCCGCGCGTCAAGGAGATCGAGGACGCCGCGGCGCTGCGCTCGGAGGCGCTGGACTGGATGCTCGCCAACCCGGGGCGCGAGGCGCTGCTGGTGCCGCTGAAGCTCGGCTGGCTGCTGCGCGGCGACTCGACCGCCCTGTTCCAGTGGGTGCTGCCGGGCGCGGCGGGGGAGCCGGAGGCGATGTCCAACGACCTCGCGGTCCCGCTCGGCGCCGTCGCCGACGCGTTCTTCTACGGCCTGCTCGCGCTGACCGTGCTCGCCGCCCTGGCGGCCTGGCGGTCGCGGCCCGTCCCCCCGCCCGAGCGGGCGCTCTGGCTGCTGATCGCCGCGTCGCTGGTGCTCTACGGGTTCGTGCTCTACGGCAACTACCGCTACCGGATGCCGCTCGAGCCGGCGATGATCCTGCTGGCGGCGCCCCTGCTCACACGCACTATCCTGGGCCGGCAGTGGACGAGCGCTCCCTCACCGAGCGCCTGATCACCTACGACACGGCGACGCTCGACGGCATGCATGCCGCGGCCGCCTTCGTGAAGGGATGGCTGGACTCCCACGACGTCGAGGTGCAGGCGGAGCTTCACAACGGCCGGCCGCTGCTGGCCGCGACGGTCGGGGCCGACGACGGGCCGACGGTCGTCCTGCACGGCCACCTCGACGTGGTGCCGGGCGACCCGGTCCAGTTCACCCCGCGCGTCGACGGGGATCGTCTCTACGGCCGCGGCGCCTACGACATGAAGGGCGGCCTGGCGGCGATGATGGCCGCCACCTGCCGGCTCGCCGCCCAGCAGGCGGTCCGCGTCCACCTGGTGATCGTCTCCGACGAGGAGACCAGCGAGGAGGAGGGGATGCGCGCCTCGGACCGGATCGTCGAGCGCGGCTACGTCGGCGACTTCGCGATCACCGGCGAGCCGACCAACCTCCACATCGGCATCCAGGCCAAGGGGGTGCTGGCGATGCGGATCGACGTCCGCGGCCGCTCCGCGCACGGCTCGACCCCGTGGCTGGGCGACAACGCGGTGCTCAAGGCGGTCGACGTCTTCCGCGGCATCGAGACGCTCCCGTTCACGCGCGAGTCCTCGGAGATGTTCGACCGGCCGTCGATCAGCCTCGGCCGGATCCTCGGCGGCGACGCGATCAACCGGGTGCCCGACCACTGCGCGATCGACGTCGACATCCGCTACCTGCCGGGCCAGGACGCCGACGAGATCCTCGCCGCGATCGGGGCGCTCGAGGGCGCCGAGATCGCCCACGTCTTCCACCGCGAGCCGATCGTCGTCGACCGCGAGCAGCCTCACGTCAGGCTGCTGGCGGACGCGGTCGCGGCGGTCACCGACGGCGGCGAGAGCATCGCCGTCGGCCGCGACGGCACCTCCGACGTGATCTCGTTCATCCGCGCGGGGGTTCCGGGGGTCGAGTTCGGCCCGGCGGGGGAGGGCCACCACGGCCCGGCGGAGTGGGTCTCGATCGACTCGCTCGCCCGCTACCGTGACGCGCTCGTCCGTTTCGTCGACTCCATCGCTCAAGATGCACGGCGTACCGATCTGCGGATCGCCTGAGACAGGCCCCGAATGCAGCCCTTCGACGACAGCAACCGGCCCGGCATCTGGAAGAAGCTCTTCCTCGGCGCCTTCCTGGTGATCTTCGCGGCCGCGTCGGCGACGGCGGTCGCGGCGTTCCGCGAGATCGACAAGGTCGTGGACGCGCTCGACCAGCACGAGGATCTGGCGCTCGGCAAGGAGCTGGCGGAGACCGATCCGGGCGAGGCCCAGACGATCCTGCTGCTGGGCTCCGACCGCCGTCCCGACGACGCGGTCGACGGCGGCGCCGGGACGGGCGCGCGCTCGGACACGATCATCCTCGTGCGGCTGAACCCGGAGGAGAACGCGACCGCGCTGATGTCGCTGCCGCGCGACCTGCGCGTGGAGATCCCCGGCCACGGCGTCGACAAGATCAACGCCGCCTACACGCTAGGCGGGCCGCGGCTGACGCTGCGCACCGTCAAGGAGCTCACCGGCCTCTCGATCAACCACGTCATCAACGTCGACTTCCAGGGCTTCCAGAAGGCGATCGACTCGCTCGGCTGCATCTACACCGACGTCGACCGCCGCTACTACAACGACAGCGCCGAGTACGCGTTCATCGACGTGCCGTCCGGCTACCAGCGGATGTGCGGCGAGAAGGCGCTCCAGTACGCCCGCTTCCGCCACGAGGACTCCGACCTCGTGCGCGGCATCCGCCAGCAGGACCTGCTGCGCGACGCCAAGCAGCAGGTGGGCGCGCGCGAGCTCTTCGACGACCGCGACGAGCTGATCGAGATCTTCGGCAGGTACACGACCTCCGACCGCCAGCTCAAGGACCGCGCCGAGCTGCTGAGGCTGATCAAGCTCGGGCTGTTCTCGGTCGGCCAGCCGATCCGCCACGTCAAGTTCGAGGGCGACGACGTCGGGATCACGGCGGGCGACGAGGCCACCAACACGCCCAGCTACGTCACCGCCAGCGACGCGACCGTCAAGAAGCTCGCGCAGCAGTTCCTCGGCACCGAGGACACGCCCGGCCCGCGCGGCTCGCTGCGGCGCAAGGGCGCCGGCAAGCGCAAGGTCGAGGTCAAGGCCGACGCCGACCCCGGCGGCCTCGCCAAGGACGACGTCTACGGCCTCGAGCAGGCGGTCAGCGCGATCGAGCGCGGCCTCGGCGGCAGGAAGTTCCCCGTCTACTACCCGACGGTCCGCGTCGGCGACTCGCAGTACGTCGGCACGCGCGTCTACCCGATCAGGACCCCGGAGGGCAAGCTCCGGCGCAGCTACCGGATGGTGCTCCAGCGGCCCTACGTGAGCGAGTTCTACGGCATCCAGGGCACGCGCTGGAAGGATCCGCCGATCCTCGCGAACCCGACCGAGACGCGCAAGGTCGGCAAGCGCGAGTTCGAGCTGCACTGGGAGGGTGACCGGCTGCGCCTTGTCGCCTGGCGCACCCCGCGCGCCTCCTACTGGGTCTCCAACACGCTGCTGCAGACCCTGAGCGAGAAGCAGATGATGGCGATCGCCCGCTCGACGCGGCTGCCCTGACGGCGGCTGCCCGCCGGACCCAGGCGATAGCCTCTCCGGCTTCCATGGCTGAGAGAGAACCGATCGGGGTCGTCGGCGTCGGCTGGGTGGGGCTCTGCACCGCCGCCTGCTTCGCCGAGCTCGGGCATCACGTCTACGCGCGCGACATCGTCGCCGAGAAGGTCGCGGCGCTGGGGCGCGGCGAGGTGCCGATGCACGAGCCGGGCCTGCCGGAGCTGCTCGCGCGCAACGCCGAGCGGCTGCACTTCACGACCGAGATGGGGGAGGTGCTCGACAACGCGCGGCTGCTGTTCGTCTGCGTCGACACGCCGCCGACCTACTCGGGCGACGCGGACCTCTCGCGCGTCGAAGCCGTCGTCGCCGAGCTGGGCGACTCCGAGGACCACGCGATCGTGATGAAGAGCACCGTCCCGGTCGGCACCGGACGGGCGATCCAGCGCCGCCGTGAGCGGCTCGGCTACGTGTCGAACCCGGAGTTCCTCAAGGAGGGCTCGGCGGTCGACGACTTCATGCGCCCCGACCGCGTCGTCGTCGGCGCGGGCGAGCACTCCGACGGCTTCGCCGGCCGCGTCGCCGCCCTCTACGAGCCGCTCGACGCGCCGATCGTCCGCACCGACGTCGCCAGCGCCGAGATGATCAAGCTCGCCTCCAACGCCTTCCTCGCCACCAAGATCTCCTTCATCAACGAGATCGCCAACGTCTCCGAGGAGCTCGGCGCCGACGTCAACGAGGTCGCCCGCGGCATGGGCCTCGACGAGCGCATCGGCGACAAGTTCCTCAAGGCGGGCCTCGGCTTCGGCGGAAGCTGCTTCCCCAAGGACGTCAGCGCCCTCAAGCAGCTCGCCGGCAACAGCGGCTACCACTTCCAGCTGCTGAACTCGGTGATCGAGGTCAACGACCTGCAGAAGCGGCGGGCGATCGGCAAGCTGCAGAAGCATCTCGGCTCGCTGGTCAACCGCGAGATCGCGCTGCTGGGCGTCGCGTTCAAGCCGCACACCGACGACATCCGCGAGGCGACGGCGCTGGTCCTCGCCGCGCGGCTGCAGAGCGAGGGCGCCCACGTGCGGGTGTTCGACCCGGTCGCACTCGAGAACGCCGAGGAGCTGCTCGGCGGGGCGCGGATCGCCGGGACGGCCCTCGACGCGCTCGACGGCGCCGACGCCGCCGTCCTGGTGACCGAGTGGCCGGAGTTCGCCGAGCTGGACTGGGCGGGCGAGGTGCGCGGGCGGATGGCCCAGCCGGTCGTCGTCGACGGGCGCAACTTCCTCGACCGCGAGGCGCTCGAGGCGGCCGGGTTCACCTACGAGGGCATCGGTCGCTGATGCAGGCGCTCGTGCTCGCCGGCGGGCAGGGCACGCGCCTGCGCCCGCTCACCTACACGACGCCGAAGCCGGTGATCCCGCTCGCCGGCAGGCCGTTTCTGACCTTCATGCTCGACTGGCTGCGCGGCCACGGCGTCAACGAGGCGATCCTCTCCTGCGGCTTCCTCTCCGACGGCGTGCGGGCGGTGCTCGGCGACGTCTACGGCGGCATGCGGCTGCGCTACGTGGTCGAGGACGAGCCGCTCGGCACCGCCGGCCCGGTCCGCCTCGCGCTCGACGAGGGCGTGCTCGCCGAGCGGCTGCTGGTGCTCAACGGCGACGTGCTCTGCGACATGGACCTCACCGCCGAGATCGCCCGCCACGAGCAGACCGGCGCCCGCTGCACGCTCGCGCTGATCGAGGTCGCCGACACCGCCAGCTACGGCGTCGTGCCGACCCACCCCGACGGCAGCGTCGAGCGGTTCCTCGAGAAGACCGACGGCGAGGTGCCCACCAACCGCATCAACGCCGGCGCCTACGTGCTCGAGCGCGAGGTGGTCGAGGCGCTCGTGCCGGCGGGCCGCGCGGTCTCCTTCGAGCGCGAGGTCTTCCCGGCGCTGGTCGGCGACGGCCTCTACGGCTGGCACGCCGACGGGTACTGGATCGACATCGGGACCCCCGAGCGCTACCTCGAGGCGACCTACGATCTGCTCGCCGGGACGGTCCCGTCGGCGCTCGCCCCGCGCGACGAGACCGGCTCGCTGATCGGCCCCGGCTGCCTGACGGCCGGCGCCCGGATCGGCCCGCAGTCGGTGCTCGGCGCGCACTGCTCGGTCGGCAGCGGCGCGGTCGTCGACCGCTCGGTGCTGCACGACCGCGTCCAGGTCGGCGCCGACTGCGAGATCCGCTCGGCGGTGCTCGCCGAGCGCGTGCGCGTCGGCGACGGCGCGCGCGTCGAGGCGGGCGCGATGGTCGGCGAGGGCGCGCGGATCGCGCCGGGCGCCGTGGTGGCCGCCGACGCCCGGATCGACCCCGACACCGCCGTCGAGGCGGGGGAGGCGCTGGCGTGATCGAGGACGTCCTCGCCCAGCCGCACCAGATCGGCGACGCGCTCTGGCGCGTCGAGGCGGCGGGGATCGCCCCGCGCGAGCTGCCCGGGGGCCTCGTCGTCGCCGGCATGGGCGGCTCGGCGATCGGCGCCGACCTCGCCGCCGCGGCGATCGGCTCGCGCGCGCGGGCGCCGGTGCGGGTCGTGCGCGGCTACGAGCTTCCGCCCGACGTCGGGCCGGACACGCTCGTGCTCTGCTCGAGCTACTCGGGCTCGACCGAGGAGACGCTCGCCTGCTTCGAGGCCGCGGGGGAGGCGGGCGCGCCGCGGGTCGCCCTGACCACCGGCGGCCCGCTCGCCGAGCGCGCCCGCGCCGCGGGAGTACCGGTCGCCGGCGTGCCGTCGGGGATGCAGCCGCGCGCCGCGGTCGTCTACATGACCGTCGGCGCGCTGGAGTGCGCGGCCGCGTGCGGGGCGGCGCCGTCGCTGCGAAGCGAGATCGAGGGCGCCGCCGAGGTGCTCGAGGCGCTCGCGACCGACAGCGGGGCCGATTCGATCGCCCGTGCGCTCGAGGACACGATCCCGGTCGTCCACGGGGCGGGCCCGACGGCCGCGGTCGCCCGCCGCTGGAAGGCCCAGCTGAACGAGAACTCGAAGCTGCCGGCGTTCGCGAGCGAGCTGCCGGAGTCCAACCACAACGAGATCGAGGGCTGGCGCCGCGGTCTCGACCTGGCTCCGCTCGCCGCGGTCTTCCTGCACATGGACGGGCTCCATCCGCGCCTGGAGCGGCGGCTGGAGCTGACCGCGGAGCGCCTCGACGCGCTCGGCGCGCCGGTCCTGCGCGTCGACGCGCGCGGCGAGACGCCGGTCGCCCAGGTGATGGCGCTGGCGATGGCCGGCGACCTCGTCTCGGTGTCGCTGGCCGAGATCGAGGACATCGACCCGACCCCGGTCGAGGCGATCGAGGCGTTCAAGGCGGCGCTGGGCCGCCCCGACGCCGCCTGACCCGCCCCTCCCAGGCCGCGTGGAGTTTGTTGGGGGTTGACCCCCAACAAGACTCCACGCGGTCTCAGCCGGCGTCGCGCGCGGCTGCGACCGCGGCCTCAGGGTCGAAGCCGGGCGGCATCTGGTGGAGCTCGTACATGAGTCCTTCGGGGCCGTCGAAGTAGAGGAACCAGGCGCCCTCGAGGATCCCGGCGCCCTCGCCGACGTAGTTCGGCCCGGCGTGGCAGCGAACGCCGTGCTCGACGAGGTGTCGGTGGGCGGCATGGATGTCCTCGACCTCGAGGCAGATGTGGGCGGCGCCGTGGTCGCAGCGGCGCAGCGACGGCTCGCGGGCGGCGTCGAGGGGGCGGCGGTACTCGATCAGCTCGACCCAGGTGCCGCCGACGTCGAGGAACGCGACGTCGAGCTCGGCGCCGGGCACGCCGAGACCCGCGGACAGCTCCTCGCCCGCGGCGTCCATCCGCATGAACGGCTCGATGCCGAGCACGTCGCGATACCAGGCGAGCGTCTCCTCGAGGTCGCGGACGGTGCTGGATACGTGCTGGACGCCTTTGAGACCCTTCATCGCTCCTCCAGTGACGATAATATGACGTCAGATCATCGCACCGGAGGGCCGATCGCGCCAGCACCGGCCGAAACCTTGACACGACCTTGGTAAGGTTGGCCGTCGCGATGGCGGCCCTGACGATCAACGAGGCGGCCGAGACGACCGGCTGGTCGGCCCGGATGCTGCGCTACATCGAGCGCGAGGGACTGATCGAGCCCGCCCGCTCGGACGCCGGCTACCGGCTCTACGGGCCGGGCGAGCTGCAACGCCTGCGCACGCTGCGCGAGCTGCTCGCCGAGCACGACATCAGCCTCGGCGACGTCGGCTTCGCGCTGCGCCTACGCAGCGACGCGGGCCTGCGCGACGCCGTCGAGGGCTGGCTGGCCGCCGAGCCGCGCCGGCCCGCGGGCGTCGCCGCCGACGACGACTGGCTGCGCTTCGAGCAGCTCAAGCACGAGCGGCTGCTGGGCCGGAGCGAGCCGGCAGCCGCCTGACCTTCCAGACGAGACCACCGCAGCAAGGAGAGCGATGACCACCAGCACGGCAACCCAGGACTACAAGGTCGCCGACATCGGCCTGGCCGACTTCGGCCGCAAGGAGATCTCGCTCGCCGAGGTAGAGATGCCGGGTCTGATGAGGACCCGTGAGGAGTACGCCGCGAGCCAGCCGCTGAAGGGCGCGCGGATCATGGGCTCGCTGCACATGACGATCCAGACCGCGGTCCTGATCGAGACGCTGACCGCGCTCGGCGCCGAGGTCCGTTGGGTGTCCTGCAACATCTTCTCGACCCAGGACCACGCCGCCGCGGCGATCGCCGCAGCCGGCATTCCCGTCTTCGCCCACAAGGGCGAGACGCTCGAGGAGTACTGGAGCTTCACCGACAGCATCATCGACTGGGGCAATGGCGAAACCGCCAACATGATCCTCGATGATGGCGGCGACGCCACCATGCTGGTGCTGACCGGGGCCAGGGCGGAGACCGACCCGGGCATCCTCGACAAGCCCGGCAATGAGGAGGAGGAGATCTTCTTCGCCACCATCAGGCGGCGGCTGGCCCG
>JAAYBF010000105.1 GCA_012718975.1 Solirubrobacterales bacterium | reverse complement strand
GCCTCCAGACAGGCATGATCGGCCTCAACCAAGGCATCGTCTCCAACCCCGCCGCCCCCTTCGGCGGCATCAAGCAATCAGGCTTCGGCCGCGAGGGCGGCCACGAGGGCATCGACGAGTACCTCGACACCAAGTACGTCGCGATCAACATGGACTGACGTCCGGCGCCAGGTGACTGTGAGCGCGAAGGAGCCGCCCGCGAGACCTGGGCGCCGCAGCCTCAGGCACGAAGGTCGACCACCTCGACCCCGGCGCGATCCGCCGCCGCGACGATCTCGCGATCGCCGGTCCATGCGGGGGCGCCGAGGCGGGCCGCGGTAGCGATGCAGAAGGCGTCCGCGAACGAGAGTCCGCCGCGCGCCTTGACGGCCGAGGCCGCCAACACGAGCTCCCAATCCGGATCGACCACGGTCAACGTGCGCCGCAAGTCGGCCGTCACCGCGTCTGCTCGGCTGGCCCCGACGACCCTGATCTGGCGGTAGTGGACCTCGCCCAGGTTGATCGCGCTGGCGGCAACCGAGCCGCTGGCCATCGCCTCACCGACCCGAGCGGCCGCGGACTCGTTCTGAAGCAGCGCCAGGATCGCCCAGGCGTCGAGCACCACTGTCACGTCCATCGGGCCGCCTTCTCATCCTCGCGGATGCGCTCGGCGCGGCGCTCGGCCTCGAGGTCGGCAGTCGTCAGGCCGTCGATCCCCTGCCAGATCCCACGCAGCGCCTCGATGCGCGCGCGGCGCGTGGCGGCGTCGTCGCGACGGCGGACCACAACCGCGTCGCCTGCGACCTCGAACTCCACCTCGTCCCCCGGCGCGATCCCGAGCTCGTCGCGGATCGCCTTGGGGATGACCACCTGCCCTTTGGATCCCATGCGGTGAGTCATACCGATCAGTATGACTCACCGCTGGACCATGCGTTACAGCTCTGCTACCGAACCGTGACAAGGGTGCGCCGGAGCCCCGTTACTCGTGTCCTCCCAGACTAGGACTCCGGCGCGGCAACCACGGACCATGGTGGCCGCCTCACCCAAAGGAACCCTCAAGCGAGCCGAAAGAATCGCTAAAGACCTCCGGCGGAGCAAGCGTGCGGGTCGACGCAGGGAGGCCATCGGACGCAGTCCATGGCCGACCGAGGACAGCGGCAGCGGCCCGCAGGCGCAGCTACGCCGCGCTGCCGCGTGCCATCTTGCGGAGATCGAGCGCCTCGTCGAGCGTGGCCTCGTCGACGCCCTTCTCGACCGCGACCTCGCGGATCGTGCGGCGGGAGGCGACGGCCTCCTTGACGATCTCGGTCGCCTTGTCGTAGCCGATGTAGGGGTTGAGCGCGGTGGCGATCGCGGGGGTCGACTCGGCGTTGCGGCTGAGGATCTCCTCGACCGGCTCGAGGCCGTCGATCACCTTGTCGGCGAGCAGGGTCGACGCGGACGCGAGGATCGTGGTCGACTCGAGCAGGTTGCGCGCGATCATCGGCACGCGGACGTTGAGCTCGAAGTTGCCCTGGGTGCCGGCGACGGTGATCGCCGTGTCGTTGCCGATCACCTGCGCGGCGACCTGGAGCACGACCTCGGGGATCACCGGGTTGACCTTGCCGGGCATGATCGACGAGCCCTTCTGCAACTCGGGCAGCGCGAGCTCGCCGAAGCCGGTGCGCGGGCCGGAGCCCATGATCACGAGGTCGTTGGCGATCTTGGTCAGCGAGACCGCGACGACCTTCAGCGCGCCGGACAGCTCGACGAGCGAGTCGCGGTTGGCCTGCGCCTCGAACGGGTCGGCCGGGCCCTCGACGTCGAGGCCGGTGCTCTCGCGCAGCTTCGCCCGGACGCGCGAGGCGAACTCGGGGTGGGTGTTGAGGCCGGTGCCGGTGGCGGTCCCGCCGAGCGGGATCTGCGAGGCCCGCGGGAGCGCTCCGCGGACGCGGTCGTGGCCGAGCCGGATCTGGGTGGCGTAGCCGGCGAACTCCTGCCCGAGCGTGACCGGGACGGCGTCCATCATGTGGGTGCGCCCGGCCTTGACGACGTCGCGCCACGCGTCGGCCTTGACCTCGAGAGCCCCCGCAAGCTTCTCGAGCGCCGGCAGGACGCGGTTGACGGTCTCCGAGACCGCGGCGAGGTGGACCGCGGAGGGGAACACGTCGTTGGAGGACTGCCCCATGTTGACGTGGTCGTTGGGGTGGGCCGCGTCGCCGGCGAGGTTGGCGATCACCTCGTTGGCGTTCATGTTCGACGAGGTGCCCGAGCCGGTCTGGAAGACGTCGACGGGGAACTGGTCGTCGTGCTCACCGGCCGCGACCGCGTCGCCCGCGGCGGCGATCCGCTCGGCGACGTCGGCGTCGAGCTTGCCGAGCTCGCCGTTGACGCGCGCGGCCGCCGCCTTGATGTGGCCGAGCATGCGCACGACCGGGGTCGGCACCGCCTCGCCGGAGACGGGGAAGTTGTCGATCGCCTTGCTCGTCTCCGAGCCCCAAAGCTGCTGCTGGACTGCCATTGCGCTCCTTGCCTTCTACGGGGGACGGCGCCCCAGGCTATTGCAGGGCGGCCCGCGGAGGCCCTTCGCGCGGGCTGCCCGGCCGAAGCGGTGCATTTCCCCGGGGCGGCGGGCGGTTTGCCCGGGCCCGTGCTCCCATCGGGTCAGGCGCGCCCGCCTCGCCGAGGATCGGGACGCCGCCTGACCCCGACGCTCTGGCCTTGCACTTCACCGAGACACGTCCCGACCCCGCGTTCGCCGGGGACGACGCGCCGGCGCGCAGGCGGTTCTGCGGCCGCTGCGGCGAGCCGGCGATCGACCCGCCCGCCGCGGAGGAGCCGCCGCCGTTCGAGCAGCGGGTCTGCGGCGCCTGTGGGATGGGGGTGCTGCTGCGCTGCGCGTCCGACGCGCTCCCCGGCGCCGGTGGCGCGTTCCTGATCGTCGACCGGGCGCTGCGGGTAGCGGCGGTGAGCGAGGCCGGCGAGGCGATCTTCGGGATCGAGGAGCTGCTGGTCGGCACCGACGTGACGGAGCTGCTGTCGAGCACGATCGGCGACCGGGCGCTCGCGCGGACGGTCGCCAAGGCCGCCCTGCGCCCCCGCGAGGCGGTGACGGTGCCGGCCCGGCTGACCGGCGAGCGCGCCGACCGGGTCGGGACGATGGCGGCGCGGATCTCGACCTGCGGGCCGCCGCGGGCGGCGCTGATCGCGGTCGAGCCGACGGAGTTCGGCCGCCTCCCGGCGCGCTGAGCGCCGCACTCGTACATCCGTCCACTCCGTGCAACTAGACGTGCAGGAGTTGCGCATTCGCCGCCGACGCGTCACAAAGGCTGCGCACTTGCTGCGCGGTTCGGAGCGAAATCCGTTCAAGCCGCGGCCTCTTGGGGCCGATGAGCGAACGGCACGACGCGAAGAGGGTTCGTGCGGTGAGAAAGGACACAGGCGAGAGATGAGCGGGATCAGAACCAACGCGGCCGCGGAGCTGCTCGGGGTCAGCCCGAACACGCTGAGCAGCTGGGAGCGGCGCTTCGACTACCCGAAGCCGCGCCGCACCGCGGGCGGCCACCGCCAGTACGACCTGGCCGAGCTCGAGGGTCTGCGCCGGGCGCTGATGGAGACCCACAACATCTCCTCGGCGATCGAGATCGCGCGTCAGCGCGGCGAGGGCCCGTCGTCGCCGGCCCGGCTGCTCGACGCCTTCGACCACTTCGACGAGGCGTCCGCCGACCGCGTGATGGAGGAGAGCCTCGCGGTCCGCTCGGTGGAGCGTTCGGTGGAGGAGGTGCTGCTGCCGGCGATCGAGCTCGCCGAGGGCCGTGACGGCCGCGAGGCCGAGCAGGAGCTGGCCCACCGCTGGGCGACCGGCTGGATTCACGCCGCGCGCCGGGTCGTGCCGACGCCCACGCGCCCGCAGGGCGTGATCCTCTTCGACGCCTCCGAGCGGCTCGACCTCGAGTCGCTGCACGTGCAGGCGCTCGAGCTGGCGATCCGGCGCGCCGGGTTCCGCTCGCTGCTGCTGCGCTTCGACCTGCCGCCCGAGCGGGTCGCCCGCGCGATGCGCGCCGTCGAGCCGACGGCGTTCGTCTTCTGCGGCGGCGAGGCGACGCTCGAGGTGCTCGGCCGGCTGGTCTACACCGTCCGTCAGGTCGGCTCGGCCGCCCCGGTGTTCGAGTACCGCGAGGCGATGCCGGTGACCGGCGACCACTCGATCCCGTCGCTGGGCACGAGCCCGACGGAGGCGGCCGAGAACCTCAAGCAGTACGTCGACACCGGCAAGATCGAGCACGTCAAGGTCGTCCAGGACAAGGCTGCCGACGCCGACACGGGCGAGCCCGCCAAGGCGCCAGTGCGCCTGGCCGCGCAGCGCTGATCGGCTCCTGGCCTCGGCCTGACGTCGGCCCCGACGGGGTACACCCCCTCCTGCGGCCTAGAACCTGATTCTAGAATCAGGTTCTAGGCCGCAGGAGGGTACGGCCCCTCTCTGGCTGGCGCGGCTCTGGCTCGCCCGGCGACAGCGCGGCCCCGACGATGCCGCAGTTTGCGGGAATCGTCCGGCGGTGGGCCTAGGATCGCCGCTCAGATGACCCTCGAGGTTGTGGACCCGCTGGCGCACCGTGCGCTGCAGGCGCTGATGCGGGCCGAGATCTCGGTGCGGCGGGTGCTCGCCGCCGACCTCGAGCGGGCCGGCGTCTCAGCAGCCGGGTTCTCGGCGCTGGTAGTCCTCACCACCGCCGGCGGCTCGCTGGAGCTGCGCACCCTGCGCCGCCGGATGGAGTGGTCGAAGGCGAACGCGACCGAGGTGACCGCGACGCTCGCCAGCCGCGGCCTGGTCGAGCGGGTCCGCCACGAGACCGACCGCCGCACCGTGACGATCGTCCTCACCGACGCGGGCCGCGACCTCGTCGAGGGCCTGTTCCCCGGCCACTCCGACCGGGTCACCAACGCGTTCGCGCGCCTCGACGACGAGGAGAAGCGCAACCTCGCCTACATCTGCCGCAAGCTGTC
>JAAYBF010000104.1 GCA_012718975.1 Solirubrobacterales bacterium | reverse complement strand
CGGCGGCGAGCCGCGCCGGCGGCGAGCGCCGCCACGGGGCCAGGGGCGCGCGATCGAGCGCCGCCAAGCGCCCGCGCGCCCGGACGGCCAGCAGCCGCCGCGCACGCAAGGCGACCTCGCGCGCGCTGCGCCTCGCCCGCCAGCGCAAGGCGATCACGCGCGCCCAGTTCAAGCGCTACCGGCGGATCGTGATGCGCGCCCGCGCCACCCAGCGGCGGCTGCGCGGCAGCCGCCGCGCCGAGCTCGGCAACGCGATCGCGCTCGTCGACGGGCTCGCGCTGCGCCGGCGGCTGACGGCCTCGCGGCTGCCGGCGACGATGTTGATCCTGCGCCGCAACGCGCAGTACTGGCCGCGTCAGCCGTTCCCGTCGGACCGCTCGCACATCTCCTTCCGCGGCAGCCGGCTGATCTTCGAGTACTACGTCGGCAACGGGCTCCAGCTCCAGCCGCTGGTCAACTTCAAGCAGGCGAACCTGATGCACGGCGCCTGCGTGAAGGAGAGCGACCTCGACTGCGACCGCCGCGGCCTCGCGAAGCTGCTGGCCGAGCTGAGCGCGACCGCCGCCACGCGCGGCAAGTTCAAGACCTGGGAGTACTACTTCGAGTTCGGCGGCGGGATCCCGCCGTGGATCAGCGGCATGGCCCAGGCGACGGCGATCCAGGCCTTCGCGCGCGCCTGGGAGCTGCTCGGCGACGACGCCTACCTGCGCGAGTCGCGCGCGGCGCTGGGCGCGTTCCGCCGGCCGGCCCCGGTCGGGGTGCGGACGAAGGGGCCGTTCGGCGGCGTCCACTACCTCCAGTACTCCTACGCGCCGTCGCTCTACATCATCAACGCCTTCATGCAGGCGCTGATCGGGCTCTACGACTACTCCGAGATCACCGGCAACAGGGCGGCGCGGCGCCTGTTCGACCGCGCCGAGCCGGAGGTCATCAAGGAGCTGCCCGCCAACGACCTCGGCGACTGGACGACGTACTCCTACCGGGGCGGCGAGTCGACGCGGGAGTACCACGAGCTGGTGCGCGAGTTTGCGGCGAGCATGTGCAGCCGGCTGCGGCGCGACGTCTACTGCGACGCCGCGCGCGACTTCCGCTCCTACATGACCGACCCGGCCGAGCTCGAGCTGCTCGGCCCGGCGCGGGTGGTCAAGGGCGAGCCCGCCACCGTCCGCTTCTCGCTCTCGAAGCTCTCCGCGGTCCAGCTGACGATCACCCGCAACGGCAAGACGGTCTTCGACCGGACGGCGACCTTCCGCCGCGGCACCGGCTCGTTCGCCTGGACCCCGAGGGCGGCCGGCGTCCACCGCGTCCGCCTCGCCGCCAAGGAGCTGCGCACCGGCGCCGACCTGCGCAGCTACGTCAACGCGACGATCGACTCCCGCCCGGCGCCCTAGGCGCCGCCCGTGCGGAGTCTTCTTGGGGTTGATCCCCAAGAAGACTCCACACGCGTTTCTGGCGGCGCCTGCGGAGCCCGGTTCTCTACCCTCCCGTAATGGCGGCGGGGCGGATCATCCTCTACACCGGGAAGGGCGGCGTCGGCAAGACGAGCGTCGCGGCCGCGACGGCCCGCCGCTGCGCCGCGGCGGGGCTGCGGACGGTGGTGATGTCGACCGATCCGGCGCACAGCCTCGCCGACGCGCTCGACGTGGCGCTGGGGCCGGGCCCGACCGAGGTCGCGCCGCTGCTGCACGGCCAGGAGATCCAGGCCCAGGAGGAGATGGAGCGCCACTGGGACGCCGTCTCGGACTGGCTCGGCGAGCTGCTGACCGAGCGCGGCGTCGACCGCATCTCAGCCCACGAGCTGACGGTTCCGCCCGGGATGGACGAGCTGTTCTCGCTGCTGCAGATAAAGCGCCACGACGCCTCGGGCGACTATGACGCGATCGTCGTCGACTGCGCGCCGACCGGCGAGACGCTGCGGCTGCTGTCGTTCCCCGACATCTGCACCTGGTGGCTGGAGAAGGTCTTCCCGGTGCGCGGCCGGCTGGTCGCCGCCGCGCGCCCGCTCGCCAAGACGATGCTCGACGTGTCGCTGCCGGGCGAGGCGGTCTTCGCCGAGGCCGAGCGGCTGGCGGCCAACCTCGTCGACATGAACCAGATCCTCCGCGACCGCACGCGGACCTCGATCCGGCTGGTCGCCACACCGGACCGGATGGTCGTCAAGGAGGCGATGCGGACCTTCACCTACCTCAGCCTCTACGGCTACCTGACCGACGCCGTCGTGGTCAACCGGGTGCTGCCCGACGAGGCCGCCGACGGCTACTTCGCCGGCTGGCACGCCAACCAGCGCGAGCAGCTCGAGCTGGTCCGCGACGGGTTCGCCCCGGTGCCGGTGCTGACCGCGCCGCACATGCCGTGCGAGGCGATCGGCGGCGCGGCGCTCGACGTGCTCGGCGACGCGGTCTTCGACGGCGTCGAGGCCCAGGCGCTGCTGCACTCAGACCTCGAGCGCGAGCTCGTCTCCGGTGAGAACGGGCGGGCGACGCTGCGGCTGGCGCTGCCGTTCGCCGAGCGCGGCGACATCGACCTCAAGAAGGTCGGCCTCGAGGTGATCGTGCGGGTCGGCGGCCAGAAGCGGACGGTAATGCTGCCGGCGGCGCTGGCAGGCTACGAGACCGCGGGCGCGCGCTTCGCCGACGGCGCGCTCGAGGTGACCTTCGAAAGGTTGGCCGATGGGCGGACAGCGACAGCGAGCTGACGGAGACCCGGCCGCCAACGGCGCCGGCCCCGAGCGGGCTGTCCCCCCGCCCCCGCCGCCGCCCGACCCGGCGGCGCTGTTCGTGCTGCTCGACGCGCTCCGGCTCGCCGCCCCGCCCGAGCTCCAGGACCGCCTGACCGCCCTGCTGCGCGAGGCCCTGCTGACGCTCCGCGCGCTGATCGACCACTACCTCGAGCGCCTCGACGAGCCCGCGACCGAGCGCAGGGTCGAGGACATCCCGATCGACTAGCTCGCCGCCGTCGGCCGCCTTCGGGGACGCCCGGGCGCGAACGACTCCCAGACGGGAGCCACCTCGGCGCCGTGCTCGGCGAGCCACTCGAGGTGGAGTGCGCTGAGGTCGGCGAGCTTGTCGGCGCCGGGACCGGTCAGGCGGACGCGCACGCGGCCCGGCCGGTCGGGATCGCGCGCGCGTTGGACCAGGCCGGCGGCCTCGGCGCGGTCGACGAGGCCGACGACGCTGTGGTGGCGCAGCAGCAGGGTCTCGGCGAGCTGGGTGAGCGTCGGCCCCTCGGGCTCGGGGTGGGCCCTGACGGCGAGCGCGAGCTGGACCTGGGTCGGCGTCAGCCCGTGCTCGCGGGCGCGCTGCTCGGCCCAGCCCAGGTAGCGCCGGATCCCCTCCCGCAGCGCCGCCAGCCGCGCGTAGTCCCCGTCCGAGACCGTCGGCACCACACGCGACCGCTTCGACGTTCGCCCCACCCCCGAAGCCTCGCAGACCCGCCCGGCGGGGTGCCGGGCGACGGCCGCCACGGACCGCCTCTCAGGGCGACGCCACGGCCGGCGCGGCGAGCCGCTCGCGCCACCAGTCGGCGGAGAGCCGGGCCGCCAGCTCGCGGAACGTCTCCCCCGGGCCGTGCTCGCGCTCGTAGAGGTCGAAGATCCGCAGCAGCGTCGCGTCGAGATCCCAGTGGGGGACGCGCCGCACGACGACCTCGCCGAAGCGGGCGTCGTCCCCGAGCCGGCCGCCGATGCGGATGTCCATCGCCTCGACCAGCTCGCCGTCGACGCGCTTGAGCGTCCCCTCGATGCCGATGTCGGCGATCTGGTGCTGGGCGCAGCTCGACGAGCAGCCGGCGAAGTGGACGCGCAGGTCGTCGCCGTGCCCGTCGACGCGCACGCGGCTGTCGAGCAGCGCGACGATCTCGGCGGCGCGCTCCTTCGTCCGCACCTTCGCCAGCCCGCAGAACTCCTTGCCGGTGCAGGTCTGGACGCCGCGCGCGAAGGCCGTCGGCGCCGCCGGCAGCTCGTCGCGGACGAGCGGCTCGGCGAGCAGCTCGTCGACGCGCGCGTTGGGGACGTGCGGGATCAGCACGTTCTGCTGGTGGGTGAGGCGGACCTCGCCGCTGCCGTACTCGCGTGCGAGCGCGACGACGGCGAGGAAGCGGTCGGCGCTCAGGCGGCCGATCGGGACGCAGAGCCCGACCGCGGACCGCTCGCCATCGCGTTGCGGGGTCACGCCGATGTGGTCGTCGCCGCCGAGCGCGGGCGCTTGGGCCGCGCCACGGGCGAGCGGCCGGCCGACGCGCCGCTCCAGCTCGGCGCGGAACGCGTCGGGCCCGATGCGGTCGAGCAGGAACTTCAGCCGCGCCTTGCCGCGCGCCTTGCGGTTCTCGTCGGAGTCGCGGAAGATCGCGGTGACGGCCTCGACGACGTCCGGGGCCTCGTCGGGGGTGACGAAGACGTCGATCCAGCGGGCGAACCGCGGCACGGCCGAGAGCCCGCCGCCGACGCGCAGGTTGAAGCCGGGCGTCCCGTCGGCGGCAACCGCGCCGGCGAGCGCGACGTCGTTGATCAGCCCGCGGGCGCAGTTCTCGCGGCAGCCGGTGACGCTGATCTTGTACTTGCGCGGCAGGTTCGAGTAGGCGCGGTTGCCGAGCAGGCGATCGTGCAGGGCCTGGGCGGTGGCGTAGCCGTCGACGACCTCGTCGTGGGCGATGCCCGCGACGGTGCAGCCGACGACGTTGCGCGTCACGTCGCCGCAGGCGCCGGTCGTCGTGAGCCCGACCGCCTCCAGCCGGCGCGCGATCTCGGGCATCGCGTCGAGGGTTATCCAGTGGATCTGCACGCACTGACGGGTGGTGCAGTCGATCGTGCCGCGGCCGTGGGTGGCCGCGATCCAGCCGAGCGTCTCGGCCTGCTCGGCCGAGAGGATGCCCTGCACGACCTTGGTCCGCAGCATGAAGTGGCCGTCCTTGGCGTTGTGCTCGTAGAGGCCGTACCACTTGAGCCGGAAGAGGTCGGCGTCGGAGAGCGCGTCGCGTCCCTCCCGCGCGCCCCTGAGGACCCCCTCCCAGCCGTCGAGGCCGTCCTGCTCGTGCTTGATCCGCTCGACCTTGTTCATGCCGCTCCGCGCTCGTCGGTTGCCTATCGTGATGCGATATCGTAACACGATACATCTAAAACAGGGTCGGAATTCGAGCAATTGACGCCGCCGGCCCGCGAGAGCGACGAGGAGACCCCATGGCACTGACGATCGGCGAGTCGGCACCCGACTTCACCGCCCAGACCACCGCTGGCGAGATCCGCTTTCACGACTGGATCGGCGACGGCTGGGCGGTGCTGTTCTCGCACCCGCGCGCCTTCACCCCCGTCTGCACGACCGAGCTCGGCTACATGGCGAAGATCGCGCCCGAGTTCGCCCGCCGCGGCACGCGGATCCTGGCGATCTCGACCGATCCCGTCGAGGGGAGCGCCCGGTGGTCGGCCGACATCGCCACCACCCACGGCGCCGAGGTCGACTACCCGATCGTCGCAGACACCGACCACGCCATCTCGAAGGCCTACGGGATGCTGCCGCCCGAGGTCGACGGCGACCCGACGGCGCGGACCCCGGCCCAGAACGCGACCCTGCGCAACGTCTTCGTGATCTCCCCCGACAAGCGGATCGCGCTCGTCCTGATCTACCCGATGACCACCGGGCGCAACTTCGACGAGGTGCTGCGCGTGCTCGACGCGCTCCAGCTCACGGCCGAGCGCCAGCTCGCCACGCCGGCCCAGTGGCAGCCTGGGGAGCCCGCGATCATCTCCGGGTCGGTCAGCGACGAGCAGGCGCGCGAGCGCTTCCCCGCCGGCTGGGACCGGCCGCTGCCCTACATGCGGGTGGTCAGCCCCTGACGCGGCGCGCGCACGGCGCTCGCCGCGCCGTGCGCGCCGGTCAGTGGGCGAGCGCGAGCCCGAGCCAGACGATCGCCAGCGACAGCAAGAACACGGCGCCCTCCAGCGCGTGCAGGCTCGGACGGCGGATGTGCCAGAAGACCAGAGTGGCAACCGCCACGACGAGCCCCAGCTTGATCTGGAGCGTGCTGTCGCCCCAGCGAGCGCCGCGGTCGGCGAGCGCCGCGCCGGTGACCAGCAGGACGGCGATCGCGACCAGCGAGCCGTAGCCGAAGCGGCGCGCGATCGCGCGTAGGCGCGCACGGTCGGGCGACCGCCGCTCGACCGGCACGACCGCGACGGCGAGCAGTAGCTGGCCTCCGACGAAGAACGCCATCGCGACCACGTGCAGCCAGCGCACCGCCAGCCACAGCTCCTCGCTCACCGCGCCCCCTCCGCCCCCACGAGCGCGTCGGCGACCTCGGCCAGCGCGGCCGCCGGCAGGGCCGCCTCGATCAGCGGGAACAGCTCGCGCTCCTCGAGCCGGACGTGGCTCGCGAGCAGCATGCCGAGGTCCTGCAGGCCGGCGGCATCGATCCGCTCCGGGGCCCGCCGCTCGATCGCCCGGGCGCGCTGGCGGATCGTCACGTGGTCGACGAGGACCCGGACCACGAGGGGATGCCCCGGATCGCCGAACTCCGCGTAGGCGGGCAGCAGCACTTCCTCCTCGTCGTGAAAGTGGGCTCGCCCCTCGGCGTGCCAGAAGCGGGTGAACGCGCGCGCGGCCTCCGCCGCGCCGGTGGCGTCGGCGCGACGCAGCATCACCGCAACCGCGAGCGCGTGCTGGTGCCCGTGCGAGAGGGGCTGGAGCGCCGGCGCCCGCTTCACCCCGCCCCCTGCCCGCCGCCGCGCACCTCGATCAGGCAGCCGGCCGCGTCCGGGTCGCGCGGCTCGAAACGGGCCAGGCGGGCACTCGGGTCGAGCGCGTCGAGCAGGCCCTGGGTGATCCCGCGGTGGAGGGCGCAGATCACAGGCTGGTTCTCGCGCACGGCGTCGCGGTAGGGGCAGTTACCGAGGCGGCAGACGAACGCGCCCTCGCCTCCGTCGTGGCGCTCCAGCTCGGGGTCGAAGCCGAGCGCGGCCAGCGCGTCGCGCAGCGCGTCGGGAGTCGGGCCGGCACCGGGCGGGGCGAGGTCGGCGCCGATCTCACGCCCGGCGCTCTCGATCTCGCGCAGGTTGCGCGCCGCGGCCGGCGTGGCACGCGCCAGCCAGCGCACGAGGTCGCGGTAGGCCGCCGGCTGGCCGCCCCCGGGGCGCGCGGCCGAGGCGACCGTCCACTCGTCGCGCGGGCGGCCGCGGCGCGGCGCCCCGCGGCGGCGGTCGACGAGCCCGGCGCGACGCAGGCGGTCGAGGTGGATGCGCACCCCGTTGGGGTGGAGACCGACCATCCGCGCCAGCTCGTCGGTGCCGGCCGGCCGGCGTAGCTCGCCGAGCAGCTCGAACAGCCGCGCGCGGGTCGGCTGGCTGAGCGGGTCGGGGCGGCGGGGGTCGACGTCCACGAACCCAAGCTTTGCACAGCCTGACTGTGAGAAGATCGCGGCGCTGGTATTTTCCCAGTCTAAATTGTGAGAACTCCGGCCAGGAGGCCCGCGTGGCGTACGTGATCAACGAGCCGTGCATCGGGGTCAAGGACGCCTCGTGCGTCGAGGTCTGCCCCGTCGACTGCATTCACCCGACGCCCGACGAGGCGGACTGGGACACGGTCGACCAGCTCTTCATCGACCCCGACGAGTGCATCGACTGCGACGCCTGCGTCGAGGCGTGCCCGGTCGACGCGATCACGCCCGAGGACATGGTCCCCGAGCGCTGGCGCCGGTTCATCGACCTCAACGCGGCCTACTACCGCCGATGAGCGCAACCGACGCCGGGGCGACGGCCCGGCCCGAGATCGTCGTCCACGGACGCTCCGAGCAACCCCGCGGCTGGCTCGGATGGATCGCCACCACCGACCACAAGCGGATCGGGATCCTCTACCTGGTCGCGACATTCGTGTTCTTCCTGCTCGGCGGCGTCGAGGCGCTGCTGATGCGCATCCAGCTCGGCGCGCCGGACGCCACCCTGATCCCGCCCGAGCGCTACAACGCGCTGATGACCATGCACGGGACGACGATGATCTTCCTCTTCGTCGTCCCGGTCTGGGCGGGCTTCGCCAACTACGTCGTGCCGCTGATGATCGGCGCGCGCGACATGGCATTCCCGCGGCTGAACGCGCTGTCGTTCTGGCTGCTCGCCGCCGGAGGCCTGACCTTCTACGGCTCGCTCTTCTTCTCTCCGCCGGAGGCGGGCTGGACCAGCTACACGCCGCTGTCGACGGGCGACTACATACCCGGCAGCGGCCAGGACGCCTGGATCTTCCTCGTCCACCTGACCGGGCTGTCGTCGCTGCTGGGCGCGATCAACCTGCTCGTCACGATCGTCAACATGCGCGCGCCCGGAATGAGCTGGGGGCGCCTGCCACTGTTCTGCTGGTCGGTGCTCGCGCAGTCGATCATGCTGATCCTCGCGCTGCCGGCGATCGCCGCCGCGGTGACGATGCAGCTCACCGACCGCCACTTCGGCACCTGCTTCTTCGAGCCGTCCTGCGGCGGCGACTCGGTGCTCTACCAGCACCTCTTCTGGTTCTTCGGCCACCCCGAGGTCTACATCATGATCCTGCCGGCGTTCGGCGCGATCTCGGAGATCCTGCCGGTGTTCGCCCGCAAGCCGATCTTCGGCTACAAGGCGATCGCGGCGTCGACCTTCGGGATCGCATTCATCTCGATGCTCGTCTGGGCGCACCACATGTTCACCGCCCCGGTCGGGATCGCCGTGATGATCGTGTTCATGGTCTCGTCGATGCTCGTCGCGATACCGACCGGGGTCAAGGTGCTCAACTGGGTGGCCACGCTCTGGCGCGGCTCGATCGTCTTCAGGACGCCGCTGTACTTCGCCGTCGGCTTCCTCGCGCTGTTCACCTTCGGCGGGATCACCGGCGTGATGCTGGCGATCTTCCCCTTCAACTGGCAGGCGCACGACAGCTACTTCGTGGTCGGCCACTTCCACTACGTGCTCGTCGCCGGATCGGTCAACGGCATCTTCGCGGCGCTCTACTACTGGTATCCGAAGATCACCGGGAGGATGATGTCGGAGACGCTCGGCAAGCTCTCGTTCTGGCTGACCTTCATCGGCTTCAACATGACCTTCCTCGTCCAGCACTCGCTCGGCCTTTCGGGCATGCCGCGGCGGATCTCCCACTACCCCGCCGAGGCGGGTTGGGGCACGATGAACCTGATCTCGACGGTCGGCTCGCTGCTGCTCGGCATCGGCGTCGTGGTGACCGTCTACAACGCCATCCGCAGCCGCCGCCACGGCAGGCGCGCCGGCAACGACCCCTGGCATGCCAACACGCTCGAGTGGCTGCCGCCATCGCCCCCGCCCGCCCACAACTTCGACGTGCTGCCACGGGTGCGGTCGGTGACGCCGATGCGAGACATCAGGGCGACGGTCGCCGCCCGCGACGCGCCGCGAGCCGACCGCCAGAGAGCCTGACCGCCACGCGAGCGACCGGCGCCGGCCGGCGTTCTACCCTAGGCGCATGGCCACCCCGCCGACCTGGACCGTCTGGAACCGTCCGCGGGCGGGCGCGGGACGCATTCGCCGCGCCCCGTCGCCGGGCCGCCCCGCATGACGGCGACCGAGAGCGGACGGCGTGCGGTCGCCGAGCTGCGCGAGACGTGGCGGCTGCTGCACCTCGAGCAGCGGGTCGCGGGCGTCGCGGCGGTGCTGGTGATCGTCAGCACGCTCGGGCCGTTCTCGTTCGTCGAGGCGGCCGAGATCCTGACCGCCGCCGCGGTGCTCCTGCTGCTGCGGATGAGGGCCCAGCGGCGCGAGTTCCACCTGCCCTTCGGCGACGGCACGGCGATCGCGGCCGCGGGCGCGTGGTGCGCGCTGCTGATCGTCGCGCGGATGTTCGACCGCCCGCCCGGCCAGACCGCGCTGGCGCTGCTCTGCGCGCTGCTGCTCGCCGGCGCCGGCGTGCGCGAGCGCGCGCGGCGGGCGCCCGACGACCTGCCCGACCCCCCGGACGCCCCGGGCGGCGTGGTCGCCCGGCCGCCCAACGACGAGCCGCCCGCTCCCCCGCCCGCCGGCGGGGGAGCCGGTCAGACCTCGGCGACCGGCCGCGGGCCCGGCCCGACGTAGGCCGCGGTCGGGCGGATCAGCCTGCCCTCGCGCTTCTGCTCGAGGATGTGGGCCGACCAGCCGGCGACGCGGGCGCACGAGAACAGCGGCGTGAACAGCTCCGGCGGCACGCCGGCGAAGTCGAGCACGACCGCGGACCAGAACTCGACGTTGGTCGCCAGCACGCGGTCGGGCTTGCGCGCCTGCAGCTCCGCCAGCGCCGCCTGCTCGAGCGCCTCGGCGACCTCGAGGCGCGGAGCGCCGATCTCGCGCGCGGTGCGGCGCAGGACGCGGGCGCGCGGGTCCTCGGCGCGGTAGACGCGGTGGCCGAAGCCCATCAGGCGCTCGCCGCGGTCGAGCGCGTCGCGGACCCAGGCGCCGGCGTCGCCGCGCTCCTCGACTCCGTCGAGCATCGACAGCACGCGCGACGGCGCACCGCCGTGCAACGGGCCCGACAGCGCGCCGACGGCGCCCGACAGCGCGGCGGAGACGTCGGCCCCGGTCGAGGCGATCACCCGCGCGGTGAAGGTCGAGGCGTTCATGCCGTGCTCGGCGGCGGAGATCCAGTAGGCGTCGATCGCGGCGACGTGGCGCGGGTCGGCCTCGCCGCGCCAGCGCAGCAGGAACCGCTCGGGGATCGAGGTCGCCTCGTCGATCTCGGCCTGCGGGACCGGCGGCCGGCCGGCGCCGCGCGCCGACTGGGCGACGAAGGACAACGCCATCACCGACACCCGCGCGAGGTCCTCGCGCGCCTGCTCGTCGGAGATGTCGATCAGCGGCCGCAGGCCCCACTCCGGGGCGAGCATCGCGACGGCCGCCTGGAGGTCGGAGCGCGGATCGCCGGTGCGGTGCGCGAGCGGGTGCGGCACCGCGGGCGGCAGGCCGGGTTCGAACGAGCCGTCGACGAGCAGGCCCCAGACCTTCTCGAACGGGACCGCGCCGACGAGGTCCTCGATGTCGACGCCGCGGTAGCGCAGCGAGCCGCCCTCCTTGTCCGGCTCGGCGATCTCCGTCGCGAAGGCGACGACGCCCTCGAGCCCCGACTGCACCTGCGCGACGTCCGCCATGCGGCCTCCTGTCATCGAAAAGGGGAAGAGTCGGGCGACGAGACTAGCCGAGTTCCGGCGCCCGACGCCGCCTGCCGGGTCAGGCCCAGAGCGCGATCAGGACGGGCGTCGCGACCGCCGCGCAGATGACCGCGATCCCGAGCGCGACCAGCGGCCGCGAGCGGACGACGTGGCCGGCGATCGCGACTAGGAAGCCGCCGATCAGCAGCGCCGCGAAGGCGCGCGGGGAGCCGGTGAAGCGGCCGGCGTCGTCGTCGACCGGGAGCGCCTGGGCCAGTAGGTCGGTCAGCACCGTCACGCGCCGAAGTATCCTTGGCCGGGTGTCCGCGGAGCCCCAGTCGATCGAGACGACCCGCGAGCGGCTCGCCGAGGTCGGCTACCTCGCCGACGAGGCGACGGCGTTGGTGTCGTTCCTCGCCGGCCGGCTCGGCAAGCCGATCCTGGTCGAGGGCCCGGCCGGGGTCGGCAAGACCGAGCTGGCCAAGGCGCTGGCCCGCGCGACCGACCGCAAGCTGATCCGGCTGCAGTGCTACGAGGGCCTCGACGAGGCCAAGGCGCTGTATGAGTGGAACTACCGCAAGCAGCTGCTGCGGATCCAGGTCGAGGCCGCCGACGCCGGCTGGCAGGAGGTCCGCGACGACATCTTCGGCGAGGAGTTCCTGCTCCCCCGGCCGCTGCTGAGCGCGATCGCCGAGCCCGAGCCGGTCGTCCTGCTGATCGACGAGATCGACAAGACCGACCAGGAGTTCGAGGCGATGCTGCTCGAGGTCCTGTCCGACTTCCAGGTCTCGATCCCCGAGCTGGG
>JAAYBF010000103.1 GCA_012718975.1 Solirubrobacterales bacterium | reverse complement strand
CGTGGGCGCCGGCGACCGGCTCTCGGTGCGCGGGCCGCGCAACCACTTCGAGCTCGTCGACGCCGAGCGCTACGTCTTCGTCGCCGGCGGGATCGGGATCACCCCACTGGTGCCGATGGTACGGGCGGCGGCGGCCCGCGGCGCCGACTGGACGCTCACCTACGGCGGACGTCGCGAGGACTCGATGGCCTTCGTCGCCGAACTCGCCCGCTACGGCGACCGGGTCGCGCTGTGGCCGGAGGACCGGCGCGGGCTGATCGACCTCGGCGCGGTCCTGGGCGCCCCCGCGCCCGGAACCGCCGTCTACTGCTGCGGGCCCGAGCCGCTGCTGGAGGCCGTCGAGCTCACCTGTGGGGCCTGGCCGCGCGGCGCGCTGCACGTCGAGCGCTTCCACGCCCGCCCCGGCGCGCTCGCCGGTGAGCGGGGCGCGTTCGAGGTGGTGCTCGCCCACAGCGAGCGGACGCTGACCGTGGGGCCCGACGAGACGATCGCCGAGGCGCTCGAGAGCGCCGGCCTCGACGCGCCCACCTCCTGCCGCGAAGGCACCTGCGGCACCTGCGAGACCGTCGTGCTCGAGGGAGAGCCCGACCATCGCGACTCCTACCTCAGCGCCGAGGAGCGCGAGGACGGCGAGACGATGATGATCTGCTGCTCGCGCGCCCGCGGCGACCGCCTCGTGCTCGACCTCTGACGCCGCCGTTTGTGGCTGCTGACAATCCTGCGGCGCTCCGTTTCGGCGCGAGCGCCGTTGCGCGGCGGCGCGGGCGCGGCGAGAGTGCGGGCGTCGACCCCCGCGCCATGCGAATCCAGGACGCCCACAGCGCAGCCGACCTGCGGCGCATCGCCCGCCGCCGGCTGCCGCGGGCGGTCTTCGACGCGGTCGAGGGAGGCGCGGGGGACGAGCTCACCCTCGCCGCCAACCGCGCCGCGTTCGACCGGCTCTGCATCCGACCGCGCGCGTTCGTCGAGGTGCGCGACGTCGACCTGCGCACGCGCGCGCTCGGCGAGGCGATGGCGGCCCCGTTCGCGCTCGCCCCGTGCAGCTTCGCGCGCATGTGCAGCAGCGACGCCGAGCCGGGCGTCGCGCGCGCCGCGGCACGGGCGGGGGTCCCCTACGTGCTCGCGGGCGGATCGGGCGCGCCGCCCGAGCGGGTCGCGGAGGCGGCCGCCGGGCCGCTCTGGTACCAGCTCTACCTGCACCCGGACCGCGGCGTCACCGAGGAGCTGGTCGACCGCGTCGAGGCCGCCGGCTACCGCGTCCTCTTCCTGACGATCGACACCGCCGTCAAGCCCCACCGCGAGCGCGACCTGCGCAACGGCATCGACCTGCCGCTGACGATCACCCCGCGGCTGGCGCTCGCCGGCCTGCGCCGGCCACGCTGGGCGCGCGACTTCCTGCTCGGCACCGACGGCAGCGAGAGCCCGCTGAAGGCCGCCACGGCCGCCTATGACAACTTCGCCGACGCCGTCATGCACATCAAGTCGGTGACGCTCGAGGACCTGGCTTGGCTGCGCGAGCGCTGGCGCGGGCCGCTCGTGGTCAAGGGCGTGCTCGACGCCGCCGCCGTCGAGCCGATGCTCGACCACGGCGTCGACGGCATCGTCGTCTCCAACCACGGCGGACGCAACCTCGACAGCGCGCCGGCCACCCTCGACGTGCTGCCCGAGGTCGTCGCCGCGGCTGCCGGCCGCGCCGAGGTGCTCGTCGACGGCGGCATCCGGCGTGGGACCGACATCGTCAAGGCGCTCGCGCTCGGCGCGCGGGCGTGCCTGGTCGGACGGCCGTACCTGCACGCGCTCGCGGCCGGCGGGGAGCGCGGCGTCGACCGGCTGCTGGAGCTGCTGCGCAACGAGGTGCACCGCACGATGGCGCTCGCGGGGCTGCCATCGGTCGACGCGATCGACGCCGGGGTCGTGCGCCCACCGGACCGCCAACTCAAGGAGGCCTGAGCATGCCCGTGCAGGAACGATCCCCCGCCGCGGTCGAGAGCGCGCCGCGCTTCGCGGTCGTCGACACCGACGTCCACCCGGCCTGGAACCCCGCCGACGAGCGGCTGCTCGCCCACATGCCGGAGCGCTGGCGCGACTACCTGGCCCACATCGGCGTCCGGACCGGCCTCGAGCGGCCCCGCCACCGCTCCCACGCGTGCCGCTGGGACGCGACCCCGCCCGACGGCGGCGGGCCCGGGAGCGCCCCGGCGTTCGCGGCCGAGCAGCTGATCGACCGCTACGGCATGAGTGCCGCGGTGCTCAACGACATCGGCGCGTTCATGGTCAGCAACGGCAAGGGGCAACCCGCCGAGCTGTGCGTCGCCTTCAACCGGGCGCTCAACGAGCACCGGCGCGAGACCTGGTTCGAGGCCGACCCCCGCTGGCACGCGTCGATCTCGGTCGCCCACGAGCTCCCGGAGCAGGCCGCCGCGGAGATCCGCCGCTGCCGCGAGGAGACAGGGCCGCACTGCGACCGCTGGGTACAGGTGCTGCTGCCGCCCGACAACGAGCGACCCGCCGGCCATCCGCGCTACTGGCCGATCTACGAGGCCGCCGAGCACTACGGCATCCCGGTCGCCTTCCACGTCCTCTCCTCGCGCAAGCTGACGCCCTCCGGCGGGCCGAGCTACTACTTCGAGGAGCACTGCGACTTCGCCGGGTTCAACTTCCCGCTCGTCTCGAGCCTGGTGTTCGAGGGCGTGTTCGAGCGCTTTCCGCGTTTGCGGGTGGCGCTGATCGAGCTCGGCTGGTCCTGGGTGGTGCCGCTGGCGTGGCGGCTCGACCACGCCTACCGGGTGCTGCGGCGTGAGGTGCCTCACCTCGAGCGGCTGCCGTCGGAGTACGTGCGCGACCATCTCTGGTACTCGACTCAGCCGATGGAGGAGCCTGAGGGGAACGTCGAGTTCGACGACGTGCTGGAGGTCTTCGAGCAGTCGGGGATGGCCGACAAGCTCATGTACTCCTCCGACTATCCGCACTGGGACTTCGACGCGCCGACATCGCTGCCGCGCTCGCTGCAACGCGACGAGACGCGCGCACGGCGGATCCTCGGCGAGAACGCGGGGGCTCTGTACGGCTTCGACCTCAGCGTCGGCGACGGGGTGGTCTTCGAGGCGGGCGGCGGTCCGCCGGGACGCGGGCGGTAGCTCCTCCAGGGGTCGAACGCGTACACCGTATCGGTTTAACCGATACGGTGTACGTCCTCGGGCGGCCGGAGGTGCCGCCACCCCGCGACCCGCCGGAAGGAGCCGCCGCGTGAGCGACGACCGAACGACCCTCCCCACCGCCGCTCCCTGCCTCGCCGAGGCGCCGACGCTGATCCTCGGCGCCGGCCCCGCCGGGCTCACCGCGGGCTACCTGCTGGCCAAGCAGGGGTTCCCGGTGATCGTGTTCGAGGCCGAGGACCAGGTCGGCGGGATCGCCAAGACCGAGGTCCGGGAGGGTCCGGGCGGCGAGTACCGCTTCGACCTCGGCG
>JAAYBF010000102.1 GCA_012718975.1 Solirubrobacterales bacterium | reverse complement strand
GTGATCTCCGACAGCCCGACCCAGTCGGCCGCCGGCGAGGCGACCGCGTCCAGCGGGTAGCGGGCGAACGTCCACTCGCCGGTGGCGACCTCGTAGCGGGCGATCTTCACCGCGCCGGCCGGGTCGTCGGCCCACTCGCGCTGGATCACCGCCCAGACGGCCTCGTCGCCGGCGGCGGCGCTGCCGGTCGCGGTCACGCCCTCGAAGCCGCTGCTCGTGGCCCCGGCGACCAGCCCGGCGGGCAGCTCGACCGAGTCGAGCACGTTGCCGGCGGCGTCGGTGCGGACGAGCAGGTTCGGCCGCGAGCTGCCGGCGTTGGTCCGGCCCTCGCTGGCGAGCCAGAAGCCGCCCTTGGGCCGCGCGAACACGCCCTCGAGGTCGTAGTCGCCCAGCTTCTGGTCGGCCACCTCGACCTCGCCGACCGGGATCCGGTCGACGATCCGGGCCGGCCGGCCGCTGACGTCGAGCTCGTAGACGTAGGCCTGCGCGAGCACCGAGTCGCTGACCGCCCAGAGCGTGTCGCGCCGGTGCGGATCGCCGGAGAGGCCCGACAGCGCGACCCACGGGATCGGCGTCGCGCCGCTGTCCACGCTCGCGACCTGCGGATAGCCCGGCGTGCGGCCGGCCTCGTAGAGGGTGATCAGCGGCCTGATCGCCGGGAAGCCCTCGTCGACCCCGTCGACCTCGCCGGAGACCGCCACCAGGCCGCGGTGGGCGATCGCCTCGATCCCCTCGGGACCGATCGCCGTCGGCAGCAGGTGGAGGAACCGCGGCCGCCGCCCGCCGACGTCGTAGACGCCGACGACGTTCGCGCGCTCGGAGCCGACGAACAGCAGCTCACGGCCGCCGAGCTCGCCGTACTCGAGCCCCTCGGGCTCGTTGCCCTTGTTCTCGGAGCGGGCCTCCGGGTAGTGGCCGGCGCGGATCACCTCATGCTCGAAGCTCGCGCCGGACTCCCACTCGACGTGGCCGCGGACGTTGAACAGGGTGAAGCCGCGGCTGCCGCCCTCGTCCTCGCCGACGCCGCCCTCGTACTCGTAGTCGCCCTCGTTGGCGGTCGCGAAGGTGTCGTCGTCGATCCAGGCGACGGAGTCAGGCTCACGGCGGCGGAGGATCGACTCGGATGGGTCGATCAGCCCGGCGCCCTGGGGTCCGAGGTCCTCCTCGGTCGCGTCGACGTTCTCGAGCGCGACGGCGCCGGCCGAGAAGTGACGCTTCACCTTCGCCCTGCCGAGGTCGACGATCGCCAGGTGGTTGTTCTCCTGGAGGCTGACGACCGCCAGGTTGCGACGGTTGATGTCGACGTACTCGGGCTCGGGGTCCTCCGGCGCGACCTCGGCGAGGCCGGTCAGGTCGACCTGGCGCAGGACCGGGCTGGCCCGGTGCAGCGTGCGCAGCGAGAGGACCTGCAGGCTGCCGGCGGGCAGCTGCGGGATCAGCCCGTCGTTCTCGTCCTCGTCGCGCTCGTTCTCGATCACGATCGCGAGGTAGCTGCCGTCGGGCGAGATCGCCAGCGAGTCCGGCTGGCCGGCGAGCTCGACCGTCTTGACGATGTCGCGGGTGGCGATGTCGATCACCACCAGCTCGCCGCTCGGGGCGTCGTACTCGTTGAGCGGGCCGGCGCCGTCGGGGTCGGCGTTGGTCGCGATCGCGACGAGCGCGAAGCGGCCGTGGACGACGACGCTCGTCGGGTCGCCGGGCAGGTCGAGCGCGCCGAGCGCGGCGGGCGCGCGGCGGTCGGTGATGTCGACGAAGCCGAGCCGGCCGCTGAGCGCGTCGGTGTAGACGAGCGTGCGGCCGTCGCGAGTGGTGTCGACGATCTCGGCCGAGGTGGCGGTGGTGTCGAACGGATCGCCGGCGAGCAGGTTGTCGGGCACGTCGAAGGTGCCGACGTGGTCGAAGCCGCCGATGCGGTGGCGCGGGCGTGGCGGCGCCCAGTGGCGGACGTGGCGCCGCCATCCGCGCGGCGCGTGCCAGCCGTGGCCGCGGCCCTTGGACCTGCCGTAGCTGTGGGCCTTGCCGTGGCCGTGGGGCTTGCCGTGCGCGCCGTGGCCGTGGTGGCCCTGGCGCCCGTCGCCGCGGTCGGCGAGCGCCGATCCGCCGAGCGGCAGCGCGAGCGCGCCCGCCGCCACCACCGCTCCGACGGCCATCGGCGGCCGCCACGTCGTTCCGATTCGCATCCGCTGGTCCTCCTGGACTCTCGTCGCCGGTTTCGGGCAGCCTCGACCCGCGGCGCGCCGCGGATGTGACGCGGCCGTTGGGACCGTGTGACCGACCGGTGAAGCGGGTCAGGGCAGCGGCGTCCCGCCGGAGTCGAGCAGTGCGGCTGCGAGCGCGGCCGCGACCATCAGCAGCACCGACGGCACCAGCAGCAGCGCGACGACGAGCTGGATCTTCGGCCCGGCACGCGCGGCGTCCTCCTGGACGCGGCGGCGCAGCGCGAGCCGGGCGTCGGCGGCCTGGCCGCCGAGCGTCGCCCCGAGCGGCGCGCCGTGGCGGCGGGCGCGGTCGAGCGCCGCGACGAGCGCGCGGACCTCGGCTAGCGGCAGGCGCCGGCGCATCGCCGCGAGCGCCCGCTCGAGCGGGACGCCGAGCTCGACCTCGCGTCCGACGGTCCGCCACTCGCGCGCGACCGGCCCCTCGGCGCGCGCGCCGACGGCCGCCAGCGCGGCGGCGAGCGGCGCGCCCGCGTCGACGGTGACGCGCAGCAGCTCGAGCAGCTCCGGCAGCTGGCGCCGCGCCGCCCGCGCCCGCCGCGCCGCCTGGCGCATCAGCCAGAGGTCCGGCGCGAGGAAGCCGGCGACCGGCGCCGCCGCGACCAGCGCGAAGCCGAGCCGGCCGGGGGCGACCGTCCCGACCAGCGCACCGAGCGGCGCCGCCGCGACCGCCCCGGCGAGCTTCGCCGCCATCGCCTCGCGCGGCTCGAGCCCGCCGGGGGCGCCGGCCGCCGCGATCAGGCGCTCGAGGTCGCGCGGGGCCGCCCGCCGCGCGGCCGCCCCGCCGAGCGCGGCCAGCGTCCGGATCGCGCGCGGGCCGCGGCCGGTGTGGCGGGCG
>JAAYBF010000101.1 GCA_012718975.1 Solirubrobacterales bacterium | reverse complement strand
TGGAGCGATACGGCTTAGCCACGCACATATGCTACGTCTCCGGCCGGCCGAATCACCGCCTTCGGGCTGTACGGCAGCCCTGGACCTTGTGGAGCTATGGACGGCCGGCGGGCTCGGCGGGTCGGTCGAGCCCGAGGATCGTCGCGAGCGCGCGTTCGACCTCGTCGAGCGTCTCGGGGCTCGTCTGGCCGATCGGGCGCAGGAGACGGCTGCGAGCAACGGCGCGGACGGCGCGGCAGACCGCGGCGCTGTCCTGGTCGACCCCGGCACCGGGCGCGACGGGCGGGCGTAGCGCGGACGGCTGACGGGAGCTGGAGAGCGGCACGACCACGATCAGCTCGTCCTGGAGCCCAGTCAAGAGCTCGTCGACGGAGACGATCACAGCCGGCCGGTTCTTGCCCGGCTCGCCGCTGCGGGCGGCGCCTAGCGAGACCAGCCAGATCTCGCCGCGGCGGGGCTCGACCGGCGCCTGCCTCGACTCAGTCGAGGCCATCGCCGAGCGCCGTCTCCCAGTCGCGCTCCTCGGCGCGCACCGTCGAGCTTCTGGCGTCGGCACGGGTGGCCTCCCGCTCGGAGCGCAGGGCGTCCTCGCGCGCTGCCTCGGACGCGAGCTGGGAGAGCATCCCCGCCAGGGAGATCCCGCGCTCGCGGGCCTGTCCTGCGAGCAGATCGCGCGTCTGCCGGCTGACCCTGATCGTCGCTGTTCGAGTCGCCATGACACACAGCTTAGCGCCATCGGAGGCGCTATCAGGTATCGCCCCGTGGCCCCTAGCCCGTGCCCTCGTCAGTGTCATCCCGGCCGCGATCGCGCTGCGCCAGCGGCCGGAGGAACTCGGGCACCGGCCGTACCAGGACGCGGTCGGTGGCCTGCTCCCAGGCGCGCTCCATGGCGGCGAGGTGCTCGTCCATGACGGTCTCGATGCGCTCGTGGTCGGCGGAGCGGATGGCGGCGAGGGTGCGCTCGTGGACGTCGATCATCCAGGCGGGGATCGGCGGCTCGTGGACGGCGATGTCGCGCGCGATCTCGAGCCGGTTGAGCAGCATCCGCATCATCGAGACGATCGTGCTGTTGCCCGTCGCGCGGGCCATGTGGAGGTGGAAGCGGGTGTCGAGCTGGAGGAAGCGGTCCTCGTTGTCGAGCACGTCACCGGCGGCGAGCAGCTCCTGCTGGGCATCGATCGTCTGCTGCATCCGCGCGAAGTCCTCCTCGCGCGCGTTGAGCGCCGCCAGCTCCGCGACACGCGGCTCGATCATCCGCCGCGCCTCCAGCACCCCCGCGACCTCGCCGAGCCGCAGGTCCGACTTCGAGCGCAGCAGGTCGAGCGGCACGTAGTCGGAGCGGACGAAGATCCCGCCGCCGGAGCCGGTGCGGACCTCGAGCACGCCCGCGTCGGCGAGCACCCGCACCGCCTCGCGCAGCGTCGGGCGGCTGATCCGCAGCGCGGCCGCCAGCTCGCGCTCGGACGGCAGCCGGTCGCCGGCGACGAAATCGCCGAGGCGGATCCGCTCGGCGATCTGCTCGACGGCGCCCTCGAAGGTCCGGCGCGGGCCCACCGGTGTGAAGAGTCCGTCCACGGACGAAGAAATCTAGCCCAAAGCACTAGCGCGGTCCGACCCATGTTTGGTATAAAAACTGACCATGGGTGGAGCGCTCGCAACTGAACCGGTGGTACGCCAGGTCTCGCTGGCCGATCGCTACGAGCTGAGCGAGGGGCGCGTCTTCATGACCGGCGTCCAGGCGCTCGTGCGCGCGCTGCTCGACCAGAACCGCGCCGACAGCGCCGCCGGCGCCGACGTCGCGACGCTCGTCTCCGGCTACCAGGGCTCCCCGCTCGGCGGCTTCGACCGCGAGGTCGCGCGACTCGGCTCGCTCGCCGCCGAGCACCAGATCGTGCTGCGCCCCGGCGTCAACGAGGAGCTCGGCGCAACCGCCGTCTGGGGCTCCCAGCTCGCCGGCACCCTGCCCCGCCCGCGCCACGACGGCGTGCTCGGCGTCTGGTACGGCAAGGCGCCGGGCGTCGACCGCGCCGCCGACGCGATCCGCCACGGCAACTACGTCGGCACCGACCCGCGCGGCGGCGTGCTCGCCCTCTGCGGCGACGACCCCGCCTGCAAGTCCTCCACCCTGCCGAGCGCCTCCGAGCAGCTGCTCGCCGCCCTGCACGTCCCGGTGATCGCGCCCGGCAGCGTCCAGGAGACGCTCGACCTCGCCCGCCACGCGATCGCCTGCTCGCGCGCCTCCGGCCTCTGGACCGCGCTCAAGGTCGTCACCAACGTCGCCGACGCCGCCGGCACCGTCGAGGTCGGCCTCGACCGCGTCGCGCCCGAGCTGCCGACGCTCGACTGGGAGGGCCGCCCCTACGTCCACCAGCCCTCCTCCCACCTGCTCGCGCCCCAGTCGCTGGAGATGGAGCGCACGCTGCACGGCGTCCGGCTCGAGCTCGCCCGCCTCTACGGCCGCGTCAACGGCCTCGACCGCGTGCTCGCCGACCCGCCGGGTGCCCGCATCGGCGTCGTCGCCGCCGGCGCCGCGATGCACGACGTCCGCAGCGCGCTCGCCGACCTCGGCCTCGGCGAGGACGCGCCCGTCCGGCTGCTGCAGATCGGCATGCTCTTCCCGCTCGACGAGCAGGCGGTGCGCGACTTCGCGCGCGGGCTCGACGAGGTGCTCGTCGTCGAGGAGAAGGGGCCGTTCCTCGAGCGGATGGTCCGCGACGCGCTCTACGGCAGCGCTGCCGCGCCCGCCGTCAGCGGCCAGCGCGACCCCGCCGGCGCGCCGCTGGTCCCGCCCCACGGCGTGCTCGACAGCGACGCGATCACCCGCGCGCTCGGCGCCCGGCTGCTCGCCCGCCACGACCTGCCCGCAGTCGCCGCACGCCTCGAAGAGCTCGCCGCCGTCGGCCGCCGCGACCCGGTCGAGCTGGCCATGCGCACGCCGTTCTTCTGCTCCGGCTGCCCGCACAGCTCGAGCACCGTCGCCGACGACGGCGAGGTCGTCGGCGCCGGCATCGGCTGCCACACGATGGTGATGCTCTCGCCGAAGCACCGCGGCGACGTGCGCGGCACCACCCAGATGGGCGGCGAGGGCGTCCAGTGGGTCGGCGCGGCGCCGTTCGTCGACGTGCCGCACTTCACCCAGAACCTCGGCGACGGCACCTTCCACCACTCCGGCTCGCTCGCGGTCCGCGCCGCCGTCGCCGCCGGGCTGAACGTCACCTACAAGATCTTCTTCAACGGGACCGTCGCGATGACCGGCGGCCAGCACGTCGAGGGCGAGATGACGGTGCCGGCGGCGGTGCGCAGCCTCGCCGCCGAGGGCGTCGCGCGGATCGTCGTCACCAGCGACGACACCTCCCGCTACGAGGGCGTCGGCCTGCCCGCCAACACGACCGTGCGCGACCGCTCCGAGATGATCGCCGTCCAGCGCGAGCTGGCCGCGGTGCCGGGCGTCACCGTCCTGATCCACGACCAGGCGTGCGCCGCCGAGCTGCGCCGCGCCCGCAAGCGCGGCCGCGCCCCCGACCCGCCCGAGCGGGTCGTGATCAACGAGCGCGTCTGCGAGGGCTGCGGCGACTGCGGCGTGAAGTCCAACTGCCTGTCGGTCGAGCCGGTCGAGACCGAGTTCGGCCGCAAGACCCGGATCAACCAGACATCCTGCAACAAGGACTACTCCTGCCTCGACGGCGACTGCCCGTCGTTCATGACCGTCGTCGCGCCCGAGCGGTCCGACGCCGGCCCGCGCGAGATCCGCCTGCCCGACGTCGAGCTGCCCGACGTCGAGCCGGCGACCGCCGACGACGTCCGCGTGCGGATGGTCGGGATCGGCGGCACCGGCGTGGTGACCGTCAGCCAGGTGCTCGGGATGGCGGCGCTGCTCGACGGCCGCCACGCCGACGGCCTCGACCAGACCGGCCTCTCGCAGAAGGCCGGGCCGGTCGTCTCCGACGTGCGGATCACCACCGCGCCGACCGCGGACGGCGTGACCGTGCCGAGCGCCGCGACCGACGTGCTGCTCGGGCTCGACCTGCTCGGCGCGACGCGCGCCAACCTGCGCGTCGCCGACCCGGACCGGACCGTCGCCGTCGTCTCCGACAGCGCCGTGCCGACCGGCCCCGAGATCGTCGACGTCGACGCCCCGCCCGCCGACGGCGCCGCCGCCCGGCGCGCGATCGACGCCGTCACCCGCGCCGGCGAGAACGTCTACCTCGACGCGCAGCGCATCGCCGAGCGGACGCTCGGCGACGCCACGCCCGCGAACGTCGTCGTGCTCGGCGCCGCCTGGCAGCGGGGCCTGCTGCCGGTCTCGCTCGCCGCGCTCGAGGAGGCGTTCCGGCTCAACGGCGTCGCGATCGACCGCAACCTCGCCGCGTTCGCCTGGGGCCGCGCCGCCGTCGCCGCGCCCGAGGCGGTCGCCGCGGCGCTCGACGACGCGCCCGCCGTGCCCGAGCTCGACCGCGGCGCCCGCGAGCTGGTCGACCTGGCCGCGCCGGAGCCGGGCGAGCTGCGCCGGCTGGTCGAGATCCGCGTGCCGGACCTGGTCGGCTGGGGCGGCCGCCGCGCCGCCGAGCGCTACGCGACCGAGGTCGCCCGCGTCCGCGCCGCCGAGGCGGAGCGACTGCCCGCCAGCACCGCGCTGACCGAGGCGTTCGCACGCAACCTGCACAAGCTGACCGCCTACAAGGACGAGTACGAGGTCGCGCGCCTGCACCTCGACGGGCTCGCCGACCTGCCGCGCGGCGCGAAGATCCGCTTCCACCTCCACCCGCCGGCGCTGCGCGCGCTCGGGATGGAGCGCAAGCTCAAGCTCGGCCGCTGGTTCGTGCCGTTCTTCGCCCTGCTGCGCCGCGGCCGGCGCCTGCGCGGGACCGTGCTCGACCCGTTCGGCTACGCCGCCGTGCGCCGCGTCGAGCGCGAGCTGCCGGACGAGTACGCCGCCCACGTCGACGCCGCGCTCGAGGTGCTGAGCGCCGACACCCTCGACCTCGCCGTCGAGCTGGCCGAGCTGCCCGACGTCGTGCGCGGCTACGAGGAGATCAAGCTCGCCAACGTCGAGCGGTTCCGCGCCCGAGCGGCCGAGCTGCGCGCCGAGCTGGGCGCCGGGGAGGCCGCGTGAACGGCGCCGCGCTCGCCGAGTCGCTCGGCTTCGACCACGAGCGGGTGCTGATCGTCCGCGACGCCGAGACCGGCATGCGCGCGGCGATCGCGATCCACTCGACGGCGCTCGGCCCCGCCCTCGGCGGGCTGCGCTTCCGTCGCTACCCCGGCGGGGTCGCCGAGGCGCTCGACGACGTGCTGCGGCTCTCGCGCGCGATGACCCTGAAGGCCGCCTCGGCCGGGCTCGACCTCGGCGGCGGCAAGGCGGTGCTGATCGACGATGGCGCGCCCGCCCCGCTGCGGCGCGCCCGGATCGTCGTCCTCGCGCGCGAGA
>JAAYBF010000100.1 GCA_012718975.1 Solirubrobacterales bacterium | reverse complement strand
TGCGCAGCGAGGCGATGGCGTTGCAGATGAGCGAGAAGGGGCGCCGCATGCTGTTGCCGACCCAGAGGGCGTGCGGCGGCAGCGGCTGGCCGGCGGCGCGGCGCGCGCGGATCTCGTCATCGGAGAAGTAGCCGAGCGAGAGGAGGAGGTGCTCGGCGAGGCGGGTGCCGAACGATTCGTACTTGGCGAGGCTGTCGACCTCGGCCGGCGGAAACATGGCGGGCTCGTCGGCGGCGACCGAGGTGATCTTCTCGCGGAAGACGTCCTGCGTCGGCAGGTGGTGGATGCGGCCGTCGTCGGTCTGCTGCGCCAGGAGGACGAGCTGCCCGCGGCCGTCGGCGTCGGCGGCGCCCGTCGGCATCTGCCAGGCGGGGCCGAAGAAACGGCTCATGTCGGGGTGCATGAAGGCGATGCGGAAGCGGCCGCCCGAGACGGCGACGGCGACGGGGCGGGCGGGGTCGAGCGACGCGCCTTCGCCGGCGGCGGCGAGCAGCTCGCGGAGCTGGGCGGCGATCGCGGCGGTCTGGCCGGGGGCGCGGTCGGCGGCGAGCACCTCGGCCGCGGCGCGCGCCGAAGCGAGGCCGTCGTCGCCGGCGGGCTCGGCGAGCGCCAGGAGCGATTCGATCCGGGCCAGGTCGGGCGGCCGCGTCACGTCGGCGCAAAGCACGGGGTACTCGGGGTCGGTGGCGCGCACGGTGACGGTGCGCAGCGAGCCGCCGGCGCCCGCCAGCGCCCCGACCAGGTCGGTGAAGTAGTACTGCCCTTGCGCGTTGGCGTTGCGGAGCGCGCCGAGGTGGCGGTGCAGCGTGCGCGCGCGCACGGCGTAGAGGGGACAGTTGGCCTCGGCCACCGCGTCGAGCCGCTGCCGCTCCCGCGGATCGGACAGGGCGTCGATGTCGTTCTGTTCGAGAATGCGCAGCAGCCGTCCGGCGTCGTCGCGCAGGATGCGCCCCTTGCCGTGCTGCGCGGGCGGCGCATGGAGGGCGGTGAGGAGCGTCAGGCCGGCCTCGCCGCCGGCGGCGTGGGTGTCGAGCAGGCGGCGGAAGATGGGCCCGGGGATGACGCGGTCGCCCATCGAGATCACCAGCAGCGGGTCCGCCTCGAGCAGTCCGGGGATGGAGAGCGCCTCGTAGGCGGCCCAGGCGGTGCCGCCGACGGTATTGGACGACAGGACGTAGAGGTTGTCGTCGCCAAGCCGGGCGGCGACCTCCTCGTGCGCGTAGCCGACGAGGGTGACGCAGGGGCCGGGGACCACGCCGCGGAAGGCGTCGATGGTGTGGCGGGCCAGCGGCTTGCCGCGCACCGGCTGGACGCATTTGGGGGCGGTGCCGAAGCGCGTGCCGCGGCCTGCGGCCAGCAGCACCAGCACGCACGGGGCGGCGGCGACGCCGCCATAGCGCGTCGCCGCGCCGGGATTGAGGAGCGCCCCGGGCGAGAGGGCGACCGCTTCGGAAAGACATTGTCCGTTTGTCGTCATGGAGCGTGTGCCGATGATCAGAGATTCAGCAGGCGGGCGTGGATGTCGATCAGCATGGGGCGCTCCCCTCTCCGTCACGCGCGCAGGTAGGCGCGCTCGACCTTGGCGAAGGCGGCCGCGGTGTCGGCGACTTCGGCGTCGCCGCAGTTCTCGTGCGGCACGAT
>JAAYBF010000099.1 GCA_012718975.1 Solirubrobacterales bacterium | reverse complement strand
GTCGCCTCCGAGCGCGGCTACGACCGCACCACCGTCGCCGACGTGGTCAAGCTCTCCGGCGTCTCGCGGACCGCCTTCTACCGCCACTTCGACAACAAGCTCGACTGCTTCACCACGGCCGTCGACGACAGCGTCGCGCTCGCGATGGCGGCCACCGCCGAGGCCTACGCCGCGGCCGAGAGCTGGGACTCCGCGCTGCGGGGGGCCTTCGAGGCGTTCGTCGGCCAGGTCGTCGCCCAGCCCGCGGCGGCGCGCGCCTGCTTCCTCGAGGTCTACGTCGCCGGCCGCGAGGCCGTCGCCCACGCCGACCGCGCGACCGCCGCCTTCGAGCAGATGGTCGCCCACAGCTTCGAGCGCTCCGAGCGCCACGCCGGCCCCCACCCCGCGGTTCCGCACGCGATCGTCGGCGGGGTGCGGCGCGTGGTGTTCACCAAGCTGCGCCTCGACCAGGAGGCCGACCTGCCCGGCCTCGGCGACGAGCTCGCCGCCTGGGTGCGCTCCTACGAGCGGCCAGCCACCCCGATCCGCAAGCCGCGGCTGCGCGTCGCGGTCCAGGACGGGCCGCGCTTCGTCGCCCACGACCAGGTCGAGCGGATCATGGCCGCCGTCGCCGCCGTCGCCCGCGACAAGGGCTACGCCGCGATGACCCTCGACGACGTCGCCGAGCGGGCGTCGATGTCGTTCAGCACCTTCTACAGCCACTTCAGCACCAAGGAGGAGGCGTTCCTAGCCGCCTACGACACCGGCGCCGCGCAGGCCTACGCCGCCGCGGTCCCACCCTTCCAGCGGGCGACCGACTGGCCGCGCGGGGTACGCGCCGGGCTCGCCGGCTTCCTCGGCTACCTGGCGCGCGAGCCGGCGTGGGCCCACGCCGGGGTGGTCGAGGTGCTCGCCGCCGGCCGCGGCGGGATGGCGCGACGCGACACGGCGATCGACACCTTCGCGACGCTGCTCGACCCCGGCTACGAGCAGTCCCCCGACGTCGCGCCGATCGCTTCGAGCGCGATCGGCGGCGCGATCTTCCAGCTCATCTACGACCACATCCTCGCCCACGGCGCCGAGCGGCTGCCCGAGCTGCTGCCGATCGCGACCTACGTCGCGCTGGCCCCGTTCGTCGGCGCCGACGCCGCCGGCGAGGTCGCCAACGAGCGGCCCGGACGGCGCGCACGGCCGGCCTAGCGAGCGCGGGCGCGAGCCGCGGCGGGATCGCCTGGCCGATGAGTAATCCTGCAGCCTAGGGCCGACGAATTCCTCATCGAGAGCGCCAGGAGGGGGCGCGCTGAACGGTTCCCCCTTGCCAAGCCCGACCGGAGCCACGGTATTCTCTGGCTCCGAAGATGCGTAAAGCCCTGTACTTACGAGGCTTCCGGTGGCGGCGAGCCTAAACGACCGCCCGCCGACGCCGGTTCCCAACCCGGTCGTCGTCGCCCGCCAGCGCGCGGCGCTGCTCGCCGCGATCGTCCAGGTCGCCGGCGAGGAGGGCTGGGAGCGCACCACCGTCCGCGCCGTCGTCTCCCGCGCGGGGCTCTCGCGGCGGACCGTCTACGAGCTCTTCGACGACAAGGAGGCGTGCTTCCTCGCCGCCGCCGACGCGCTGCTCGACGAGGTCGCGCAGCTCACCCGCGGCGCCCACGCCGCCGCCGGCGGCGGACGCGACGGGATCTCCGCCGCGCTCGCCGCCCTCCTGGACTTCTGCGCGCGCGACCCCGCCGCGGCGCGCGTCTACCTCGTCGAGACCGCGATCGCCGACCCCGATCGCTGGCACGCCCACGTCGACCTGATGGCCGACCGCCTCCGCTGCGCGCTCGCCGGGATGCGCGACGAGGTGCCCGACCACACCGGGGCGATGGCCGTCGGCGGCGTCTACACCGTCGCGCGCTCACGCGTGCTCGCCGGCCGCGCCG
>JAAYBF010000098.1 GCA_012718975.1 Solirubrobacterales bacterium | reverse complement strand
GTCGCGACTGGCGTCTTCGAGGTGGAAGTGACCACCGGGGAGCGGCGGGTGGATCGCCGTACGCCTGGGCACAGCAACCGCTGAAACTCGACCGCCGCGGAGGCAGCCTTGCCCGAGACGCCACGAATCCCAGACGATCTGAAACCCGCCGACGGCCGCTTCGGCTGCGGGCCCTCGAAGGTCCGTCCCGAGCAGCTCGGCCACCTCGCCGAGGTCGGCGCGACGGTGATCGGCACCTCGCACCGCCAGAAGCCGGTCAAGGAGGTCGTCGGCCGCGTCCGGGCCGGGCTGGCCGAGCTGTTCGACCTGCCCGACGGCTACGAGGTCGTGCTCGGCAACGGCGGCACGACCGCCTTCTGGGACGCGGCGGCCGTGGGCCTGGTCCGCCGCCGCGCGCTCGCCCACGCCTACGGCGAGTTCTCGCAGAAGTTCGCCAAGGCGACCGCCGGCGCGCCGTTCCTTCAGGAGACGATCGTCGTCTCCGCCGAGCCGGGCGACGCGCCCGAGCCGACCGCCGACCCGGACGCCGACGTGATCGGCTGGGCCCACAACGAGACCTCGACCGGCGTGATGCTCGGCGTCCGCCGTCCCGCCGACGCGGGCGACGCGCTCGTCCTGATCGACGCGACCTCCGGCGCCGGCGGCCTGCCGGTCGACGTCGCCGAGGCCGACGCCTACTACTTCGCCCCGCAGAAGGGGTTCGCCGCCGACGGCGGCCTCTGGCTGGCGCTGCTCAGCCCGGCGGCGATCGCCCGCGTCGAGGAGCTCGGCGCGGCGACCGACCGCTGGCGGCCGGAGTTCCTGTCGCTGACCACGGCGCTGGAGAACTCGCGCAAGGACCAGACCTACAACACCCCGGCGCTCGCGACGCTGCTGATGCTCGCCGACCAGGTCGAGTGGATGAACGGCAACGGCGGCCTCGACTGGTGCGTGGCGCGCACGACCGACTCGTCGGGGCGGCTCTACCGGTGGGCGGAGGCGTCCGAGTTCGCGCGGCCGTTCGTCGCAGATCCGGCGAAGCGGTCGCTGGTCGTCGGCACGATCGACTTCGACGAGCGGATAGACGCCGCGGCGGTCGCCGCGACGCTGCGCGCGAACGGGATCGTCGACACCGAGCCGTACCGCAAGCTGGGTCGCAACCAGCTGCGGATCGGCATGTTCCCGGCGGTCGAGCCGGACGACGTCGAGGCGCTGACGGCCTGCATCGACTGGGTCGTCGCCAACGTGGGGGAGGCCAACCGATGAAGGTGCTCGTCAAGGAGAAGATCGGCGACTCGGGCGTCGAGCTGCTGCGTCAGGCCGGGCTCGAGGTCGAGCTGGGCGCCGACTGGCCCGACGGCGAGCTCGAGCGCCGGATCGGCGAGTTCGACGGGATGCTGATCCGCTCGGCGACGAAGCTGACCGCCGAGCTGATCGACCGCGCCGACAACCTCAAGGCGGTCGGCCGCGCCGGCGTCGGGGTCGACAACGTCGACGTCGAGGCGGCGACTCGGCGCGGCATCGTCGTCGCCAACGCGCCGCAGTCGAACGTCATCACCGCCGCCGAGCACACGCTGGCGCTCCTGCTCGCGCTGGCCCGCAACGTGCCGCAGGCGCACGCGTCGCTGGTCGGCGGCGCCTGGGACCGCTCGAAGTACAGCGGCGTCGAGCTGTACGAGAAGACGCTCGGCATCGTCGGCTTCGGCCGCATCGGCCAGCTCGTCGCCCAGCGGGCGCGCGGCTTCGGCATGCACGTGATCGCCTTCGACACGTTCATCGCCGAGGAGCGCTTCCGCGAGCTGGGAGTCGAGCGGGCGGAGACCGCCGACGCCGTCTACGCGGCGGCCGACTTCCTGACGATCCACCTGCCCAAGACGCCCGAGACCGAGGGCTGGCTGAACGCCGAGGTCTTCGCCAAGTGCAAGGACGGCGTGCGGGTCCTCAACGTCGCCCGCGGGCCGCTGGTCGTCGATGCCGACCTCCAGGCGGCGCTCGACTCCGGCAAGGTCGGCGGCGCCGCGCTCGACGTCTTCCAGACCGAGCCGATCACCGAGCACCCGCTGTTCGGCTATCCGAACGTCGTGGTCACCCCGCACCTCGGCGCCTCGACCGCCGAGGCGACCGACCGCGCCGGCTACCAGGCCGCCGAGCAGGTGATCGCCGCGCTGACCGGCGGCACCGTCACCAGCGCCGTCAACGCGCCAGCCGTCGCCGGCGAGGACCTCGAGCTGCTCGGGCCGTTCCTGCCGCTCGCCGCCCAGCTCGGCAAGATCGCCACCGCGCTGACCGCTGGCACGTCGGTCGACGCGGTCGAGGTCGAGGTCCTCGGCCGGCTCGCCGAGCGCGACGTGCGGCTGGTCACCGTCAACGTGCTCAAGGGCATCCTGGCCGGGCACACCGAGGAGGACGTCAACGACGTCAACGCCCCGGCGCTCGCCGAGGAGCGCGGCATCGCGGTCACCAGCTCGACGACCGAGCGGGCGCGCGACTTCACCGACCTGGTCCGCGTGACCGTGGTCTGCGGCGACGACCGCGCGCGCGTGGTGGGCACGGTGCTCGGCAACCGCGACCGCCCGCACCTGCTCGAGGCGTGGGGCTCGCGCTTCAACGTCCAGCTCGAGCCGCACCTGGCGATCTTCCGCTACCGCGACCGGCCGGGGATGATCGGCCGCGTCGGCACCGCGCTCGGCGAGGCGGGGGTGAACATCGTCTCGGCGGCGGTCGGCCGCCAGCCCGGCGACGCCGACGGGGACGAGGCGGTGATGGTCGTCACCGCCGACAGCCACGTGCCGCAGGAGGTCGTCGACGCGATCGTCGCCTCCGACGGCTTCGTCGCGGGCCGCACCGTCAGCCTCTAGGGCCAGGCGGCGCAGGTGTAGGGTCTGCGGGATGAAGGCGCTGACGATCACCGGGCACGGGGGCCCGGAGAAGCTGGTGCTGCGCGAGCAGCCCGACCCCGTCGCCGGGCCGGGGGAGGCGCTCGTGCGCGTCCGCGCCGCCGGCGTGAACTTCGCCGACGTCATGGCACGGGCGGGGCTGTATCCGGACGCGCCGAAGCCGCCGTGCGTGGTCGGCTACGAGATCGCGGGCGTCGTCGAGGCGGTCGGTGAGGGGGTCGACGAGGTCGCCGTCGGCGACCGCGTGCTCGGCGGCACCCGCTTCGGCGGCTACGCCGAGGCGGTCGCGACCCCCGCCGACGCGCTCGTGCCGCTGCCGGAGGGGTGGAGCTTCGAGGAGGGCGCGGCCTTCCCGGTCAACTACGCGACCGCCTACGCCGCGCTGCTGCGCTACGGCGCTCTCCACCCCGGCGAGCGCGTGCTGATCCACGCCGCGGCCGGCGGCGTCGGGATCGCCGCGACCCAGATCGCCAAGATCGTCGGCGCCGAGGTCTACGGCACCGCATCGGCCTCCAAGCACGACGCGATCCGCGAGATCGGCGTCGACCACCCGATCGACTACCGCTCGACCGACTTCGCCAAGGCGGTGCGGGCGATCGCCGGTGAGCGCCAGCCGCTCGACATGGTGCTCGACGCGGTCGCCGGGCGCAGCATGTGGAAGGGCTGGTCGCTGCTGCGTCCGGGCGGGCGGATGGTCGGCTTCGGCGTCTCGGCGATGGTCGACGGCGATCGCCGCAGCGTCCCGCGCGCGCTCAAGGCGGTGCTGACCACGCCGGTCGGCAGCGTGCTGGCGCTGATGAGCGACTCGAAGTCGTTCATCGGGCTGAACATGCTGCGGCTGTGGGACTCCAAGGGCTCGCTCGACGAGTTCGTCGATCCGCTGCGCGAGTGGGTCGACGCGGGCCGGCTGCGCCCGGTCGTCGGCGCCACCTTCCCGCTCGAGCGCGGCGGCGAGGCCCACCGCACGATCAGCGAGCGGCGCAACGTCGGCAAGGTCGTCCTGACCGTCGGCTGACCCGCGGCGCTTGACGGCGCCACGGCGTTCTGTACCCTGGACTGCGAATGTCGTTCTCGCTCGACCTGCGACTTCTCCTGCTCCTCCCCCCTCGGGGGGACTAATGCGTGGCGGCCGCTAAGCCGCGAGCACAGGAGAACCAGGACGAGACCACGAAGGAGCAGGACGACATGGCGGCACCAGACGGACGTGACGAGGCAAACCGGGTACGGATCTTCGACACGACCCTGCGCGACGGCGAGCAGTCGCCGGGGATCTCGCTGAACCGGCAGGAGAAGCTCGAGATCGCCCATCAGCTCGCGCGGCTCGGCGTCGACGTCGTCGAGGCCGGCTTTCCGATCGCCTCGCCGGGCGACTTCGAGGCGGTCCAGGCGATCGCCCGCGAGGTCCACGGCCCGGTGATCGCCGGCCTGGCGCGCGCGAACGCCCAGGACGTCGACGCCGCCTGGAACGCGGTCAAGGACTCCGAGCGGCCACGCATCCACACCTTCATCTCGACCAGCGACATCCACATCGTCCACCAGCTGCAGAGCACGCGCGAGGACGTCAAGGGCCAGGCGCGGGCGGCGGTCGCCCAGGCGCGCGGCTACTGCGACGACGTCGAGTTCTCGCCGATGGACGCGACCCGCTCGGACCTCGAGTTCACCGCCGAGGTCCTGCAGATAGCGATCGACGAGGGCGCGACGACGATCAACGTGCCCGACACCGTCGGCTACTCGATGCCCGACGAGCACGCGGCGATGTGGCGCGAGCTCTACCGGCTGGTGCCCGACCTGACGAACGTCACGACCTCGGTCCACTGCCACGACGACCTGGGCCTGGCGGTCGCCAACTCGTTCGCGGGCGTGCAGGTCGGCTGCCGCCAGGTCGAGTGCGCGATCAACGGGCTCGGCGAGCGGGCCGGTAACGCCTCGCTCGAGGAGATCGTGATGCTGCTGGCGGTCCGTGAGGCCGAGCACGGCCTCTGGTGCGGCGTCGACACCACCGAGATCGCCCGCACGAGCCGGCTGGTCTCGCGCCTGACCGGCTACCAGGTGCAGCCGAACAAGGCGATCGTCGGTCGCAACGCCTTCGCGCACGAGTCCGGCATCCACCAGGACGGGGTGCTCAAGGAGCGCTCGACCTACGAGATCATGGACGCCAAGACGATCGGGCTGGAGTCGAACTCGCTCGTGTTGGGCAAGCACTCGGGCCGTCACGCGCTGCGCAACGCGCTCGAGGAGCTGGGCTTCACCGTCGACGGCGCGGCGCTGAACACCGCCTTCAAGCGGTTCAAGGAGATCGCCGACCGCAAGAAGGTCGTCACCGCGCTCGACCTGGAGGCGATCGTCTCCGACGAGATGCGCCAGTCCGAGAGCGCCTACACGCTCGAGGACTTCGACATCGAGGCGGGCTCCGAGCGGGCGCCGTTCGCGCGCGTGCACGTGCGGCGCCCGGACGGCGTCGTCGCCGAGGGCGAGTTCACCGGCGACGGCCCGGTCGACGCGTTCTTCAGCGCGCTGAATGCCGCGACCGGCCGCGAGGCGCGGTTGAAGGAGTACCACGTCTCGGCGGTCACGGCGGGACGTGACGCGCTAGCAGAGGTGACGGTGCTGCTCGAGCTGGACGGGACGACCGCCCAGGGCCAGGGTGTCTCGCCGGACACGATGGAGGCCTCGGGGCGCGCCTACCTGCGTGCGATCACCAACGCGCTGGCGAACTCGCCGGTCGCCGAGGCCGAGCACCACATCGAGGCCGCCGCCAAGAGCGCGACGCCGTAGCGCGCCGTCGTGGGGCCGCCCGGCGATCGGAGTGGAATCCCGGTGGGGTTGTGGCACCGTCCGATCGCCACTGATGTCGGCGCGCGCGTGAGGGCGCCCCGGTGAGCGACTTCACCTGGGTCGACGGCGAGCGGTTGATCCGCTTCGGCGCGGGGGCGATCTCCGAGGCGCCGGAGTTGATCGCCGAACGGGGGATGGGCAGCTATGCGCTGCTGACTACCGCCCGCGCCGCGAGCGCCGCGCCGGCGGTGGTCGACGGCGCGGCAGCGGTGATCGAGGTGCCCGCCGGCCGCGTCGACGAGGTCGCCGCCGCGATCCGCGCGGAGGTCGCCGAGCTCGCGCGGGGCGGGACCGGCTCCGGGCCGGGCGGTGGCGGCCGTGCGGCCGCGCTCGGGTCGGCGAGCGGCGGGGGTGGAGCCGTGCCGGCGCTCGTGGCGCTCGGCGGCGGCCGCGTGATCGACGTGGCCAAGGCGCTCGCCGCGGCCGACGGCCACGCCTGCGCCGCGCTGCCGACGACGCTCGCCGGCTCGCCGGTGACCGGGTCGCACCGGCTGCCGGCCGGGGTGGAGGGGGTGGCGCCCGTCCGGCCGTCGCTGGTGGTCTGGGATCCCGACCTGATCGCGACGCTACCGCGGCCCCAGCTCGCCGCGACGGCCCTCAACGCGCTCGCCCACGCGCTCGAGTCGCTCTACACCCCGCGCGCGAACCCGGTCGGCGAGCTGGCGGCGCTGCGCGCCGCCGAGCTGATCGGCGGCGAGCTGCCACGCGCCGAGCCCGACCGCGCCGCGGTCGCCCTCGGCGCAGTGCTCGGCGGCTACGCCGTGGGCGCGAGCGGCTTCGCCTTCCACCACGCGATCTGCCAGACCGTCGTCCGCTCAGCCGGCACCCCGCACGCCGAGACCAACGCCGTCGTGCTCCCGCACTCCGCCGCCTTCGCCGCACGCCGCGCCCCGGGTCCGGTCGCCCGCTTCGCGGCCGCGCTCGGCGGCGCGCCGGCCGACCCGGCGGACTCCGCCGCGGTCGCCGACGCTGTCGGTCAGCGGATCGCCGCGCTCACCGCCCGGACCGGCGTCGCCGGCCTCGCAGCGCTCGGCGTCGCGGCCGACGGCGTCCCGCGCCTCGCCGCCGCCGTCCTGGCCCATCCGGCGCTCGCGAGCACCGCGGGCGGCCCGCCGTCGGAGAACGACGTGGCCGCCATCCTCGCCGCCGCCCTCTGACCCCCGCGCCGCCCGGCCCCGGCCCGGACGGGCCGCCGGAGGCGCGGTGAGACTTCCGGCCAGTATTCGGCCGAAACTCTCACCGCGCCTTGGACGGGCGCTGGGAGAGGCTCGGTCGGCCTGACGTGAGGCTCAGGCGGGCTGGCGGACGCGGCGCGCGGGGCCCTCGGCGAGCCGCTGGGCCTGGCGCTCGGGCGAGATGGTCACGACGTTCCAGGCGAGCCCGACCTTCTCCAGCGCGCGGATCACCAGGCCGGAGATGTCGACCTCCCACCAGCGCAGGCCCTGGACCGCGGCGCGTGGGAAGGCGTGGTGGTTGTGGTGCCAGGCCTCGCCGAGCGAGGGGAGGGCGAGCCAGGCGACGTTGGTCGACTGGTCCTCGGTGACAAAGCGCCGCTGGCCGAAGAAGTGGCAGACCGAGTTGATGCTCCAGGTGACGTGGTGGACGAAGAAGATCCGCACCAGGCCGCCCCAGAAGAGCGCCAGCAGCGCGGCGGTGAGCGTGCCGCCGATCGCGAAGCCGAGGGCGAACGGCAGCGCGAGGCTGAGGCCGACCCACCAGAGGAAGTGCCGGCTGATGAACCGCATGCCGTCGTCCTCGAGCAGGTCGAGGGCGTAGCGCTTGGCGTCGGCGATCCCGTGCTCCTCGAACAGCCAGCCGACGTGGGCGTGGTAGAGGCCGCGCAGGCCGCTGCCCTCGCCGACGTGCGGGCTGTGGGGGTCGCCCTCCTCGTCGGTGTGGGCGTGGTGCTTGCGGTGGTCGGCGACCCAGCCGATCACCGCTCCCTGGACGGCCATCGAGCCGAGGATCGCGAGCAGATACTTGATCGGCCGGTAGGTCTCGAACGCGCGGTGGGTGAGCAGCCGGTGGTAGCCGATCGTGATCCCGAAGGCGGTCGCCAGATAGATCCCCACCATGATCCCGACCGACGTCCAGTCGATCAGCGAGTTCCACAGCAGCGGGATCGCGACGATCACCGCGACGAAGGGCACGACGACGGCGGCGATGTTCGCGTTGCGTTGGAGGCGCGTCATGCCACTGGATGCTAGGTACGAGATTCGGCGGTCGGTGGAGGCTCGCGCAACGATCTAGCCGTGAAGAATTGTTAGCTTCCTACGAATGAACGCGACAGCAGCAGGCGGGCGGTCCGCCTTCGCGCCGCTCGACGAGCGGCCCTGGACGGCGGTTCCGCCGGGGGTTGCGGACGCGCTGCGCCCGGAGCTGCCGGCGGTCGCCGAGGAGATCATCGCCGCGATCAGCGCCGGCGTGCCGGAGTACGCGCTTCCGCTCGAGGGCCGCTTCGGCGAGGGGCTGCGGACCGGCGTCGAGCAGGCCCTGCGGCGCTTCCTCGACCTGATCGCCGGCGCGGAGGCCGACCCCGACCCGGCGCGCGCGGTCTACGTCGACCTCGGCCGCGGCGAGCAGCGCGCCGGCCGGCCGCTGGTCGCGCTGCTGGCGGCCTATCGCCTCGGCGCGCGCGTCGCCTGGCGGCGGATGGCGGCGGCGGGCGAGCGGGCGGGACTCGATCCGCGCACGCTGTACCTCCTCGCCGAGTCGATCTTCGCCTACATCGACGGCCTCTCCGGCGAGTCGATCGAGGGCTACGCGATGGAGCAGGCGGCCGCGGCGGGCGCGCGCCAGCGTCGCCGCCGCGAGCTCGCCGCGTTGCTGATCGCCGACCGCCCGCCCGATCCCGCAGCGGCCGCGGCGGCCGCCAAGGAGGCCGGCTGGGAGCTGCCGGCCCGGCTGGCGGCCGTCTACGTCGAGGGTCCCGACGGCGGATCGGGGATCGACCCCGACTGGCTCTCCGCGCGGCTCGGCGAGGGCGTGATCGCCGCCGAGCTGGCGCCCGGCGCCTGTGCGCTGGTCCCCGACCCGGACGCGCCCGGCCGGCGCGCCCAGATCGACGCGGCGGTCGGCGCCGGAGCCGCCGCGCTCGGGCCGACCGTCGCCTGGGTCGAGGCTGCGGTCAGCGCCGCCCGCGCCCGCGCGGCGCTCGGCCTCGCCCGCTCCGGCGCGCTCGAGCGCCGCGCCTCGGCGGAGCCCGGCGAGCGTGCGGGCGCCAGTCGCGGGGAGGGACCGACGCGTTCCGCCCCGTCCGCGGGCCTGGTCGTCGCCGACGACCATCCCGTGGCGCTGCTGCTCGACGCCGACCGTCGCCTGGCCGGGGACCTCGCCGCGGCGGCGCTGGCGCCGCTGGCGGGGGAGACGCCCGCCTCGCGCGCCCGCCTGACCGAGACTCTGGACGCCTGGCTGCGCCACCGCGGCCGCACCGAGGCGGTCGCCGAGGCGCTGCACGTCCACCCTCAGACCGTGCGCTACCGGCTCGGGCGGCTGCGCGACCTCTACGGCGACCGCCTAGACGATCCAGACGCACGCTTCGAGCTGGAGCTCGCGCTCCGCTCGGCGCCCGCGACGCCGGGCTAGGATCCAACGATGGGCAAGCCACTCGAGGGGAAGGCCGCCGCGATCACGGGCGCGTCGTCGGGCATCGGCGAGGCGACCGCGCTCGCGCTGGCGGAGGCGGGAGCGGCGGTCGCGCTGGGCGCACGGCGGGCCGACCGGATCGAGGCGATCGCCGAGCGGATCGGAGCGGCGGGCGGGCGCGCGGTCGCGCTCGAGGTCGACGTCTCCGACGAGACGGCCGCGAACGCGTTCGTCGCCGGCGCGCACGAGCGGCTCGGCGGTCTCGACGTGCTCGTCAACAACGCCGGGGTGATGCTGCTCGGGCCGGTCGAGGGGGCCGACACCGGCGAGTGGCGGCGGATGGTCGAGGTCAACCTGCTCGGGCTCCTGTACTGCACCCACGCGGCGCTGCCGCTGATGCGCGCGGGCGGGGGTGGCCACGTCGTCAACGTCTCGTCGGTGGCCGGGCGGCGCGCTGCCGCCGGGGCCGCCGTCTACAACCTGACCAAGTTCGGCGTGACCGCGTTCTCGGAGGCGCTGCGTCAGGAGGCGCTGCACTCCGGCGTGCGGGTGACCTGCGTCGAGCCGGGCTTCGTCGAGACCGAGCTGCAGGCCCACAACACCAATCCGGTCGTGCTCGAGGGCGTCGAGCGGATCCGCGAGCAGATCGGCGAGGTGCTCCAGGCAACAGACATCGCCGCGGCTGTGGCCTACGCCGTCTGCCAGCCGCCGCACGTCAGCGTCAACGAGATCCTCGTCCGCCCCACGGGCCAGCGCAACTAGCCGCCCCGGAGGGCGTCCCGACCGGGCTCCAGGCCCTAGAATCTCATTCTAGAATGAGATTCTAGGGCCTGGAGCGACCCTGACGTGTGTCCTCCGCCCGGCACCACTAGACAGGTGTCCGTGATAACGTACGGCGCGATGGCGGTCGCACCCCCGCAGCCCACGCCCACAGCCGAGATCCAGGTCGGCGAGCGCGTCCGCGCGCTGCGCGAGGCGATGGGCCTCTCGCTGCGCGGGCTGGCCGAGCGCAGCGGCGTCTCCGCCCAGATGCTCAGCCAGGTCGAGCGCGGCGAGACCAGCCCGACGCTCGCTGTCGCCGCCCGGATCGCCGCCGGGCTCGAGCTGACGCTCTCCCAGCTGCTGCGCCTCGACGAGGGCGGGGCGGTGACCGTCGTCCGGGCCGCCGACCGGCTGCGCGGCGGCGCCACCGGGCGCGGCCACCGCTACGACGTCCTGACGCCGCCGCTGCCCGGCCAGCGCGCCGAGGTCTCGCTCCACACGCTCGAGCCGGGCGCCGCGACCGGCGGCGCCGGCGACCCGCCGATCCACGAGCCCGGCGCGCGCGAGACCGCCGTCGTCGCCGCGGGCGAGCTGACGCTCGTCTGCGACGGCGTCGCCCACCGCCTCGCCGAGGGCGACGCGGTCACCTTCGACGCCGACCTGCCGCACCACTTCGAGAACGACTCCGGCGCCGACGCCCGCTTCTACGCGATCGTCGCCGCCGGCCTGAGGAGGTCCTGATGCCCACCACGCTGTTCGACAAGATCTGGGACGCCCACGCGGTAGCCGACGGCATCCTCTACATCGACCTCCACCTCGTCCACGAGGTCACCAGCCCGCAGGCGTTCGAGAGCCTCCGGCTCGCCGGCCGCAAGGTCCGCCGGCCCGACCGCACGCTCGCGACCGCCGACCACAACGTCCCGACCGACGGCTCGACCACGCTGCCGATGGTCGGCGACCCGCTCTCGCGCACCCAGATCGCCACGCTCGAGGAGAACTGCCGCGAGTTCGGCGTGCCGGTCTACTCGATCGGCTCCGAGCGCCAGGGCATCGTCCACGTGATCGGCCCGGAGCTGGGAGTCACCCAGCCGGGCATGACGATCGTCTGCGGCGACTCGCACACCTCCACCCACGGCGCGTTCGGCGCGCTCGCGTTCGGCATCGGCACCAGCGAGGTCGAGCACGTGCTCGCCACCCAGACGCTCCAGCAGCGCAAGCCGAAGTCGCTGCGGATCAACTACTCCGGCGAGCTCGGCGCCGGCGTCACCGCCAAGGACCTGATCCTCGGCACGATCGGCCGGATGGGCGTCGACGGCGGCGTCGGCTACGTGATCGAGTACGCCGGCGAGCCGATCCGCGCGCTCTCGATGGAGGGCCGGATGACCGTCTGCAACATGACGATCGAGGGTGGCGGCCGGGCCGGGATGATCGCGCCGGACGAGACGACCTTCGAGTGGGTCGAGGGCCGCGAGGCCGCCCCGGCCGACTTCGAGGCGGCCGTCGCCGGCTGGCGCGAGCTGCGCACCGACGATGGCGCGAGCTTCGACCGCGAGGTCGACGTCGACGCCTCCGAGATCTCCCCGCAGGTCAGCTGGGGGACCAACCCGGCGATGGTCACCGACGTCACCGCCGCGGTCCCCGAGCCGCGCGGCGACGGCGACCAGCGCGCGCTCGACTACATGGGCCTGAAGGCCGGCACGCCGATCCAGGAGATCGCGCTCGACCGCGTGTTCATCGGCTCCTGCACCAACTCGCGGATCGGCGACCTGCGCGCCGCGGCCGAGATCGTCAAGGGCCGCAGGGTCGCGTCCTCGGTCGACGCGATGGTCGTCCCCGGCTCGGCGCAGGTCAAGGCGCAGGCCGAGGCCGAGGGGCTCGACGAGGTCTTCCGCGCCGCCGGCTTCGACTGGCGCTCGGCCGGCTGCTCGATGTGCCTGGGCATGAACCCCGACACGCTCGACCCCGGCGAGCGCTGCGCGTCGACCTCCAACCGCAACTTCGAGGGGCGCCAGGGCCGCGGCGGGCGCACCCACCTCGTCAGCCCGCAGATGGCCGCCGCCGCAGCCGTCGAGGGCCGTTTCGTCGACATCAGGGAGTGGAGCTGAACATGGATCCGATCAGCGTCATCGAGGGCCGGGTCGCGGTGCTCGACCGCGACGACGTCGACACCGACCAGATCATGCCCAAGCAGTTCCTCAAGAGGGTGGAGCGCAGCGGCTTCGGCGAGTTCCTCTTCTTCGACTGGGCGCAGGAGGACGGCTGGGACCTGCCGCCGCACCCGATCCTCGCCGCCGGGCGCAACTTCGGCTGCGGCAGCTCGCGCGAGCACGCGCCCTGGGGGCTCGAGGACTACGGCTTCCGGGCGATCGTCGCTCCCAGCTTCGCCGACATCTTCTTCTCGAACTGCACGAAGATCGGGCTGCTGCCGGTCGTGCTCGGCGAGGACGAGGTCAAGGCGGTCATGGCCGCCGGCGAGGCGTCGATCGACCTCGCCGCCCAGACCGTCAGCGCCGGCGGGCGGACGTTCTCGTTCGACATCCATCCGGAGACCAAGCACCGCCTGCTCAACGGGCTCGACGACATCGGCGTCACCCTCCAGCAGGACGAGGCGCTGCACGCCTACGAGCGCGAGCGCGAGCGCGAGGGCCCCGTCACCACCGCGCTCCGTGTCGCCTGACGCGCCGCCCCGGGACTGGGACGCGGTCACCTACGACCGCGTCTCCGACCCTCAGGTAGCGATGGCTCGGCCGGTGCTCGACCGGCTCGCCCTCGCCGGCGACGAGCGGGTGCTCGACGCCGGCTGCGGCTCGGGCAGGGTGACCCGGCTGCTGGTCGACCGGCTCCCGCACGGCCACGTGGTCGCCGTCGACGGCTCGCCGGCGATGGTCGCCGAGACCGCCGCCGCGCTCGGCGACCGCGTCACCGCGCTGGTCTGCGACCTCGCCGAGCTGCGGCTCGACGAGCCGGTCGACGCGGTCTTCTCCAGCGCCGTCTTCCACTGGGTGCCCGACCACGACCGCCTGTTCGCCGCGCTCGCGGCGGCGCTGCGCCCCGGCGGCGCGCTCGTCGCCCAGTGCGGCGGGGCCGGCAACGTCGAGCGCTTCCACGCCGTCGCGCGCGCGGTCGCCGACGAGCCCCCGTTCGCCGAGCACCTCGCCGGGTGGGAGGGGCCGTGGAACTTCGCGACGGCCGAGCAGACCGCCGCCCGGCTCGAGCGGGCCGGCTTCGAGGCCGTGCGCACCTGGCTCGAGCCGCTGCCGGTCGTCCCGCCCGAGCCGGTCGAGTACCTGCGCACCGTCTGCCTCGGCCACCATCTCGAGGCGCTGCCGCAGCGGCTGCGCCGCCCCTACGCCGAGGCGGTCGCGGCGCGCTGCGGCGACCCGCTCGAGCTCGACTACGTACGTCTGAACATCGACGCCCGGCGCGCGGGCTGACCCACAGGAAAGGCCTCACCGACCATGACCAAGATCGTCATCCTGCCCGGCGACGGCATCGGCCCCGAGATCGCCGCCGCCGCCGCGCGCCTGCTCGCCGCCGTCGGCGAGTTCGAGCTCGAGGAGCATCCGATCGGCGGCGCATCGATCGACGCGCACGGTACGGCGCTCACCGAGGAGACGCTCGCCGCCTGCCGGGCCGCCGACGCCGTCCTGCTCGCCGCCGTCGGCGGGCCGAGGTGGGACGCCGCCGTCGCCGCCGACCCGTCCGCCCCGCGCCCCGAGCAGGGCCTGCTCGGCCTGCGCAAGGGGCTCGGCCTGTTCGCCAACCTGCGTCCGGTGCGGCCGAGCCCGGCGCTGCTCGACGCCAGCCCGCTCAAGCGCGACCGCATCGAGGGCACCGACCTGCTCGTCGTGCGCGAGCTGACCGGCGGCATCTACTTCGGCGAGTCCGGCCGCTCCGGCGACAGCGCCCACGACGACTGCCTCTACACCGTCGGCGAGATCGAGAGGATCGCGCGCGTCGGCTTCAAGAGCGCGCGCCGCAAGCTCACCAGCGTCGACAAGGCCAACGTGCTCGAGACCTCGCGGCTCTGGCGCGAGACCGTCAACCGCGTCCACCGCGAGGAGTTCCCCGACGTCGAGCTCGAGCACCTGCTCGTCGACAACGCGGCGATGCAGCTCGTCTCGCGCCCTGCCGACTTCGACACGATCGTCACCGAGAACCTCTTCGGCGACATCCTCAGCGACGAGGCCGCGATGCTCACCGGCTCGCTCGGCATGCTCCCGAGCGCCTCGATCGGCGGCGACGGGCCCGGCCTGTTCGAGCCCGTCCACGGCTCCGCGCCCGACATCGCCGGCACCGGCAAGGCGAACCCGCTCGCGATGTTCGGCTCGGTCGCGCTGATGCTCCGGCACGGACTCGGCTTGGAGGATTCGGCGGCTGGCGTAGAATCGGCTATCGACCGAGCGCTCGAGGGCGGTCTGCGGACCGCCGACCTCGGCGGGGAGGCGGGAACCGCGGCGGCCACCGACGCGGTCCTGGCGAACATCTGAAAGCAAGGAAGGCGATGCAGACAGCGGACCTCATCTGGATGGACGGCGAGTTCCTCCCCTGGGAGGACGCCAAGGTCCACGTACTGTCGCACGCCTTCCACTACGGGACGAGCGTCTTCGAGGGCGTCCGGGCCTACGAGACCGACGCCGGCCCGGCCGTCTTCCGCCATCACGACCATCTCGAGCGGCTGGAGTGCTCGGCCAAGCTCTACTACATGGACATGCCGTTCAGCCGCGAGCAGCTGCGGGCGGCCACCCACGAGCTGATCGCCCGTAACGGCCTGCGCTCCTGCTACATCCGGCCGATCGTCTTCCGCGGCTACGGTCCGATGGGGCTCGACCCCGAGGACAACCCGGTCCATGTGGCGATCGCCTGCTGGGAGTGGGGGGCCTACCTCGGCGACGACGCCAAGCGCGACGGCGTCCGCGCGAAGGTCTCCTCCTGGCGGCGGATCTCGCCGCAGTCGCTGATCCCGCACGCCAAGGCTGGCGGCCAGTACCTCAACTCGGTGCTCGCCAAGATCGAGTCGAAGCGGTCCGGATACCAGGAGGCGATCCTGCTCGACGACAAGGGCCACGTCTGCGAGGGCACCGGCGAGAACATCTTCATCGTCAAGGACGGCGTGCTCGCCACCCCCGGCCAGACCGCGAGCATCCTCGACGGGATCACCCGCAAGGCGATCATCACGATCGCCGAGGACCTCGGCCACACCGTCGAGGAGCGCGACATCGCGCGCGCCGAGCTGACGCTCGCCGACGAGGTGTTCCTCGTCGGCACCGCTGCCGAGCTCACGCCCGTGCGCGAGATCGACGACATCGAGATCGGCACCCCGGGCCCGATCACCCGCCAGGTCCAGCAGGTCTTCGAGGACACCCTGCGCGGCCGTGTCGAGCGCTACTCCGAGTGGCTCGACGTGGTGCCTGTACCATCCAAGGCGTGAACGTCTCCCGCCGCGAGCGAATTACGGACGCGTCGGCGCGCTGACCGGCGCCCCGACGCACGCCTGCCCACCGCAGGCGCCCGTCCGCAGTTCCCGCAGCAAGAGATCCGAAAGGCGTTCACCCAGATGGCAGAGCAGGTCACTCTCTACGACACGACCCTCCGCGACGGCATGCAGGGGGAGGGGATGTCGCTGTCGGCGCAGGAGAAGGTCCGCGTCGCGCACGCGCTCGACGAGCTCGGCATCGACCTGATCGAGGCCGGCTTCCCCGCCTCGAACCCGAAGGAGGCGGCGCTGTTCGAGCTGCTCGCCGGCGAGCGGTTCGAGCACGCCGCGATCGCCGCCTTCGGGATGACCCGCCGCCGCGAGGTCGCCGCCGCCGACGACCCGGCGCTGCAGGTCCTCGCCGAGTGCTTCGCGCCCGTCTGCACGATCGTCGGCAAGACGTGGTCGCTGCACCTCGAGAAGGTCACGCGCGTCGACCCGGAGGAGAACCTGGCGATGATCGCCGACTCCGTCGCCTTCCTGCGCGGCGAGGGCAAGCGGGTGATCTACGACGCCGAGCACTTCTTCGACGCCTGGGCTGACGACCCCGACTACGCGCTGCGCTGCCTGCGCGCCGCCGCCGACGCCGGCGCCGAGAACCTCACCCTCTGCGACACCAACGGCGCGACCCTGCCGCCCGCCGTCGGCGCGGCGACCGCCGCCGTCGTCGCCGACCTCGGCGACCGCGTGGCGGTCGGCATCCACACCCACGACGACGCCGGCCTCGGCGTCGCGACCGCGCTGGCCGCCGTCACCCAGGGCGCGCGGCTGGTCCAGGGCACCGTCAACGGCTATGGCGAGCGCTGCGGCAACGCCAACCTGATGACCGTCCTGGCCAACCTGCAGCTCAAGCTCGGCTACGACTGCGTCGCGCCGGAGCAGCTCGGCCGTCTGACCGAGACCGCCCACCTGATCGACGAGCTCTGCAACGTCAGCCCGAACCCGAACCAGCCCTACGTCGGCGCGAACGCGTTCGCCCACAAGGGCGGCATGCACGTCGCCGGCGTCAACACCGACGCGCGCACCTTCGAGCACATCGACCCGGCCGTCGTCGGCGCCGACCGCCGCCTGCTGATCTCCGAGCTGAGCGGCAAGGGCACCGTCGCCGCACGCGCCCGGGAGATCGGCGCCGACCTCGGCCCCGACGGCGCCGCCCGGGTGGCCGAGCGGGTCAAGGACCTCGAGCACCGCGGCTACCACCTCGAGGCCGCCGACGGCTCGTTCGACCTGCTGATCCGCAAGGAGGCCGGCGACTACGAGGCGCTGTTCGGTCTCGAGTCGTGGCGGGTGATCGTCGAGAAGGTCGAGGGCGGCGCCGTCCGGACCGAGGCGACGATCAAGATCTGGGTCGACGGCGAGCGCTACATCCGCACGGCCGAGGGCAACGGGCCCGTCAACGCGCTCGACCGGGCGCTGCGCGACGCGATCCGCCAGCGCCACCCACACCTCAGCGAGATCGAGCTCGTCAACTACAAGGTCCGCATCCTCGACGAGGACAAGGGCACCGGCGCGGTCACCCGCGTCCTGCTCGACGCCAGCGACGGAACCGACTCGTGGGGCACCATCGGCGTCTCGGAGAACATCATCGAGGCCAGCTGGGAGGCGCTCGTCGACTCGCTCGAGGCGGGCATGCTGCCCGGCCGGCTGCACCACCGCCGCCGCCGCGCCGAGCGCGAGGTCGCCCCGTCTTGACCGACACCGACCTCGACGAGATCCCCGTCGCGCGGCCGGTGATCGGCGCGCGCGAGAAGCAGCTCGTGCTCGACGTCCTCGACTCGCGCGCGCTGTCGCTCGGTCCGCTGCTCGGCCGCTTCGAGCGCGCGCTCGCCGCGCGGATCGGCGTCGAGCACGTCTCCGCCGTCTCCAGCGGCACCGCCGGGCTCCACCTCGCGCTGCGCGCCGCCGGCATCGCCGCCGGCGACGAGGTCGTCACCACCCCGCTCAGCTTCGTCGCCTCCGCCAACTCGATCCTCTACGAGGGCGCGACGCCCGTCTTCTGCGACATCGACCCGCGCACCCTCAACATCGACCCCGCCGCCGCCGCCGCGGCCGTCGGCGAGCGCACCGCCGGCCTGCTGCCCGTCCACATCTTCGGCTACCCCGCCGCGATGGCCGAGCTCGAGCGGACCGCCGCCGCCCGCGGCCTCTGGATCGTCGAGGACGCCTGCGAGGCGCTCGGGGCCGTCCACGGCGACGGACCGGCCGTCGGCGCGCGCGGCAACCCCGCCGTCTTCGGCTTCTACCCCAACAAGCAGCTCACCACCGGCGAGGGCGGAGCCGTCGTCAGCCCCGACGCCGCCGCCAAGCAGCGCATCGACAGCGAGCGCAACCAGGGCCGCGCCCCCGACATGGACTGGCTCGACCACGACCGCCTCGGCTTCAACTACCGCCTCTCCGACATCGCCTGCGCCCTCGGCGTCGCCCAGCTCGAGCGGCTCGACGCGATGCTCGCCGACCGGGCCCGGATCGCCGCCCTCTACGACGCCGGCCTCGGCGACGTCGACGGCCTCGAGCTGCCCTGCCCCGACGCCGACGGCGACCGCCGCAGCTGGTTCGTCTACGTCGTCCAGGTGCCGCCGGGCGTCGACCGCGACGCCACCATCCGCGCCCTGCGCGAGCATGGCATCCAGGCCAAGCCCTACCTGCCCGCGATCCACCTGATGAGCTTCTACCGCGAGCGGTTCGGCCACCGCGCGGGCGAGTTCCCCGTCTGCGAGGACATCTCCGCCCGGTCGCTGGCGCTGCCGTTCTACCCGGAGCTGAGCGAGGGGGAGGTCGAGCGGGTGGTCGAGGCGGTGCGGGGGGTCGTGGGCGGGGCGGCCTAGGGTCGGGCCGGGTTCCCCGCGGGTCCTGTCTCCGGTGTCGAGCCTTCGTGCTCGGCTTCGCTTAGCGCTCTCCCGATGATGGTGGTGCCGGCTGTCCGTGTGAGGGGTCTTCGGGAGTAGCTCCGCGCTTCGCCTGCGCGCGAAGGTCGTCACCGTCGCCACCCGCGGAGGCCAGCGTGGAGGGGCGCTACGCGCCTGCCCGCCCTTG
>JAAYBF010000097.1 GCA_012718975.1 Solirubrobacterales bacterium | reverse complement strand
CTCGTGCTCGGGCATGTTCACCGCCAACTCGATGAACTGCCTGACCGAGGCGCTCGGGCTCGCGCTGCCCGGCAACGGCTCGGTGCTCGCGACCCACACCGCGCGGCGCGCGCTCTACGAGGACGCGGGGCGGACGGTCGTCGAGATCGCCAACCGCTACTACGACTCCGACGACGAGTCGGTCCTGCCGCGCGCGATCGCGACCCGCGCCGCGTTCGAGAACGCGATGACCCTCGACGTCGCGATGGGCGGCTCGACCAACACCGTGCTGCACATCCTCGCCGCCGCGCAGGAGGCCGAGCTCGACTTCACGATGGCCGACATCGACGCGATCTCGCGCCGGGTGCCGTGCATCTGCAAGGTCGCCCCGAACGGCAGCTATCTGATGGAGGACGTCCACCGCGCCGGCGGGATCCCGGCGATCCTCGGCGAGCTGCGCCGCGGCGGCCTCTTCGACGAGGACGTCGCGACCGTCCACTCGCGGACGGTCGACGAGTGGCTGGGGGAGTGGGACGTGCGCGCCGAGAGCCCGTCCGAGCGCGCGGTCGAGATGTTCCACGCCGCGCCCGGATGCCGCCGCTCGGCGACCGCGTTCTCGCAGTCGGAGCGGTGGGAGTCGCTCGACCTCGACGCCGCCGAGGGCTGCATCCGCGACGTCGAGCACGCCTACTCCGCCGACGGCGGCCTGGCGATCCTCTATGGCAACCTCGCGGTGCGCGGCTGCGTCGTCAAGACGGCCGGCGTCGACGAGTCGATCCTCACCTTCAGCGGGCCGGCGGTCGTGCTCGAGTCCCAGGAGGAGGCGGTCGACGCGATCCTCGGCGACCGCGTCAAGCCCGGCGACGTGGTCGTCATCCGCTACGAGGGCCCGCGCGGCGGGCCGGGGATGCAGGAGATGCTCTACCCGACCTCCTACCTCAAGGGTCGCGGGCTCGGCAAGGAGTGCGCGCTGATCACCGACGGCCGCTTCTCCGGCGGCACCTCCGGCCTGTCGATCGGACATGTCTCGCCCGAGGCTGCGGCCGGCGGCGCGATCGCGCTCGTCCGCGACGGCGACACGATCGCGATCGACATCCCCAACCGGGCGATCTCGCTCGAGGTCCCCGACGCCGAGCTGGCCGAGCGGCGCGAGGAGCTGGAGTCCTCCGGCGGCTACGCCCCCGCCCCGCGCGACCGGACGGTCTCCCCGGCGCTGCGCGCCTACGCGGCGATGGCCACCTCCGCCGACACCGGCGCGGTCCGCGACGTCAACGCGGTCGAGCGCGCCGTCGCGCAGGCGGCCGAGGCGCGGTCGAACGTCGTCTCGGGCTCGTGAGGGGCTGAGCCGAGTGGCCGAGCCGGCCCCGATCGGGATCGGCCTGCTCGGCTACGAGTTCATGGGGCGCGCGCACGCGAGCGCCTACCGCACGATCCCCGATGCGTTCTGGCCCCCGCCGCTGCGGCCGCGGCTGGTCGCTCTCGCCGGACGCACGCCGGACCGGGTCGCCGCGGCGGCGCGCCGCTACGGCTTCGAGCGCTCGACCACCGACTGGCGCGAGCTGGTCGCCGACGAGAAGATCGGTCTGTTCGACGACTCGGGCCCCAACGCGCTCCACGCCGAGCCGACGATCGCCGCGGCGCGGGCCGGCAAGCACCTGCTCTGCGAGAAGCCGCTCGGTCGCGACGCGGCGGAGAGCCACGCCATCTGGGCCGCCGCGGACGAGGCCGGGGTCGTGCACATGTGCGGGTTCAACTACCGCTTCGTGCCCGCCGTCAGGCTCGCCCGGGAGATGCTGGAGGCCGGCGACCTCGGCGAGGTCCACTCCTTTCACGGCCACTACCGGCAGGACTGGCTGGCCGACCCGCGCGCCCCGCACAGCTGGCGCCTCGACCGCGCCGCGGCCGGTTCGGGCGCGCTGGGTGACATCGGCTCGCACCTGATCGACCTGGCGCGCTTCCTGGTCGGGGAGGTCGTGGCGGTGGCGGGGCGCACCCGCACCGTCGTCGCGGACCGGCCCGGCGGCCGCGTCGACGTCGACGACGCCGTCGAGGCGGTCGTCGAGCTCGACGGCGGGGTGGCCGGCACGATCTCCGCCACCCGGCTGGCCCACGGCCGCAAGAACGACCTGGCGTTCGAGGTGCACGGGTCGCGTGGGTCGCTGACCTTCGACCTCGAGCGGCTCAACGAGCTGCACGTCCACCTCGACGGCAGCGAGCCCGGCGCCCGCGCCCAGGGGTT
>JAAYBF010000096.1 GCA_012718975.1 Solirubrobacterales bacterium | reverse complement strand
TTCTTCTACGCCGAGGACTACCACCAGCAGTACCTCGCCAAGAACCCCGGCGGCTACTGCGGCCTGGGTGGCACCGGCGTCTCCTGCCCGGTGGGCCTGGCGACCTGAGCGGCGGCGCCGCCCCGCGTGGCGGCGGGCGCGGGTGAGGTAGGCGTCGGCGCGCTCAGCGCCAGGCGTCGAGTAGGTCGGCGGGGGTGAGGGCGACGTCGAGGCCGTGGTCGCGGGCGAATCCGGCCCGCGATACGCCGACCAGCAGCGCGTCCTCGGCGCCCGGCACCGCCGCGCGCTGGCGCACCAGCTCGCGGGTGTCGGAGCGGTCGAACCGCTTGCGCTCGCGCCACTTGATCGAGCCGACGAACGCGACGGCGCGCGGGTCGGGCGCGTCGGCGCCGACCAGATCGACCTCGACGTCGTTCGAACGGGTCCAGAAGCCGCCGACGTAGCGGGCGGCGCCGAACCGCGGGTCCGGCAGCAGCCGCTCGACCGCCGCGCGCGCCAGCGGCTCGATCGCGCGGCCACGGTAGGCGGGCCAGCCGCGCTCGACGCGGTCGAGGACGAGGTCGGAGCGGCCGCGGTCCAACTCGTCGATCGAGCCGCCGACGAAGCGCAGCCAGAAGCGCAGGTAGGGGTCGGCGACGGTGTAGCGCCGGCTCTTGCGCGAGGGCGGGGCGGCGTAGGGCGACGCGGAGGCGAGCAGGCGCTTGAGGTCGAGCAGCTTGAGGGCGTTCGACAGCGAGGTGTCGCTCGTCACGCCGCTGGCGGAGCGGATCGCGGTATAGGTCCGCTCGCCGTGGCCGACGGCCTCCAGCACCAGCCGCGCCTGCTCGTGGCCCGCCAGCTCGCCGCCGAGGATCCGCTCGCCGTTGACGACGAAGTGGGTGTAGGAGTCGGCGAGGGCGGCCGCGAGGTAGCGCGGGCGCGACCAGCCGTCGCGCCAGGTCGTCGCGAGCGTCGGGAAGCCGCCGACGACCATGTAGGCGTCGAGCGCGGCGGCTGGCCCCATCCCGGTCAGCTCCGCCAGCTCGGCGGGCGAGAAGGGGTGGACCGGAAGCTCGCGGGTCGGGCGCCCGTGCAGTGCGTGGCCGGCGTCGAGCAGCGCGGCCATCATCGCGGCGTCGGATCCGACTGCGATCAGCAGCACCGGCGCGCCCTGGAGGTGGCGGTCCCACGCCTCCTGGAGGTCTGCGTCGAAGCCGGGGTCCTGCTCGATCAGGTACGGCAGCTCGTCGATGACCAGGATCGCGGGCCGGCTCTTCGTCGCGCCCTGGGCGGCGAGGCGTAGGGCGGCCACCCAGGAGTCCGGGGCGAGGCCCTCCCCGACCGCCGGCGCCACGGACAGCGAGGACTCGGCGAGCGTGGAGGCGAACCGGCGCAGCGCCTCGTCGGGCCCCCGTCGGGGCGCGCGGAAGAACGCGCTCGGCGCGTCCGCGGTCTCGAGGAAGCGCTCGACCAGCGTCGACTTGCCGACGCGGCGGCGGCCGGTGAGCCAGACGAAGGAGCCGCTGCCCGTGCGCCGGACCTTGGCGAGCTCGTCCTCGAGCGCGTGCAGCTCGCGGGTGCGGCCGACGAATCCCATGGGGGGATACTACATCTGCGAAAACTTTCGCGCGGAAAACTTTGTGCAGATGTAGTTTGCTCAGCGGCCGCGCCAGACGGGCGGGCGCTTCTCGGCGAAGGCGGTGGCGCCCTCGCGGGCGTCGTCGGATGCCGTGATCGGGCCGGAGATCTCGCGCTGGCGCTCCCACACCTCGGCGGCGGACCAGGCGGGGCTCTCGACGAGGATGCGCTTGGAGGCGGCGGTTGCGAGCGGGCCGTTGGCGGCGATCGCCTCGGCCAGCTCCAGCGCGGCGGCGACCGCGCCGCCCGGGTCGACGAGCCGGTTGACCAGGCCGAGCTGGTGGGCGCGCTCGGCGTCGAGCGGCTCTCCGGTGAGCGCCATCTCCATCGCGACGCCGCGCGGCAGCCGCTCGGGCAGCCGCAGCAGGCCGCCGGCCGCGGCGACCAGGCCGCGCTTGACCTCGGGGATGCCGAGCTTCGCTCCGCTGGCGGCGACGATCAGGTCGCAGGCCAGCGCGACCTCGAGGCCGCCGGCGACCGCGAAGCCCTCGACGGCGGCGATCAGCGGCTTCTCGGCAGGCCGCTCGGCGATTCCGGCGAACCCGCGCCCGCCGGCATACGGGCTCTCACCCGCGACGAAGGCCTTGAGGTCCATGCCGGCGCAGAACCCCTTGCCGGCGCCGGTGATCACACCGGCGCGCAGCTCGCCGTCGCCGTCGAGCTCGTCCTGGGCCGCGGCGAGCCCCGCCGCCAGTGCGGCGTTGACCGCGTTGCGCTGGTCGGGCCGGTCGAGGGTGATCAGCAGCACGGCTCCGCGCCGCTCGGTCAGGACCGCCGTCTCGTCGCTCATCCTCCGCACGCTACCGCCGCGCGGCGGATGGGGCGCGGCGGATCAGCGCTTGCGGACCACCACGCGCATCGTCATGCCCTGGTGGAAGGTGCAGATCATCTTGTAGACGCCGGGCTTGCGGAGCTTGCGCTTGTAGCTGAAGAAGGTCGCGGCGGGCGGGGAGCTGAAGCGGCGGACGCCCTTGGGCGCCTTGCGCAGGAAGACGTCGTGGGTGTCGGCGTTGGCGTTGGACCAGCGCCAGCGGATCGTCGTGCCGCGCTTGACCGTCAGCCGCTTCGGGGCGAAGAAGTTGTCGGCGACCTTGACGTTCTTGACCGCCCGCTTCTTCGCCGCCGCGCCGGCGGGCGGGGACGAGTCCCCGCCCGCGCTGGCCGCTCCGGCCGCGCCCGCGCCGGCGAGCGCGAGCACGGCGACGACCGCGGCGACCTGGGCCCGCCTCACCGGCGGTACCTCTCGAGCGGCTTGATGCCCTTCTGCGCCGCGTGCGGGTGGCGCAGCCAGAACTGCTCGAAGGTCGCCGGGTCGTCCTTGTTGACGCTCAGCACCCAGGAGAGCCCCTCCTGCAGCGCGTCGGAGTCCGGCGTGTTGGCCGCCGGGCCGGGGCACGGCGCGAACACCGAGTTGTCGGCCGGGACGTTCGGGCTGCGGGTGACGTTGCCGGAGAAGCAGTTGGTCGTGCCGCTGCCGTCGTAGAACATGTCGCGGCCGTTGAGGTCGCGTCCGTCGAGGCCGAACTGGTTGTTGCGGATCGTGTTGCCGCGCAGGATCGACGCCTCCTTGAGCTTCTCGTCGTCGGAGAGGAACAGCTGGATCTGCTGCAGGGCGCCGAACCCGGCGAGCCAGTTGCCGAAGATCTGGTTGTTCTCCACGGTCGTGTTCTGGCTGCCGAACAGCAGGACGCCGACGCCGATCGGGTAGCCGGCGAGCCCCGCCGGCCCGGAGGCCGGGATCGTGAACGGCGCGCCGGCGTAGTAGTTGAAGTTGTTCCAGAAGATGCGGTTGCCCGAGATCACGTTCTCGTCAGGCGGCGGGAACTTCTCCGAGTCGAGCGCGTTGGGCACGATCCCGCTGCCGTTGTTGAAGAAGTCGCTGTTCTTGATCGTCACGTAACGCATGTTGGTGCCGGAGAAGCCGAGCACGTTGGTGTGCGACTTGACCTTGTTGACGATCGAGCGCTTCGGCTTGACCTGCGGCGGGGTCTGGCCGATGTAGAAGCCGGCGTCGTTGTTGGCGAACGCCTCCGAGCGCGACATCGTGCCGCCCTTGGAGTTGAACGCGTAGATGCCGTAGACGCCGGTGCGGCCGGCGACCAGGTTGGTCAGCTTGTAGCCGTCGACGTTGACGACGAAGAACCCGTTGGCCCTGAAGTTGCGAGCGTAGAAGCCGTTGACCGTCACCCGGTCGGCGTTGTTGATCAGCACGCCGTTCTGTGCCTTGGCGCCCTTGAGCTTGCGCCCGTCGATGACGACCTTGCGCGGCTTGCGCTTGTTGCCGACGATCTTCAGCCGGTCGTAGCGCGGGCCGGTGACGTTGACGCTCTCGCGGTAGACGCCGTTTGCGACCTTGATCGTGTCTCCGCCGCGCGCCTTGCGGACCGCCGCGCCGATCGTCCGGTACTTGCAGCGCTTGGCCTTGCAGACCTTGAAGGTCTTCGGCTTGCCCTTGCGGACCTGCTTGCCGCCCTTGCCCGGGTTGCCGGCGGGCGGGTAGTCGACCGCGACCGCGGTCGCCGGGAGCGCCAGCGCCGCGACCAGCAGCGCCAGCGGCGGCAGTGAACGGAGTGCGCGCATCGGGTTCCTCTCTCTTCTCAGGGGTCCACCATGTACCACCCGGCCATCCCCATGTCCTGGTGGGTGAATACGTGACAGTGATAGAGCCAGCGGCCCGGGTTGTCCTCGACGAAGGCCGCGGTGACGACCTCGTTGGGGCCGAAGCCGGGGTTGTCGACCCACGCCCCGGAGGCGTCGCGCCAGCGGTGGCCGTGGATGTGGAAGGTGTGCCAGGAGCTGTCGCCGCCGATCGCGTGCAGCGCGACCGACTGGCCGACCTTCGCCCGGATCGTCGGCGTGTTGCCGGCGTAGGTGCGGCCGTTGATGCAGTGGATCAGGCGCGGGATGCCCGTCACCTGCGGCGAGAAGCTGTGCATCCACAGCACCCGCTCGACGTCGGGGATCGGCTCGCCGCGCTCCTTGACGATGATCGTGCCGAAGAGGCCGCGGAAGCTGTTGAGCGTGTGGTTGGGGCCGTGGTCGTGGTAGGGCCAGACGCCGACCGAGTCCGGCGTCGCCTCCCAGAAGTAGGTGAACTCCTCGCCCGGCTCGACGAAGCCGCCGACGCGGGTGAAGTCGCCGAGGTAGGCGCCGTCGTAGTCGGGCGTGTAGCGGACGCCGTGGGGGTGGACGGTCAGCGGCTGGGCGTAGCGACCGGTGCCCATGTTGCGGAAGTGCACGGCGATCACGTCGCCGACCTCGGCGCGCAGCGTCGGCCCCGGCATCCGCGGCGCCGACATCGGCTCGGCGAAGCCGGCGGTGTAGCGCTGGTAGACGAGCGCGGTGAAGCGGCTCGGTCGCGGCGCGGCGCGGCCCATCCACTGGTCGTCGCCGTTGGGGGCGACGTTCCAGCGCACCGGCCGCGCGGCGATCCAGTACTCGCGCAGCTGGCCGCCGGGCTGGGGCTCGGGGCGGGCGAAGCTGGCCGAGTCGAGCGGGTCGCGCGCCGGCTCGCGGCGCGGGCGCCTGGACTTGGGCCGGCGCAGCGACGCCATCGCGGCGTCGACGCGCTCGACGTCCTCCGGCGTGCGCACCGCGACCTGCTTGCCGTCGATCGTGCACAGCAGCAGCGCGCCGCCGGCGACGCTCAGGAACCCGCGGCGGTCCATCCCCGTCGCCTCGGCGAGCGGGTCGCCCGCCGGCTGCTCAGGGGCGTCTCGCCCTTCCACTCCTCCAGCCATGTACGCCATGGATATTGGCCGACCGGCCAAGCGTCAACGCGGAACCGGCAAACGTTGGCCGCCTGGGCGTTTGGGTACGCGGACGTTTGGCCTAACCAGGCGCTCGCCGCAGGAGCTCGCGCGCGATCGCGCCCCCGTCCGGGGCCACCCCCAGCAGGGTCCCCAGGCGCCCGTGGAGCTCTGGGCCCCGGTCGTAGTGGCGGCCGCGGGTGCGCCCCTCCGCCATCGCGAGACCTGCGGCCGCGAGAAGCGCGAGGTCGTTGCGCGCGGTCGCGGGGCTCGTGTCCGCCAGCGAGCGGTAGTAGCGGGCGGTCACTCCCCGGTCGTAGAAGAGGTCGTAGAGGGCGTTCGCCAGCCGGAGGGGGAGGCCGATGTCGTCGAGGAGGTTCTCGAGAGCGGTCCACAGCAGTCCGTCCGCCTGCTGGCGCAGCGCCAGCTCCCGCGCCTGCTGGACCTGGGCCTCGACGTGGATCGTCACGAACGGCGTGACGTCGGTCTCCAGCGCGAAGCGCGCCCCGAGGCAGTCGAACGCCCGGTAGTAGCTGTCGGGGTTGCGGCCCCACCACTCCTCGAGGCTCGTGAAGGCCGGGTGGCGGAAGCCGCCGCGGTACATCGCGAGCGACGCGAGCACGCGCGCGGTGCGGCCGTTGCCGTCCTGGAAGGGGTGGACGGCGGCCACCGCGACGTGGACCCAGGCCGCGGCGACGGCTGGATGCCAGTCCGCGCTCTCGACCGTGGCCCCGATGCGGTCCACCAGCTCCGGGACCGCCTCGGCGTCCGGCGGCTCGAACACCACCTCCCCGGTCCTCGCGCGCGTGACCCACGCGGCGCGGGTCCGGAGCCGGCCGGCGCCCATCCGCCGGTCGCCGGCGGCGACGCGGTCCTGGACTCCCACCAGCAGCTCGCGGTTCCAGGCCAGGGCGCCGTCGTCGGCCCGGCGCTGGACGAACGTCATCGCGTCCCGGTAGCCGCGCACCAGGGCCTGGTCGGCGGCGGGGACCGAGTCGGGCGGGTCGCCGGCGAGGATGCGGAGGGCGTCGTCGGCGGTGACCGCGACCCCCTCGAGGCTGGTGGAGGCCGCCACCGCCTCGGCCTCCAGGGACCGCCGCAGGCGCCCTTCCCAGCGGTGCGGGACGATCCGCTCGTCGAGGCGCTTGGCCCAGTCGTCGAGTTCCTCGACGAGGGCGCTCGACGCGGTGGGATCGAAAGGAAGAAGCATTCGCTAATAGATTAGCGAATAGCGGGGCATTTCTGGACGCATCCGCGCCCCGACGTAGCCTGTGGCCGCGATGCGCCTGATCGTCGCCCGTTGCGAGGTCCGCTACACCGGCCGCCTGACCGCCCTGCTGCCCGAGGCGCTGCGGCTGGTGATGATCAAGTCGGACGGGTCGGTGATGGTTCATGCCGACACCGGCGGCTTCAAGCCCCAGAACTGGATGACGCCGCCGACGGCGATCGAGGAGTCCGACGGGCTGATCGTGGTGCGCAAGCACGCCGGCTCGACCGAGGACCGGCTCGACATCCGGATCGCCGAGGTGCTCTCCGACGTCAGCCACGACATGGGCGAGGCCGCCGCGCTCGAGAAGGAGGGCGTCGAGCGCGAGCTGCAGGAGCTGCTCGCCGACGCGCCCGAGTGGTGCGGCGAGGGCTTCCGGCTGGTCAAGCGCGAGTGGGCGACCGACATCGGCCCCGTCGACCTGATGTGCCGCGACGGCGACGACGGCTGGGTCGCGGTCGAGATCAAGCGGGTCGCGACGATCGACGCCGTCGAGCAGCTCGCGCGCTACCTCGAGCGGATCGCGGCCGACCCGTCGTTCACCGAGAGCTGCCGCGGCGTGCTCGCCGCCCAGCAGATCAAGCCGCAGGCGCGCACGCTGGCCGAGGCCCGCGGGATCGACTGCGTCGAGGTCGACATCGCCGTGCTGCGCGGCGAGCGCGAGCCCGAGCTGACCCTGTTCGCATGAGGGCGGCCGCGCGGGGATAGGCCTGAGGGTGGGCGAGCGCAACGGCACCGTCGCCTACCGGGCGGTCCTGCTCGCGGGGGCGCTCGTCGTCGGCGGGCTGCTCTTCCGCCAGCTCGCCACGCTGCTGCTGGCGGTCCTGATCACCGTCATCATCGCGGTCGCCGTCGCGGCAATCACCGACCGGCTCGCCGGCGTCGGCCTGCCGCGCGCGGTCGGGGCGCTGATCGCGCTGCTCGGAGGGATCGCCGTGCTGGCCGGGATCTTCGCGCTGCTGGTGCCCCCGTTCGTCGAGCAGACCAACGAGTTCGCCGACGACGTGCCGGGGATCGTCAACGACCTGCGCGACCAGATCCGCGACGTCACCGGCGCCGAGCCGGGCGAGATCTCCGAGGAGGTCGACAAGTTCCTCCAGCGCTACCGCGACGACCCGGCGAAGGTCGTCGGCCCGATCACCTCGATCGGCCTCGGGCTGATCGGCGGCCTCGCAGCCTTCGTGCTGATGCTGATCACCGCCTACTACATGGCCGTCCGCCCGGCGCCGCTGATCGAGGGCACGCTGCGGCTGGTGCCGCCGCGCCACCGCGGCGAGGCGCTGCGCGTGATGGGCCGGATGCGCGGCGCATGGGTCGGCTGGATGCAGGGCGTCGCCGTCGACATGGTCATCTCCGGCGTGCTGCTCTACGTCGGGCTGACGCTGATCGGGCTCGAGTTCGCGATCTTCTTCGCCGTCCTGACGGCCCTGTTCTCGGTGATCCCCTACTTCGGCGCGTTCATCAGCGGCATCCCGCCGGTGCTCTTCGCGCTCACCTACTCGCCGGGCAAGGCGCTGGCGGTGCTGGTGATCTACGTCGTCGTCCAGCAGATCGAGGGCAACCTGACGATCCCGCTGGTGATGTCGCGGACCGTCAAGCTGCACCCGGCGATGATCGCCGGCGGCGTGGTGGTGGTCGGCGCGCTGTTCGGCTGGGTCGGACTGGTCGTCGCGGTGCCGATCCTCTCGATGGTCACGATCCTCGTCGAGGAGCTGTGGGTCCGCCCGCTCGAGGCCGCCGCCGAGCCGCCCTGAGCGGCTCAGTAGAGCTTGGTCAGCGCGATGACGATCGAGGCGAGCACGCAGATCACGATCACGACCTGCATCCAGATCCAGAAGGGCGGCATCGCGGCCGATCCTATTGACGCGACGTTCACGCGGCGGCGCCGTCCGCGCCTATCATCGGCTCCGTGATCGGGACGATCCTCGTCGGCACAGACGGCTCCGACACCGCGGCGGAGGCGGTCCGCCAAGCGGGCGAGCTCGCGCGGGCGCTGGGCGCGCGGGTGATCCTCGTCTGCGCCTACGAGCCGGTGCCGGCCGGCCGGCTGCGCTCCGAGCGGCTCGAGGCGCCGCGCGACACGCAGTGGACGATCAACCCGCGCGAGGACGTCGAGGCGCTGCTCGAGGCCGACGCCGCGCCGCTGCGCGAGTCCGGGGTCGACGTCGAGACGCTGGCGCGCGAGGGCGACCCCGCCGACGCGATCCTCGACGTCGCCGAGCAGCGCGACTGCGACCTGATCGTCGTCGGCAACAAGGGGATGACCGGCGCGAAGCGGTTCCTGCTCGGCTCGGTGCCGAACAAGATCTCCCACCACGCGCCCTGCTCGGTGCTGATCATCCGGACCTCCTGAGCGGAGCGCGTTTGGTCGGTTCTGCACGCCAGGGCGTGCGGAACTGACCAAACGATCCGAGTGAGGGGCGCGACCGGCCGGTCAGCGCAGCGTGGCGGCGGCGTCGAGCAGGCCCCAGCCGTAGCGGGTGTCGTAGCCGGGGGCGCCGACGTCGCGGGCGGTGCGGGTGAGGCGGCGCTCGACCTGGAACGGGCGCGGCGACTCGCCGAGCTTGCCGCTGCCGATCAACAGGGCGGCGACGCCTGAGACGTGCGGCGCGGCCATCGAGGTGCCCTCGTAGCCCGGCGGGGTGCCGAAGCGCGCGACGCTGCCGGCGAACGTCTGCTGGAAGATGAACTGGCCGACGCGGCCGGGGTCGCAGACCTCGGCGTCGTAGGGGGTGTCGGTGTTCGCGGCGTCGGCGCCGCCGCCGGGCGCGGCGATGTCGACGTGCGGGCCGCTGTTGGAGTACTCGGCCTGGCAGCCGGTCGCAGTCGTCGCGGCGACCGCGACCACGCCGCGCGCGCGGGCGGGGTAGGCGACCTGCGGGCTGCCCTGGTTGCCGGCGGCGGCGACGACGAGCGCCCCGCGGCGGCGCGCGAAGCGCAGCGCGTTGACGATGTCGGGGATCTGCGAGGCGCGCACCGCCGAGTCGAACTCGAGGCTGAGGTTGATCACGTCGGCGCCGTTGCGGGCGGCGTAGCGGATGCCGCGCGAGATGGCGAGCGTGTCGCCGGCGCCGGACGCGTCGAGGACGCGGATCGGCATGATCCGCGCCTTGTAGGCGATGCCGGCGGTGCCGATCCGGTTGCCGGTCGTCTGGGCAATCGTGCCGGCGACGTGGGTGCCGTGGCCGTTCTGGTCGTTGGGGTGGCGGTCGCGCGAGACGAAGTCGTAGCCGCGGACGAAGCGGTTGAGGTCGGGCGCGCGGCGGAAGCGGCGGAAGCGCTGGTAGGCGACGCCGGTGTCGAGCACCGCCACGACCGTCCCGCGCCCGCCGGGCCGGCGCAGCTGGCGGGCGATCTGCCACGCCTCGGGCATGTTGATCCCGGCCGGGCCGGTGGTGAGGTTCCACTGGTTCGGGAAGCCCGGGTCGTTAGGCAGGAACTCGGCCGGCGCCTGGCTCGCGCGGGCGATGTAGTTGGGCCGGGCGTACTCGATCCCCGGGCGGTCGCTGAGGCGGCGCGCGGCGTCGCGCACCGACGACCCGCCGCGCAGCTCGACCGTCTTGGCCGACGGCGCGCCGGCGCGCTTGACGATCAGCTCGCCGGGCACGTAGGCCGGCGCGGCGGTCGCCGCGGCGGGCGTCGCGCACGCGAGAGCCGCCAGGACGGCGACCGTCATCGGTAGGAGGGATCGGGGCATTGGGTTACCGTCCAGGTTCCAGTGTATGTAGGGGACAACACGCCCCCGCCGGTCGAGTTGCCGTGCAGGGCCAATCGGTATTCGGGGCGGCGAGCTTGAGGACCTGCGTCACCGGCACGACGGGGTTCGTCGGCGGGCATGTCGCGCGGGCGGCGGTCGACGCGGGCCACGCCGTGCGCGTGACCCATCGCGACCCGGCGCGGCTCGCGCGCCTGGCCGGGCTCGACGTCGAGCCGGTCGCCGCCGACATCCTCGACCGCGCGGCGATGCGCCGGGCGGTCCGCGGCTGCGACCTGCTGCTGCACACCGCGGGCCTGGTCGCCTCGCGCCCGGTCGCGCGCGTGCGCGAGATCAACGCGCTCGCGCCGCGGATCGCCGTCGAGGCGGCGGCCGCCGAGGGTGTCGGGCGGGTGGTGGTGACCTCGAGCGTCGCGGGGATCGGCCCGGTGCCGCGCGGCGAGATCGGCGGCGAGGACGACCTCTACCGCGGCGGCGGGCTCGGCCTCGCCTACCCCGACGCCAAGCACGAGGGCGAGCTCGAGGCGCTCGCGGCGGGCGCGCGGCTCGGCGTCGAGGTGGTGGTCGTCAACCCCTCCTACGTGCTCGGCGTGCCGCTCGACCGCGGCCAGCCGGGCGAGACCTCGACGCGGATCGTCGGCAACTACCTGCGCGGCCGGCTGCCGGCGGTCGTCGACGGCGGCTCGACGTTCGTCCACGTGGCCGACGTCGCCCAGGGCCACCTGCTCGCCGCCGAGCGCGGCCGCGCCGGCGAGCGCTACGTGCTCGGCGGCCACAGCACGACCTGGCCGGAGCTGATGCGGACCGTGGCGCGCGTGTCGGGCGTCCACCATCCGCTGGTGGTGATCCCGCACGGCGTCGGCGCGCTCGCGCGGCGGGCGGAGGAGCTGCGGCTGCCGCTGGCGATCTCCGCCGAGGCGATGGTGCTGATGGAGCAGAACTGGTGCTACTCCTCCGTGAAGGCCAAGCGCGAGCTGGGCTACCGGCCGCGCCCCTTCGTGGCGACCGTGCGCGAGACGACCGACTGGTACCTCGAGCTGATCGCGGCCGGGGTGCTCGGGCGGGGCGGCCCGTCGCCGCTGTCGCTCGGGGCCGCGGCGCTGCGGCTCGCCGACCGGCTCGGCGCGCTCGGGGTCGCCGACGCGCTCGGCCGCCAGGCGGGCCATCCGGTGGTGCTGCGGTGAACGGCGAGGCGGCGCCGGTGTTGACGCGCCACTTCCCGCGCGACGAGTACTTCATGCGCCTCGCGCTGCGCGAGGCCGAGCGCGCGCTGGAGCACGACGACGTGCCGGTGGGCTGCGTGATCGTCCGCGACGGCGAGGTGATCGCCGCCGCCCGCAACGAGCGCGAGCTGCGCGGCGACCCGACCGCCCACGCCGAGATCCTCGCGCTGCAGGAGGCGGCGCGGCGGGTCGGCAGCTGGCGGCTGGAGGGCTGCGGCCTCTACGTGACGCTCGAGCCCTGCGCGATGTGCGCCGGAGCGATCGTGCTCGGCCGCGTGCCACGCGTCGTCTTCGCCGCGACCGACCCGAAGACCGGCGCCGCCGGCTCGGTCTTCGACGTGCTCGCCGAGCCGCGGCTCAACCACCGGCCCGAGGTCGCCGGCGGCCTGCTCGCCGACGAGTCCGCGGCCCTCCTGCGCGCCTTCTTCGCCGCCCGGCGCTGACCGCCGCGCCGAAACCTCGACCGATCGCGGTTTCAGGTAGCCCGCGCGACGTTCCGCACCCATACCGTGCGCAAGGTCGAGCGGTTGCGCTGGCGACGTCTTCGGTTGAGGAAATGGCGGGACGCTAGAGGTACTGGCGCGCGGCCGCGGTGGCGGAGGCGCCGTAGTGGCCGCCGAAGAGGGCGGCGTGGACGAGCAGTGGGAAGAGCTGCCAGAGGGCGATCCGGTCGGCGTGGCCGGGGGCGAGCGGGTTGGCCTCCTCGTAGGCGGCGAGCAGGCGGTCGGAGGGGGAGCCGAAGAGGCGGAGCATCGCCAGGTCGACCTCGCGGTGGCCGCCGTGGGCGGCGGGATCGATCAGATGCGGGCGGCCAGCGCGGTCGGCGAGGACGTTGCCGGACCAGAGGTCGCCGTGGAGGCGGGCCGGCGGCTCGGCGGGGCCGGCGAGCTCGGGCAGGCGGTGACAGACCCGCTCGACCGCGGCGACGCCCGTGGCGTCGAGCGCGCCGCGGTCGGCCGCGATCCCGGCGGTGGGGAGCAGGCGGTGCTCGGCGTAGAGCTCGGCCCAGCTGGCGGCGGGCCCGTTCGGCAGCTCGAGCGGGCCGATCCGCAGCGGCTCGGCGGGGTCCGCGCCGAACGCCCCGAACCGCGGCGCGCCGGCGGCGTGCAGCTGCGCCAGCCCACGGCCGAGCGTCTCCT
>JAAYBF010000095.1 GCA_012718975.1 Solirubrobacterales bacterium | reverse complement strand
GCTCGCGTGAGAGTTCCGGCCAAATAATGGCCGGAACTCTCACCCGAGCCCGGCGGCGGCTCAGGCCCGGAGCTGGGCGGAGTACGGCCCGCGGCCGGTGAGGCAGGCCGCTCCGCAGCGCGCGCCGAGCCGGACCGCGGCGCCGGGCTCCTCGTCCGCGCCGAGCCCGTGGGTCAGCCCGGCGGCGAACGAGTCGCCGCAGCCGTAGGCGTCGGCGACGGGGCCGGGCAGCGGCGTCGCGTCCCACTCGCCGCGCGTGCCGTCGGGACGCTCCCAGCTTCCGCCCGCGGACCCCGCGGTCCGCACCACCAGCCCCGGCTCGGGCGCGACCTGGCCGGCGGCGTAGGTCTCCCCCGCGTCGTTGGCGCTGGCGACGAGCGCGTCGAGCGGGAGCCCGGCAGCGGCGAGCGTGTCCAGCGCGCGGGCGGTGGCGACCAGCGTCCGCGCGGCCCGGGCCCGCCGCAAGGCGTCGGGATCGCCGGCGGTGAAGTAGACGGCGTCGCAGTCCTCGAGCCGCTCCCACGGCAGGTCGTCCGCCCCGCGCGGGCCCTGGCGATCGCCGATCACCGTGATCGTCCGCTCGCCCGCGTCGTCGACGTGGACGAACGCGCGCCGCTGGGCGACCGGACGCCAGGCGACCACCAGCTCGAGCCGCGGCGCCAGCGCCGCCAGCGCGTCGGCGCAGCGGTGGCCGAGCGCGTCGTCGCCGAGCGCCGTGAAGAAGGTCGTCTCGCCGCCCAGGCGAGCCAGTTGCACCGCCGACACCGCTCCGCCCCCGCCCGGCTCTCCCCACGCCTCGCCCGCGTGGACGATCGCGCCGGGCTCGGGGACCGCCGCCACCCGCGCGAACTCGATCCACTCGACATGCCCGATCACAGCGGTCCGCATGCCCCCATCCTCACAGCTGCCGCCGCACCCGCGCCCACCGCTCAGCTCGAGTGGAGTTTCCTTGGGGGTCAACCCCCAAGGAAACTCCACTCGTGGGTCGGGGCGGCGCCGCGGCGTGAGCGGGGGGGTCCGTGCGGCTGGGTCGGGGGCGGGCCGCGGGGTGAGCGGGGCGGTCGGTGCGGCTGGGTCGGGGGGAGTCCGGTCGGGTCGGGTACCGTCGGGCGGGATGGCGCCGGCGGAGACACTGCGAGTCAACCGCGAGCTGTCGTTGCCGCTGGCTGAGATCGAGCTGCGCGCGAGCCGCTCGTCGGGACCGGGCGGCCAGCACGCGAACGTGACCGCGTCGCGGATCGAGGCAGTGTTCGACGTGAAGGCGTCGGAGTCGCTGACCGGCGCCCAACGCGCCCGGCTGCTCGAGCGTCTCGGCCCGCGCGTCACCGCCGTTGCGCAGGACACGCGCAGCCAGCTGCGCAACCGCGAGCTGGCGCTAGAGCGGCTGCGCGGCCGTCTCGCCGACGCGCTCGCCGTCCGCCGCCCGCGCCGCGCGACCCGGCCGTCGCGGGCGGCACGCGAGCGCCGGCTCGCCCAGAAGTCGCGCCGCGGCGAGGTCAAGCGCGCACGGCGTCGCCCCTCCGGCGACGAGTAGACCTCCGGTGAGTTCCGTCCATATCAGGGACGCTTCTCACCACAGGCCAGGCTCGGCGGCCCGGTCCCGCGGCCTTTGGTGATTTCCGTCCAAATGGCGGACGCTTCTCACCACAGGTCTGGCCCCGCGGCCGGGTCCCACAGCCACTGGTGACTTCCGTCCAGATAAGGGACGGTTCTCACCACAGGCCGATGCCCGGCGCCACGAGTCGCGACTACTCCGAGGGCGCGACCGCGCCGCCGCCCGCGTCGGGCGTCGGGGTCGGCTCCGGGGCGGGCTCTGGTGTCGGCGTGGCGCCGCCGCCCGAGGTGCCCCCGCCGGTGTCGGGGGCGACGGTGCCGCCCCCTGTCGAGCCGCCGGTGTCGGGGGCGACGGTGCCGCCGCCGGTGGTGCCGCCGCTGTCCGGCGTCGGCGCCGGCGTCGTGGTCGTCGAGGTGTCGATCGTCGTCGAGGTCTCGGTGGTGGTGATGTTCTCGGGCGTCGTCGGAATCGTCAGATCGAGCTGGGATCCCTCGCCGGAGTCGTCGCCCCCGCCGACGAAGACGATCAGCAGGATGATCAGGACGACGGCCGCGACCGCGGCGGCGACGAGGCGCCGGCGCATGTAGACGGAGTCGTCGTCGGGGCCGTGGCCACCGCCGCCGGTGCGCATCTGCCGTGTCGGCTCGTCGTGCATTCGGGCGAAGGTAGCAGGGAGACCGGAGCTATAGCCCCGGCACGCTGCGGACCACGAAGCCGGCCGTCGAGCGCGGCGCCTCCTGCCAACGTGTCCCCGCGCGGCCGCGGCCGCTGGTGTCGAAGCGCAGCCCGGCGACGATCATGAAGATGTGGCCCGGGTTGGTGTAGATCGTGACCCACTCCCCCGGCCCGGCCGCGCCCCAGTCCATGAAGCCGCCCGAGGTCAGCGGCGAGTCGAGCAGCCCGGCGCCCGCGAGCGCGAACGAGACCGATCCCGAGCAGTCGTAGCCGTCGTCGCGCCAGGCGCCGTGGCCGCCGCCCCACTTGTAGGGGAACTTGGCGATCGCGTTGCCGGCCTGGATGATCCGCTTGACCGGCTCGGGCGCGTCGTCCGGCGCGACGGCCGTCCCGTCGGGCAGGACGCGGGCGCGTGGCCCGGTCTGGAGGTAGGCGGTGGTGCCGAGGAAGGTCCGGAAGCGTGCGAGCTGGCGGCGCGCCTGGCGCAGCTCGGCGCGGACCTCGGCGTCGGTCGGCGCGCCCGGGCTGATGCCGTCGGCGGCCGATGCCGCGGTGGCGGGCCCGGACGCCGGCTCGGTCTCGGAGCCCGCGCCGCGCAGCTCGACCGCCTGGCCGCCGCGCCGCTCGCGCTCGCCGACGCTCGCCCTCTGGACCGCGCCGCGGTCGACCGAGTCGGGGGTCAGCACCGCCTCCACCGCGCCGCCGCCGCCGTCCTCGCCGGGGCCCCCGCCGGAGGCGCCGCCGTCGGTCCCGCAGCCGACACACGCCGCGACGGCGGCGAGCGCCGCCGTGGCCGCTGTCAGTCGTGACCGTCCCACCGTCCGAAAGCTAGCGTCCGGGTGACGGCGGGCGCGCAGTCTGCGAGGATCGCTCCATGAGCGACCGCGAGATCGACCTGCCCGACGACCCGACGGGGATCGAGGAGCCGCACGACGTGCTCGCCGCGGAGGAGTTCGCGATGCCCGCCCGTTCGGCGCGCGACGTGCCCTACGACCCGAGCGGGATCCGCGAGCCGCACGACGTCCTCGCCGCCGAGGAGTTCGCGATGCCCGGCGCCGGCGTCGAGCACGACGGCGGCGGGCTCGACCCGCGCAGCCTGATCCCCGGAGCGGTGTTGGCGCTGCTGCTGGTCGCGCTGCTGCTCCGGCGGCGGCGCGCGGACGCCTGACCGCGCCGAGCCGCTACGGGTAGATCGGGCCTTCCTCGCCCTCGACGAAGACGGCGGTCACGGGGCAGTTCATCGCCGCGTCGACGACGAGGTCGGTCGGGTCGCCGTCGGGGTCGATCACGCGCGCCTTGTCCTCGGCGTCGAGCTCGAAGACGTTGGGGGCGGTGTCGACGCAGTCGCCCGAGCCGATGCACAGGCCCCGGTCGACGACGATCTTGATCCGGTTCTGGGGGGAGAGCTCCTCGGTGGCCATCGCGACCGCACCCTAGCGCCCAGGCCAGGTGCCGCGGGGGTCCGGGGGCGCGAGCACGCCCACCTCGGCCGGCCAGGTGCCGCGGGGGTCCGGGGGCGCGAGCCCCCGGTTCTCACTCCTTCGGCCCGCGGCCGTAGAGCAGCTTGAGGAAGCCGCGGATCAGGCGGGCGGTGCGCTTCGAGTAGGGGTACATGAAGATCTCGCGCTTGGGCCCGAAGCGCGAGACGACCGAGGACTGCTGGCGACAGTACTTGCGGATCCCCTCGGCGCCGTGGCGGGTGCCGAGCCCCGACTCCTTCCAGCCGCCCATCGGCAGCTCGAGCGCGACGTAGCTGACGAGGTGCTCGTTGACGTTGGCGACGCCGGACTCGATCCGGCTGGCGAGCTGCTCGCCGCGCGCGACGTCGCCGGTCCACACGGACGCCTGGAGGCCGTACTCGGAGTCGTTGGCGAGCGCGATCGCCTCCTCGGCGTCGCCGACCTTCATGATCGGCAGCGTCGGCCCGAAGGTCTCCTCGCGCATGCAGTCCATCGTGTGGTCGACGCCGGTGAGCACGGTCGGCTCGAAGAAGCGGCCGGGGCCGGGGCGCAGATGGCCGCCGACGGGGATCTCGGCGCCCTTGGCGCGCGCGTCCTCGACGTGGGCGGCGACGATCTCGGCCTGGCGCGGGAAGGTGACCGCGCCGACGTCGACCGACCCGGCGTCGCCGGGCCGGCCCTGGCGGAGCTTGGCGACCTTCTCGGCGACCCGGCCGACGAACTCGTCGTAGATCGGCTCCTCGACGTATACGCGCTCGACCGAGATGCAGGTCTGGCCGCCGTTCTGCATCGAGTAGTAGGTGGCGGCGTTGGCGGCCTTCTCGACGTCGGCGTCGGCGAGCACGATCATCGGGTCCTTGCCGCCGAGCTCGAGCCCGACCGGCGTGAGCGTCTTGGCGGCCCGCTCGGCGACCTTGCGGCCGGTGGCGGTCGAGCCGGTGAACATGACGAAGTCGACGTGGTCGATCAGCTCGGCGCCGGCGTCGCCACGGCCGGTGAGCACCTGGAAGACGCCGTCGGGGGCGCCGCTCTCGGCCATGCACTCGGCCATCAGGACCGAGGTGAGCGGCGTGACCTCGGACGGCTTGAGGATCACCGCGTTGCCGGCCATCAGGGCGGGGATGCAGTCGCCGAAGGAGTTGACGAGCGGGTAGTTCCAGGGCCCGATCACGCCGACGACCCCGCGCGGGCGGTAACGGACGAGCGCCTTCTTGCCGATCAGCATCGGCGAGCTGACCCGGACCTTGCGGTCGCGCAGGTACTTCGCCGCGTTCTTCGCCCAGAAGCCGAACGCCGCGCCGGCGTAGCCGAGCTCGGCGAGCTGGGCGTCGTCGCGGGTCTTGCCGGTCTCGGCGACGATCGTGTCGACGATCCGGTCGGCGTTGTCGAGCGTCCAGCGCTGGGCGCGGCGCATCACCTCGGCGCGGCCGTCGAAGCCGAGCCCCCACCAGGCGGGCTGGATCGCGCGGGCCCGCTCGACGAGCGGCGCGACGTCGGCGACGCCCTGCTCGGGGACGGTGCCGGCGATCGCGCCGGTCGCCGGGTTCTCGACCTCGATGACGGCGGTCGCCGCGTCCGAGGCGGCCGTTGCGGTGGGGTTCATGCTGCCTCGAGCTCCTTGTCGCGGTTGTCGGTTGCGGGCGGCCGGACCGCCGGCGGGGCGGTGACCCGCCGCCGCGCGCGCTCCTCGCGGAGCTGGTGAAGGTAGGGCCAGTAGTCGACCTGGATCGTGTGGCGCTTGGATGCGACGTAGCGGCGCTCCATCGCGCGCTGGTCGGCGGCGATCTCGGTCGCCATCTCGGCGCGGGCGGGCAGCGCCACCTTGCCCTCGATCACGTCGGCGATCCACTCCGACTGCAGCTCGGCGATCGGCATGATCGCCCCCAGCGGCTGGATCAGGCCGATGAAGTAGAGGCCGTCGAGGTCGGGGTGGACGACCTTGCGGTAGAGCGGGATCCGGTTGTCGCCGGACGGGTCGAGCAGGTCGTGGTCGAGGAACGGGAAGCTGATCTTGTAGCCGGTGCAGTAGACGATCCGGTCGATCCGCTCGACCGATCCGTCGACGAAGCGGACCGAGTCGCCCTCGAGCCGCGCGATGTTCGGCTTGACCTTGATCCGCCCGTGGCCGATCCGCGGCAGCAGGTCGGACGAGACGGTCGGGTGGGCCTCGGCGACGCGGTGGTCGGGCTTGGGCAGGCCGAACTGGGTCGGGTCGCCCTGGACGCGCTTGATCAGCCAGTTCAGCAGGGTCCGCTGGACGGGGAACGGCACGCGCCACGACCAGCTCGGCGCGAGCTCGTCGACGGGCTTGGAGCCGACGTACTTCGGGATTACCCAGGCGCCGCGCCGCATCGCCAGGTAGGTCATCTTCGACACGCGCGATGTCTCGACGGCGATGTCGCAGGCGGAGTTGCCGATCCCGAGCACGAGCACGTTCTTGCCCTCGTAGCCTTCGGGGGTCTTGTAGTGGTGGGCGTGGGTGATCTCGCCGTCGAAGTCGCCCGGGAAGGCCGGCTCGGGCCAGCGGGGGTCCCAGTGGTGGCCGTTGGCGACCATCACCGCGTCGTAGCGGGCGGTCTCCTCGGCGCCGTCGCCGTCGACGGCGCGCGCGGTGACGTCCCAGCCGCCGCCCTCGGCCGGCGCGACCTTGACGACCTCGGTGCGGAAGCGGATCCGGTCGCGGAAGCCGAAGTGGTCGACGTAGGCGTCGAAGTAGGCGGCGATCTGGCTGTGGTGCGGGTAGTCGGGGTAGGAGTCCGGCATCGGGAAGGTGGCGTACTCCATGATCCGGCGCGAGGTGTTGATGAACAGCGACTCGTACGCCGAGGACATGCCGTTGTCGTTGCCGTAGCGCCAGTTGCCGCCGACCTCGGAGCCGACCTCGTAGCAGTCGAAGTCGATGCCGCGGGCGTGCAGCACCTGGCAGCTGGCGATGCCGGAGCTCCCGGCTCCGATCACGCATACCCGCTTGCTGGACGGTGCCATGCGAGGCAGCCTAGCGAAGCACTGGCTGGCCGGCCAACTCGGTGCCGGAGCGGGTCAGCGGCCGACCGGCGTCGGGCTCGCGCCGCCGATCCGGCGCCGCATCGTCACCGTCGTCCCGTCGGCGCCGGGCTCGACGTCGACGGAGTCCATCAGCGCCCGCATCAGCACCAGCCCGCGGCCGCCCTCGCTGCGGCGGCGGTCGCGCCAGGCGCCGGCGTCGCGCACCACGACCTCGACCTCGCCGTCGGAGAGCCGCCCGTCGATCGAGAACGGGGGCCTGCCCCCGGCCGCGGCGCCACCGTGCTCGATCGCGTTGGCGGCCGCCTCGCCGATCGCGGTGAGCACCTCCGCAACCTCGATCTCGTCGCCGTCGGCGGTGCGCAGCCAGCGGCGCAGCAGCGCCCGCATCGCCGCCAGCTCACCGGGGTCGGAGCCGAGCTCGAGGCGGATCGTGTCGGTCAGCGGCGGCGAGCAGAGCGCGAGCAGGGCGACGTCGTCGGAGGCGCCGTCGTCGGACACCAGCTGGCCCAGCACGTGCTCGCAGAGGGCGTCGGGGCTCTCGCGACGGCCGCGAACGGCGGCGGCGAGACGGTCGAGACCGATGTCGAGCAGCTCGCCGGGGCGCTCGACGAGGCCGTCGGTGTAGAGCAGCACCGTCCCGCCGAGCGGGAGCGCGGTCTCGGCCGCCTCGTAGGTGGGATGGGCCATCACCCCGAGCGGCACCGCGCTGGCGCCCTGGAGGAAGCGGGCGATCCCGTCGGCGGTGACCGCGAGCGGCGGCAGGTGGCCGGCGTTGACCCAGGCGACCGACCCGTCGGCGGGGTCGAAGACGACGTAGGCGAGCGTCGTCATGTGGCTCTCCTCGGCCTCCGACCAGACGAGGTCGTTGAGGCGTGCGACGACGTCGGCCGGCGGATGGCCCTCGAGCGCGTAGGCGCGCATCGCGCTGCGCAGCCGGCCCACCATCGACGCGGCCGCCAGCCCCTTGCCGGCGACGTCGCCCATCACCAGGCCGACGCGGCCGCCGGGCATCGCGATCACGTCATACCAGTCGCCGCCGACCTCCGACTCGCTCGCGGCCGGCAGGTAGCGGGCCGCGACCTCCAGCCCCGGCAGGTTCGGCAGCCGGTCGGGCAGCAGGCTGCGCTGCAGCGTCTCGGCGATCCGGTGCTCGCGCTCGTAGACGCGCAGGTGGTCGATCGCCAGCGCGACCCGGTCGGCGGCGAGCCCGAGCAGCAGCAGGTCGTCCTCCGACAGTCGCCGCGGCCCCGCCACGCCGACCTTGAGCACGCCGGTGACCTCGTCGCCGGCCATCAGCGGCACGCCGAGGATCGACTCGAGCCCGTGCAGCGCCGGGTCGACCACCTGGCTCGGATCGGGGTCCTGGAAGAGCATCGGCCGCTTCTCGACCGCGACGCGGCCGGCGATCCCCTCCCCCGGCCGGATCCGCAGCGGATCGGCCTCCGCGTCCCGGAACATCGAGGCGCGCAGCAGCAGCGAGCCGTCCTCCTCGGCGAGCAGGATCGCCGCCCCGTCGGCCCCGACGACCTCGCAGACGCGCGGCAGCAGCGCTTCGAGCATCTCGTCGAGGCGGTGGTGCGCGAGCGCGACGTCGAGCAGCATCTGCAGGCCGTGGACGATGCCGGCCATCTGCTCGGCCTCCTCGCGGGCGGCCTGCTCGTCGGTGAGCTGCTGGGCGCGGCGCGCGTGCTCGGCCTCAAGGCTGAGGTCGGCGATGAAGCAGGCGAGCATCGGACGCTCTCCCGCGCGCACGCGGGCGTAGACGACCTCGGCGGGAAAGCGCTCGCCGCCGCGGCGGACGAGGTCGAGCTCGCGCCGGGTCGCGGGCTCGCCGTCGCCGCGGCCGAACTCGGTCGCGCGGCGGCGGTCGTGGTCGTCGTGGTCCTCGGCGGGGACGATCAGTTCGCGGATCGGCCGGCCGAGCGCCTCCTGGGCCGGCCAGCCGAAGACCCGCTCGGCGGCGGGGTTCCAGATCAGCACCGTCCCGTCCTCCGCGACGCCGAGGAACGGCTGCGGCGCGCTCTCGACGATCGCCCGCGTGCGCGCCTCGCTCTGGCGCAGGTCACGCTCCTGGCGCGCGGTCTGCGACGCTTCGCGGCGGACGCGGTCCAGCAGCGTGGAGATCATCATGCCCGCGACGCCCGGGGTGCCGATCGCCAGCACCCAGCGGACGACGGGGCTCGGCGGCTCCTGCAGGACGAGCACGACGGCGTAGCCGACGCCGATCACCGCCAGGTGCGCGAGCGCGACCGGCGGCCGGTAGAAGTAGAAGGCGTAGAGGCCGGTCCAGGTGAAGACGATCAGGTAGACGCCGGTCGAGTCGACGAAGTAGTTGGCGGCGACGAGGATCAGGCTCCCGGTCGCCAGCGCGACGTGCATCGCCCAGGACGGCATCCGCTCACCGACGCGAAGCACGACCAGGCCGATAGCGACGGCGAGCGCCGCGAGGGCGTAGAGGGGCTCCTCGTCGAAGGCGTCGCCGTGGGGCAGGGCGAGCGTCAGCAGGCCGATCGCCGCCCCGCCGGTGAACAGGTACGCCAGAGCCCGCGCCATCAGGGCGCGGCTGAACAACTCCGGCGTCTCGCTCAAGAGGACTACTCCGGATCGGGGACGCCGCGCGGCGCCGACATCCGTGCCAGCTGCTCGTGCCCCTCGACGACCCGGCGCTTGACCGGATCGTCGTCGGGACGGTCGTGGACTAGGTCCCACGTCCTGTCAGCTACCCGTCTGGCCGTCTCAGGAGTCGCCTCGGCGAACATCAGGTCGACGACCCGCAGCTCGAACGCCTCGATCTGGGCGACCGGATCGCCGGGCGGCAGCTTCGGCAGCGGCTCGTCGGTCGCGTCGCGCCACATGCCGGTGACGACGAGCAGGCGGTTGCGCAGGGCGGCTGGATCCATCAGACCGCGCAGGGTAACGCGCGCCGCGGCCGGGGGTCCGCCTCCGCGCCGGGAGGGGGTACGATCCTGGCCATGCGGCCAGGGGACGAGGGGTACTTCCCGCGCGGCGAGTCGGTGCTGCGGCGGGTGCATGGCGCCAAGCCGGTCGGGCTGCTCTACGGCCAGCGCGCGCTGCTGATGCAGGCGACGCACCCGCTCGCCTTCGCCGGGCTGATCGCCAACACCGCCGGCCTCGAGGCGCCGTTCCAGCGGCTGGC
>JAAYBF010000094.1 GCA_012718975.1 Solirubrobacterales bacterium | reverse complement strand
CGCGAACGCCAGCGCGCCGGTCACCGCTGGCCCCTCGGTCGCGCAGCCCCCACGGCCGGGACGGCCGCCGGCACCGCGCCGCGCGCCGTCACGCCTCCCCCAGCCGGCGCGCCAGCCGGCCCTCGCCGAGCCCGCGCAGCTCCCCGCCGGCCGCCAGGACCCGCACCCGATCCGGCGCGCCGGGCTCGACCGCGGCGATCGCCTCGACGACCCGGCGCCCGTCGGGCCGGCGCGCCTGGTGGACGACGACCTCGACCGCACGCTCGACCTGGTCGGCGACGACCGCGTGCGGCAGCGCGACGTCGGCCATCAGCGCGAGCGTCTCCAGCCGCGCCAGCGCGTCGGCGGGCGAGTTGGCGTGGACCGTCGACAGCGACCCCTCGTGGCCGGTGTTGAGCGCCTGCAGCAGGTCGAGCGCCTCGCCGCCGCGGACCTCGCCGACGACGATCCGGTCCGGGCGCATCCGCAGCGCGTTGCGCACCAGCGCGCGGATCGTAACCTCGCCGCGACCCTCGAGGCTCGGCGGACGCGCCTCCAGCGCGACGACGTGGTCCTGGCGCAGCGCCAGCTCGGCGGCGTCCTCGATCGTCACGATCCGCTCCGCGCCGGGGATCGCGCCCGAGAGCGCGTTGAGCGTCGTCGTCTTGCCCGACCCGGTCCCGCCGCTGACCAGCACCGTCGCGCGCGCGGCGACGCAGCGGGCGAGCAGCTCGGCCTCCGCCGCGGCGAGCGTGCCGAGCCGGACGAGGTCCTCCAGCGACAGCCCGTCGCGGCGGAAGCGGCGGATCGTCAGGCACGGCCCTGTCAGCGCGAGCGGCGGGATCACGACGTTGACGCGCGAGCCGTCGGCGAGCCGGGCGTCGCAGAGCGGCGCGGCCTCGTCGACGCGCCGGCCGAGCGGCGCGAGGATCCGCTCGATCGCGTGCAGCAGCTCGCCGTCGGAGCCGAACCGCACCCCCGCCGGCTCGACCCGCCCGCCGCGCTCGACGTAGACGGCGTCGGGGCCGTTGACCATCACCTCGTCGACGTCGGGGTCGGCGAGCAGCGGCTCGAGCGGCCCGAGGCCGGTCGCGGCGAGCAGCACGCGCGCCGCCAGGTCGGCCCGCTCGGCGGGTGCCAGGGCGGCCGCCTCGCGCTCGACCAGCGCGGCGACGTCGGCCGCTAGGTCGCCGTCGCTCGCGCCGGCGCGGGCGTCGCGGATCAGCTGCTCGCGCAGCGCCTCGGCAAGGTCGTCGATCGGCTCCATGCCCCTATAGGGACCGCTCGCGGCCGGTCCGCCCCCCTCACGTCTAGGGTGGGGGCCATGGATCGCTTCTCGGTGGCGGTGGTCGGCGGCGGCGTGGCGGCGCTGGAGGGCGTGCTGCGCCTGCGCAAGCTGGCCGGCGACGCGGTCGACATCACCCTGGTCGCTCCCGGCGACGAGTACGTCGTGCGCGCGCTGAGCGTCCGCGAGCCGTTCGCGCTCGGCGCGGCCGACCGCCACCCGCTGCGCCCGCTGCTGCGCGACGCCGGCGCCGAGTGGGTGCGGGACCGGCTCGCCTGGGTCGACCTCGACGGACAGGCCGTCCACACCACCGACGGCCGGGCGGTCGGCTACGACGCGCTGCTGATCGCCGTCGGCGGACAGCTCGCGCCCGCCTACGAGCATGCCACCACCTACCGCGACGACCGGGCCGACGAGCTGCTGCGCGGCACCGTCGAGGACGTCGAGGAGGGCTACTCGAAGCGGATCGCCTTCCTCGCCCCCGACACCCCGATCTGGCGGCTGCCGCTCTACGAGCTGGCGCTGATGACCGCCAACCGCGCCGCCGAGGCGGGCATGACCGACGTCGAGGTCGTGCTCGCGACGCCGGAGCCCGCGCCGCTGGCGGCCTTCGGGGAGGCAGCCAGCGCGGCGGTCGCCGAGCTGCTCGAGGACACCGGCGTCACCGTCCACGCCGGCGCGACGATCGCGGTGCCGGAGGCCGGCCGCGTGACGATCGAGCCGGGCGGGCTGGACGAGCGCTTCGACCGCGTGATCGCGCTGCCGCGGATGACCGGGCCGGCGATCCGCGGGCTGCCGGGCGCCGGCGCCCACGGCTTCCTGCCGGTCGACGGCGAGTGTGCCCTGCGCGACGGCGGCGGGCGCGTGTTCGCCGCCGGCGACGCCACCGACCTCGACCTCAAGCACGGCGGCCTCGGCGCCCAGCAGGCCGACACCGCCGCGGCGGCGATCGCCCGCCTCGCCGGCGTCGACGACGTCGCCCCGGCCCCGTTGCACCCGGTCGTCCACGGCAAGCTGCTCACCGGGCGGCGGCCGCTCTACCTGCGCGCGCGCCTGGTCGGCGGCGGCAGCTTCGAGTCGGAGGTCTCCGAGCAGCCGCTCGGCACCGAGGACAAGGTCGTCGCCGCCGAGCTCGGCGCCTACCTCGCCGCCCACCGCGGCTGAGTCGCGCTAGACGCCGAAGGCGAGCGCCAGCGCGACCATCGTCGCCGCCCCGAGCGCGGTGCCGGCGGCGGCCAGGCGCCGGCCGCCGCGCGCGAACGCCTGCGGCGCCAGCTCGACCGCGACCAGCGACAGCATCGCCCCCGCGGCGAAGGCGAACGAGAACGGCAGCAGCGCCTCGATCTCGGCGACCAGCAGGTAGGCGACCGCGGCGCCGACCGGCTGCGGCACGCTCGTCGCGACGGCCGCCCAGAACTGCCGCGCGCGGCCGATGCCGGCGGCGTCCATCGGGATCGCGACGCTCGTCCCCTCGGGGATGTTCTGGAGCGCGATCGCGAGGATCACGTAGAGGCCGAGCCCGGCGGTCTCCGAGGCGTAGGCGGTGCCGATCGCGAACCCCTCCGGCAGGCTGTGGACGAGCAGGACGCCGAAGACCAGGACGCCCGTGCGCACGCCGGGCCCGTCGTGGCCGGCGATCGTGACGTGGCGGCGCTCGAGCAGCGCCCGCGACGCGAGCAGGAACGCGACCCCGACGGCGAGCCCCGCGCCGACCTCCCCCGCCGAGCCGGCGTCGAGCGCCGGCTCGAGCAGCCCGACGACCGACGCCACCGACATCACGCCGACGGTCACCCCCCAGAGCGCCGGGCGCAGGAGCTCGGCGCGGTCGCCGAGCCACCAGACCGGCAGCGCGCCGAGGCCCGTCGCGAGCGCCGTCCCGAGCCCGGCCAGTGCGACGACGAGCAGGTCCATCGGCCAGTTCTACTCGAAGCACCGACGGAGGCGGCGCGACTGGCTTCGAAACGGCCGCTGCGGGTACTCTCGCGGGGCATGGATCGCGACGCCTACGAGCTCGTGCGGCGGATGTGGACCGACTTCCGCGAGGGCGGGGTCGAGCGGGCGCTGCCGCTGCTCGCCGAGGACGTCGAGTTCGTCACCGCCGACGGCGAGGTCCACGTCGGCCACGACGGCGTGCGCGAGTTCTTCGACGCGTTCGCTGTCGAGGGCCGGACCTTCGAGGCGTCGCCGTACAGCTTCGAGCGCGTCGGCTCGGCGGTGCTGGCCGCCGGCCACCGCCGCATCCACGGCCCGGAGGGCACCGACGGCGCCCACCTCTACTTCGTCCACGTCGTGGCCGGTGGGCGGATCGTCCTCCTGAGCGCCCATCCGACGCGCGCCGACGCGCTCGCCGCGGTGCGCGGCGCCGACGGCGCGGCGCCCGCCCGCGGCTAGCTTCCGCTCCGGCTCAGCTGGTGGCGCGAGCGCCGCAGGTCGGCCACGGCGCGACCCCCTGCTGGCGGTAGAGCCGCAGCGCCATCCGGTCCTGGTGGGCCTCCGGCGCGGCGGCCGGGTCGGAGCCGCGCCCGCCGACGCCCTTCCAGGTCTCGCGCGAGAACTGGAACTTGCCGCGGTAGAGGCCGTTCGGCGAGACGGCGCGCGGGTCGCCGCCGGACTCGCACTCGGCGATCTCGCGCAGCACGCGCGGCAGCTTCACCTTGCTGCCGCCACCGCCGCCGCGGCGCGCGGAGCGGCGCTTGGGCCGGCGCACCTCGGACGCGCTGAAGCGGGCGAGGCCGAGCTTCGAGCGGGTGATCGGCCCGACGATGCCGTCGACGGTCAGGCCGTTGCGGCGCTGGAACCGCTTGACGGCGCGGTTGGTCTGGGGGCCGAAGACGCCGTCGGCAGAGATGCCGAGTCGCCGCTGGAGCTTGCGCACCGCCGGTCCGCGGTCGCCCTTGCGCAGCGTCACCTCGGAGGTCGCGACGGCGGCTCCTCCGGGGGCGGTGGCGACGGCCGGATCGTCGGCGGCGGCGGGCGCGGCGCCGGCGGCCGGCGCGCAGGCGGCGACGGCGAGCGTCAGCGCGAGCAGGCGGCGCCGACGGCGCACGGGGGATACGGCATCACGGATCGGGCGGGGCAACTCTGTGTCTCCTCTTTCCGGCGCCTACGGGGTGAGCTGACGGGCTCGCGCTGGAAAGTGCGCTACGCCGCACGCTGGCGGCGATTCGCCCCGGGGACCGGCTGTGTCGCTCCGGTCCCAGTGGGTCCCCCGTTCCCCGCCGCCTGAACGGCGGAGACTCGGCTATGGACGATTCGAAGGCCGATAGTGAAGCAGATCCGGCGGCGGACCGTCGGCCGAATGGCAGGGTCAGCGCCGTTTGGCAGCGCTGCCCGGCAGGTGCAGCAGCACCCGCACGCGCTCGACGCCGGCCGTCTCGGCGGCGGCCCGCTTCAGCTCGCGGATCGCCTCCGGGCTGTCGACGCGGCCGCGCAGCACGACGGTCGCGCCGTCGACCTCGACCTCGACGGCGCCGCCGGCGGACGCCAGCGGGGCGGCGAGCGCCGCCTCGACGGCGCCGGTCAGCTCACGCTCGGCCGCGAGCGCCGGCTCGGGCGCCGGCTCGGGCGCGGGCGCCGGCTCGGGCGCGGGCGGCTCAGGCGCGGGCTCCGGGGTCGGCGGGACCGGCTCG
>JAAYBF010000093.1 GCA_012718975.1 Solirubrobacterales bacterium | reverse complement strand
CGTCGATGATGGCCGCGCTCGCGGTCTGCGAAGCGGCCGAGGACGCCAGCCCGGAGCCCGTCGAGTGCGCGATCAAATGGCCGAACGACGTCTGGGTGCGGCGCCGCAAGATCAGCGGCATCCTCGTGGAGGCGCGGCCGGCGGCCGGCTGGGCGATCGTCGGCATCGGGCTGAACACCGGCGTGCGCGATTTCCCGCCGGAGATCGCGGAGATCGCCGCGTCGCTCGACCTGCCCGCGCCGGAGGTGGCCCTCGAGCCGCTGCTCGCCCGGCTCGACCGCTGGCTCGCCGCAGAGCCGGCGGAGGTGCTCGCCGCCTGGCGCACGCGCGACGCGCTGCTCGGCGACCGGATCGCCTGGGACGGCGGCGCGGGCGTCGCGCGCGGGGTCGACGAGACGGGAGCGCTGCTGGTCGACACCGAGGCCGGCGAGCGGCTCGCGCTCTCGGCCGGCGAGGTCCACCTCCACCGCGCCGACTGACCGGCGGGCGGGTCGTCAGTCGACCGGGTCGGCGGCCTTCTTGCGTGTGCGGCGGCGGGGCTTCTCGTCCGCCTCGGCATCGGCCGTCTCGGCGGCCGCGGCGGACTCCGCGTCGCCGTTGGACTCGGCGCCGGCGGCGGTCTCCGCGGCGGGCTTGCGCCTACGGCGGCGCTTGGGCTTCTCGTCGGCCTCGCCGTCGGGCGTCTCGCCGCCGTCGGCGCCGGCTTCGCTGCCGTCCGCGTCGGGCGCCGCTCCGTCGGGGCCGCCGTTGCCAGCGGACGCCGGCTTGCGCGTTCGCCGCCGCCGCGGCTTGGACCTCGGCTTCGCGCCGGTGTCCTCGCCGCCGCCCTCCCCGGCCGCCCCTTCCTCGAGCTCGCGCGGCTCGCCGTCGGAGACCTCACCGGCGCTGGCCGCGGCCTTGGCCGCCTTCGCCTCCGCGGCGGCCGCCTGGTCGCCGCCCCCGCCTCCGCCGCCGCCCTTCTTGCGCCGGCGGCCGGCGCGCTTGCGGCGGCCCTTGGGGAAGTTGCGCAGCAGCTCGCGGGCGAGCGCCGACGGCTTGCGGCCGAGGCGCATCCGGGCGCCGTCGAGCACCTGCTGGGCCTCAGGGGTGTGGGCGAGCGCGGCGGCGAGCAGGGCGGCCGAGAGGCGGCGGTCCTGCTTCTTGGTCGCGTGGACGAGCCGGCGCGCGTTGCGGGCGTGGGCGCCGCCGGAGGAGTTGACGAGCAGGCCGAGCAGCCGCTTGGTCTCCGGCCAGCGCGACACCGCGTACTCCTCGTGGACCTCGCGGCTGTACTCGGCGAGGTGCCAGATCCAGCGCGACGCCTGGTCGCGGCGGCCCATCGGCCGCTCGGCCATCGCCTGCAGCAGCGTCTTGACCCCCTCGCGGCGCTCGTCGCGCTGCCAGCTGCCGACGATCTCGACCGCGATGTCGAACGCCTCGGGGTCCTTGAGCTGGCCGATCTCCTGCAGCGCGCGCACGCGCAGCTGCGAGTTGCGGTTGCGCTGCAGGCACTCGATCAGGAACAGCCGCCGCAGCTCGCCGGTCGAGTCGAAGTGCAGCATCGCCTTCGCCCGCCGCCAGTTGTTGGACGCGACGCGCGCGCCGGCGAGCTGGGCCCAGACCTGCTGCTCGCCCCAGGTGAGGTGCTCGACCGCGATCCGCCACAGCTCGCGCTCGAAGACCTGGGCGCGCCGTTCGGGGTCGGCGGTCACCGGGACGACGCGGCGCTCGACGCGCAGCCGCCGCCCGCGGCCGCGGCGGACCGGGCCGACGACGATCGCCCCGCCGCGGTAGACGTCGCGGTCCAGCAGCGAGTGCAGCGTCACGACAGGGTCGTCGTTGGTGGTCGCCGGATGGACGAAGTCGACGACGATGCCCGCCTCCTTGCCCTGCTGGCGGCGGGTGACGCGGCCGACGCGCTGCTGGTAGATCCGCTTCGAGGCGGTCGGCGCGAGGTGGAGGCAGACCGTCGCGCGCGGCGAGTTCCAGCCCTCGGCGAGCAGCTGGGCGTTGACGAGCACGTCGATCTCGCCGCGCTCGTAGGCGGCGAGGATCCGCGTCAGCTCGCGCTTGGGCGTCTCGCCCGAGACCGCCTTCGCCTTGATGCCGGCGGCGACGAACGCGTCGGCGACGTTGTGGGCGTGGGCGACGCCGGCCGAGTAGACGACGCCGGGCACGTCCTTGAAGCGGGTCTTGTAGAGGTCGGCGATCGCCAGGTTGAACGGCGCCTGGTCGAGCAGCTCGGCGAGCTCCTCCTGGTCGAAGTCCTGGTCGACCTCGCCGCGGCGCAGCGGCACCTTCGAGATCGAGCGGACGCCGGCGCCCGGCGGGATCCGCACGCAGCGCAGCGGCGCGATCACCCCGCGGCGGGCGGCCTGGGCGAGGTCGAAGCGCGACGTCTGGGTGGGGAAGAGGTCGGTGACGTGGCGGGCGATCAGCGCGCCGGTCGCGGTCATGCCGACGAACACCGGCCCGACCCACTGGCGGATCGACTCCGAGGTCTTTTCGCCGAGCGCGGTGTGCGCCTCGTCGCAGATGACGACCGTGTAGTCGTCGGAGATCTTGCCGGCGTTGCGGACGTACCACTGGTAGGTCTCGACGGTCACCGGACCCTCGACGGGCGAGCGGTCCTTCCCCAGCAGCGGTGCGCAGATCCGCTTCTTGTAGCCGCGGTCGGTCAGCTCGCCGTTGAACTGGTCGACGAGGTTGCGGCGGTGGGTGAGGATCAGCACGCCGCCGCCGCGCGAGGCCTCGACGAAGCCGAGCGCCGCGACGGTCTTGCCCGCGCCGGTGGCGTGCTCGAACCAGAAGCGGCGGTCGGCGCCGGGGTCGTCGGTGACCGCGTCGGCGGCGGCCTCCTCCTCGGCCTCCTCGGCGGCGTCCCAGTCGAGCGGCTCGTCGTCGTCGGCGATGTCGTCGTCGCCCTCGAGCTCGAGCTCGCCCGACGGAAGCTCCTCGGGCTCGTCGGCGTCCGCCCCGTTCGACGGCGCGCTCGGGCCGGCGCGTCCCGCCTCGAGATCGGCCTGCGCGTCGGCGGTCAGGGCGATCAGCGTGCCCGACAGCGCGTCGACCTGGTGGGCGGAGAGGACGGTGCCGTCGACGAGCTTGGGCTCCTCCATCGACAGCAGCCGCTCGAGGCCGAGCATCAGCGACCAGCGCCGCCGCCACCCCGTCGACGGCCGCTCCGCGCCGGCGTCGAGCTCGGCGAGCGCCTCGTCGAGCGCGGCCCGGCGCGCGGTACCCGGCGCGAGCGCGACCTCGGCGTCCTCGCCCTCGTTGAGGAACGGCTCGCGGACGAGCTCCTCGGCGCGCGTCAGATCGCCGCCGGATACCGGCGCCGACACGGCAACGGGAGTGCTCTCAGCCATTCGCGGCCTTCGATCGTGAACGAGAAAGTCGACGGACCTGTCCGGGGCTCCGCGGCGGTGGAAGCCTTCGCGGGGCGGACGGCCGTTCGGGGTATGCCGCTCCGGCGGCTGCCGGAGAGCGGCTTCGCAGCGCATCCCTGACGCTGACTCTGTACCTATTACAGCACAGCATGCGCCGTTTCCTCCCGCCAGTCGCCTGCCTCGCCGCGATCGCCGTGCTGGCGGGAGGCTGCTCGAGCGACGAGCCCGAGAGCGTGGCCCCCGCGCCGGAGCAGGTGCGCGAGCAGTTGGAGGGCGCACCCGCCCCGCTCGCCGCTCTGCATCGCCAGGCCAACGAGCTGCTCGGCGACGGTAGCGCCGAGCCGTTCGAGCGGCGGCTCGAGGAGCTGCGCGGCTATCCGGTGGTGGTCAACAAGTGGGCGGCGTGGTGCGGGCCGTGCCGCGACGAGTTCCCGTACTTCCAGAGCCAGGCGCTCGAGCACGGCAAGCGGGTGGCGTTCCTCGGGGTCGACGTCGAGGACAACGACGAGGCGGCGCGGAAGCTGCTCGAGCGGTTCCCGGTCACCTACCCCAGTTACCGCGACCCCCGCTACAACGTGTCGGCCGTGCTCGACGCGGTGGTGGGCACGCCGGCGACCGCCTTCTTCGACTCCAAGGGCGAGCTCGCCTACCTCCGGCAGGGGGCCTACCGCGACGAGGAGGACCTGGCCGCAGACATCCGGCGCTACGCTCGCTGACCTCATGCAGGAGCTGCGCATCGATCCGCTGACCGGGCTGCGTGTGCTGATCGCCGACGAGCGGACGGACCGGCCCGGCGGCGGGCTCGAGCCGCCGCCGCGGCGGCCGGTCGATCCCGCGGGCGATCCGTTCGCGGCCGGCCACGAGGACCGCACCCCGCCCGAGCTCTACGCGCTGCGGCCCGACGGCGGCCCCGCCGACGGCCCCGGCTGGCAGGTGCGCGTGGTGCCCAACGCCTTCCCGGCGCTCGCCGGCGGCGAGGCCGACCCGGTCGAGGACCCGCTCGCCGGCGGCCGCGGCCAGCCGGAGCTGTTCGCGGCGCGCCCGGCCGTCGGCGCGCACGAGGTGATCGTCAACTCGCCCGAGCCGGTCGGCTCGCTGCTCGACCTCGGCGCCGACGGGCTCGCCGCGGCGATGGGCGTCTGGCGCGAGCGGCTGCGCGCGCACGCCGGCGCGCCGTGCCGGCACCTGATCGTCAACGAGGGCGACGGCTCGGCGGCGTCGCTCGACCACACCCACGCCCAGCTCTTCGCGCTGCCGCTCGTCCCGGCCGCCGTCGCCCGCGAGCGGGAGCGGTTCACCGCCTACCACGACCGCACCCAGGGCCGCAACCTGCTCGAGGACCTGCTGACCGAGGAGGTCCGCGGCGGCGAGCGGCTCGTCCACGTCGACCGCGAGGCGATCGTGATCTGCCCGTTCGCGTCGGCTATCCCGTTCCAGCTGCAGGTGATCCCGCGCGCGCCGCGCGCCCGCTTCGAGGACGACGGCCCGCTCGGGGCCGATGCGCTGCACGCGGCGCTGGCGCGGCTCGCCGCCGTGTTCGGCGAGCCGGTGCCGCTGAATCTCTGGGTCCGCACGGCGCCGAGCGGCGCCGAGTCGTTCTGCTGGCGCATCGACATGTTCCCGCGGCTGACCCAGCCGGGCGGGCTCGAGCTCGGCACCGGGCTGTGGTGCAACGCGGTCGCACCGGAGCGGGCGGCGGCGCGACTGCGCGAGGCGGCCGTGGCGTGACCGGGCCGGCCGCCCGGTGATCCCGATCGCGCTGACAATCGCGGCGGCGACCGCCGTCGGCTTCGGCGCCGAGCGGCGGCTCGGCGGCGAGCGGGCCCAGCTCGCGGCCGCGCGGACGATGCGCCTGATGCTGTGGGTGCTGATTCCGCCGGTCGCGTTCTTCAACCTCGCCGACCTGCACCTGACGGCCGGCGTCGGCGCCGGGCTCGCGTTCGGGTGGATCGGGATGTTGACGGCGATGGCCGTCGCCTACGTGGTCGGCACCCACCTGCTGCGGCTGCCGCGGCCGGTGGTCGGGACGCTGATGCTGGCTGCCGGGATGGGCAACAGCGGCTACCTCGGCGTGCCGTTCACCGCCGCGCTGTTCGGCTTCGACGACGTCGGCGACGCGGTGATCTTCGACGTGATCGTCTCGGGGGTGGCGCTGCCGACGCTCGCGTTCGCCGTCGGCGCCGCGTTCGGGACGGTGGCGACCGAGGCCCGGACCCGCCTGATCGCGTTCTTCACGCGCAACCCGGCGCTGTGGGCGGCGGCCGCCGGGCTGCTCGCCCCGGAGGCGCTGTCGCCCGACTGGGCGGTCGACGCGTCGCGGTTCGCGGTGATGGCGATGCTGCCGATGGGGTTCTTCGTCGTCGGCGTGACGCTCGCGAGCGAGGCGGAGGAGGGCGCGGTCCGCTTCCCGCCGCGCCTGACCGTGCCGGTCGGCGTCGCGATCGGGCTGAAGATGATCCTCTTCCCGACCGTCGTCCTGGCCCTGTCGGTGATCTTCATCGACATCCCCGACCCGTTCATCTCGCAGGCGGCGATGGCCTGCGGAATCAACCCGCTGCTGGTCGCCCACGTCTACGGCATGGACCGCTCGCTCGCCGCCAGCGCCGTCGCCTATTCGACGGTGATCGTCGTCGCGGTCGGGCTGGTCGTGAGCTTCGCCTGAACGGCGTCCCTCCGATAGGTTCCCCCGGACCGTGCCGCCCTCCGAGCGCCCCATCCCGATGTTCGCCGCCGAGCCGCCGCAGGAGTCGGCGCCGTACGGGCGTTGGGAGGAGACGCTGCGCGCCCACTTCCTCGCCGCCGTCGGGAACATCTCGACCGACGAGCAGATCGGCGAGGCGCGCGGCGCGCTCTGGTACCCGGAGCGGACGTATGACGGCCGCACCTACGTGCCGGTGACCGCGCCGACGTCGGAGGGCTTCGAGCTGTTCGGCTACGTCTCCTACACGCGCGAGCACGAGGGGGCGGAGGCGGTCGACTTCGCAGCGATCGCCGACTACACCGACGAGACCGCCGAGGCCAACCCCGAGTGGAAGCTCGACCTCTCCGACCAGGAGATCGGCCACTGGCGCGGACCCGAGAGCCGCCGCGG
>JAAYBF010000013.1 GCA_012718975.1 Solirubrobacterales bacterium | reverse complement strand
GGATGCGGACGACCGGGGCGTCGGGCGGCAGGGGCCCCTCGGGGAGCTTGACGCTGTCGCCGCCCATCAGCGAGAAGCCGGAGCGCTCGACGTGGACGCCGGGCGGGACGCGGATCGTCGAGCCGCCCATGATCGAGACGATCCGGATCGTCAGGTCCCCGCCCTCGATCGTCGCCTGGGAGAGGTCGAGGTCGACGCCGCCCATCACGTTGACGATCGTGCACTCCCCCGCCAGCCGGATCGGACCGCGCAGGTCGTCGCCGCCCATCACCCCGACGAACGTGCGCCGCGGCGGCGCGGCCGCCGGACGTGGAGGCGCGGCGGGCAGGTCGGCGACGATCCGCTCCAGCTCGCCGCGCGCGGTCGCCTCGTAGGCGGCGCCGGTCCGGTCGGCGAGCTCCTCGAGCGTCAGTCGGCCCTCGGCCGCCGCGTCGCGCAGCCGCGCCACGGTCCGCTCGCGCTCGGCGTCGGACGCCCGCACGGCCGGCCCGACCTGGTCGCCCGGCTGCTCGGTCCCGGTCACGGCCCCGACCCTAGCGCCACCCGATCCGACGCTTCCCGGCCGCCACGGATTGGACCCGGCGCTTCCCGTGCCCCGGACAGCCTGGCCGGCGTTGCCCGCGCGTGGCGCGGCAAACGTCGGCCGGGCGCCGAACGGGCACGGAAGCAGCGGGTCGAAGGCGGCTGGGCCGGCCGGCCCGGGTCGGGGCCAGCCGGCAGGGCTTGCGTGACCAAGCTCACACCCGGGCGGCGGCGGTCCGTGATGGCGCTCACATAGCCCTACAGGCAGAGGGGCCACACTTGTATACAAGTTCCCGAACCCCCGGATTGGAGCCCTAATGACGACCTGGACCATGACAACACTCGACAAGGGCCAGCCCGTCGCCACCTACGAGGCGACGAGCCGCGAGGAGGCCGCCGAGCTGCTGCGCGCCGCGATGTACGGCGAGGACATCGAGCAGGTCCGCGAGCGCCAGCTCGAGCGCTCCCGCCAGGCGAGCCACACCGCCGCCCTGGCGGCCTAGCCGCACACCTCCGGGGCAACCGCCCCGGCCGCCGGGCCAGAGCGGCCCGGCGCCCGCGACCGCCGTGCGGTCGCCCTGGCGGCCCCGGACGCCGCCGGCCCCGAGACCGCCGCCCGTCGCCGGGCCCGGTCCGCGGCCACCCTCCGCCCTACTTCCCCCGCGTCGCCACCAGCAGCTCGCCCGGCGGCACGTCGAGCGCGTCCGCGAGTCGCGCCACCGTCGTCAGCCGCGGATCGCGGGACCCGTTCTCGTAGCGCGAGATGTCGGCCATCTGGATCTTCGCGCGCGCTCCCAGCTCCTCCTGGCTGAGCCCGAGCTCCTTGCGGCGGGCCCGTAGGAGCGTGCCAAAGGAAACGACGACGTCTCTGGACATGTACCGATGCTCTCCTGTCTGAGCGGACAATGCAATGTTGCATTAGACAAGTCTGGCCCGAAAGCGGGCCCGCAGCGGTCAGACCGATTGGGAACAGGCCGTTTCTCCCACTTGTCCAAAACAACGGCGTACCACGCTACCAGGGCCAATCGGCTCTGGCGCGGCTGGCGCAGGGGGCGAAGGATGCGCCCGTGGACGATCCCCTCCCCACGTTCGGCTCGAATCTCCGCAAGGCTCGCCTGGCGCGCGGCCTCAGCCAGGAGCGGCTCGCCCACCAGTGCGGCCTCAACATGACCCACGTCGCGCGGATCGAGCGCGCCGAGCGCGAGCCCGGCATCCGCACGGTGTCCAAGCTCACGCGCGGGCTCGGGATCCCGGCGTCGGTGCTCTTCGACGGCATCGACGGCGCGAGCTCCTGACCGCGGCCTCCCGCGCCACGGCCAGGGCCCGCGCCGCCCTTCCCTGCCCCTCCCGACTCAGCGCAGCTCGGCCGACGACTTGCCGAGCAGCTGGCGCGCGACGATCAGCAACTGGATCTGCTGGGTGCCCTCGAAGATGTCGAGGATCTTCGCGTCGCGCGACCACTTCTCCAGCAGCTCGCTCTCGCCGTAGCCGACGCTGCCGCACAGCTCGACGCAGCCGAGCGTGACGTCGACCGCGGTCCGCCCCGCCTTCGCCTTGGCCATCGACGCCTGGAGCGAGTTCGGGCGGCTGTTGTCGGCCATCCAGGCGGCGTGCAGGGTCAGCAGCCGGGCCGCCTCGTAGTCGGACTCCATCGCCAGGAAGCGCGCGGCGGCGGCCGGCTGGGCGAGCGCCGGGCGGGTGTAGTCGATCTCGATCCCCGCCTCGGCGAGCCGCAGCCGCGTCTCGTCCAGCGACGCCCGCGCGACGCCGATCGCCATCGCGGCGACCAGCGGCCGGGTGTTGTCGAAGGTCTGCATCGCGCCGCCGAAGCCCTGCTTGACGTCGATGTCGGGGCTGCCGAGCAGCGCCTCCTTCGGCACGCGGCAGTCCTCGAGGATGAACGCGGCGGTGTCGGACGCGCGGATGCCGAGCTTGTGCTCGAGCCGGTCGAGCTTGAGCCCGGGGTTCGACCGCTCGACGATGAACGACTTGATCGCCGCGCGGCCCTGCGAGCGGTCCAGCGACGCCCAGACGACGACCAGGTCGGCCCGCTCGCCCGAGGTCACGTAGATCTTCTCGCCGTTGAGCACGTACTCGTCGCCGTCGAGCTCTGCGGTCGTGCGGATCGACGCGGAGTCCGAGCCGGCCTCCGGCTCGGTGATCGCCATCGCCGCCCACTTGCCGCCGTAGCGCTCGAGCTGCTCCTCGGTCGCCACCGAGGCGATCGCCGAGTTGCCGAGACCCTGGCGCGGCATCGACAGCAGCAGCCCGACGTCGCCCCAGCACAGCTCGATCACGCCGAGCACGGTCGCGAGGTTGGAGCCGTTGCGGTTGCCCTCGCCCTTGTCGGACTCGTCGCGGCGGACGCCGGTCGCGCCGGCGCCGCCGATGTCGGAGCCCTCGTTCATGCCGTCGATCAGCGACGCGAGCATGTCGAGCTCCTTGGGGTACTCGTGCTCGGCGAGGTCGTACTTGCGCGAGATCGGCCGGAACACCTCGGTCGCGACCTGGTTGGCCTGCGCGACCAGCGGCCGGAACTTCTTGGGGATCTCGAGATCGATCATCTCAGTCGTCTCCTATGGCTAGGCGTGGCTGGCAAGGAAGCAGGGGGCCGTGGCGGGCGCCAGCCCGCGAGGCTCCCGATGACGCGGCCAGGCGCGCCTAGACAAGGAGACCGCCCTCGAGGACACCGGCGGCGCGAAGGTCGCGGTACCAACGCTCGACGGGGTGCTCCTTGATGTAGCCGTGGCCGCCGAGCAGCTGGACGCCGTCGGATCCGATCCGCATGCCGTGGTCGGTCGCCAGCCGGCGGGCGATCGCCGCCTCGCGAGCGAAGTCCGAGCCGCGGTCGGCCCGGCTGGCGGCGCGGTAGGTGGCCAGCCGCAGGCCGTCGGTCTCGATGCCGATGTCCGACACCGCGAAGGCGACCGCCTGGCGGTTGGAGATCGGCTCGCCGAAGGCGGTCCGCTCGTTGACGTAGGGGATCGCGTAGTCGAGCACCGCCTGGGCGGTGCCGGTCGCGAGCGCCGCCCAGCCGATCCGGCCGCGGTCGACGCACTCGCGGTAGACGGCCGGATCGCCGCCGCCGAGCAGCGCGCCGCCGCCGAGGCGGACGCCCTCGAGCACCAGGCGGCCGGTCGCCGCGGCGCGCAGCCCCATCGCCGGCTCCGGCTCGACCGCCAGCCCCTTGGTCGAGGACTCGACGACGAACAGCGCCGGGCCGAGCCCGTCGGCCTGCGCGGCGACCACGAACAGCTCGCAGTCGGCGGCGCGGGCGACCAGCGACTTGACGCCGTCGAGCACCCAGTCGCCGCCGTCGCGGCGGGCCTTGGTCTCGAGCGCGAGCGGGTCGAACAGCGGCCGCGGCTCGAGCAGCGCGAGTGCCGCGGCGGGGACGTCCTCGCCGGCGAACGGCGGCAGGTAGGTCGCCTCCTGGTCGGCGTCGCCCCAGTGGCCGATCGCCGTCGCGACGGCGCCGGGCGCGAGCGCCGCGTAGGCGATGCCCATGTCGCCGTGGGCGAGCGCCTCGCCGATCAGCACGGCGGTGACCGCCGACTGCTCGTGCATCACGCCGCCGAGCTCCTCGGGGATCCCGAGCATCGACACGCCGAGCTCGTTCGCCTGGGCGAGCAGCTCCGGCGGCGTCGCGCAGGCGGCGTCGGCGGCCTGGGCGGCCGGGCGGACCTGGTCGGCCGCGAAGCCGCGGACGGCCTCCTGCAGCATCTGCTGCTCGTCGTCAGGGGTTACGTCGAACAGGCCGCTCGACTTGCCGTGCGCCTGGCGCGCGGGCTTGGTCAGCTTCTGGGCGGCCTTGAAGGTCCGGCTGGCGGCGGTCGCCGAGCGGAACCCGTTCTTGGCGCCCTGGTAGAGCGCCCGCTCGACCTGGCGGCGGATGCCGAGCCTGTCGAGCACGTCGGAGCCGGCGAGTCGGCTGATGGCACGCAGCCCGAAGCCCATCCCGCGCTCCGCCAGCCCCTTGTCGGTGGTGGCGTTCACTTTGCCCTCTTTCTCCCGCTGGTCTGCTTGCTCTGCTTGGTCTGAAGCGGCTCGACGCGCCCGTCGAGGTGCGGCGTGCCCTTGCGGGCGTCGCGAACCGCGAAGTCGATGCCGTCGTCGCCGGCCGCGCTCGCGAAGGCGACCGTTCCCGGCAGCAGGATCGGCCGCCGGAAGCGGACCTCGACGCGGTAGCTGTCGGGCAGCCGCCCGTCGAGCGCCGCGAGCGCGCGCGCCTTGGTCCACATCCCGTGGGCGATCGCCCGCGGGAAGCCGAGCGGCTTGGCCGTCAGCGCGTGCATGTGGATCGGGTTGCGGTCGCCGGACACCGCGGCGTAGCGGCGGCCGAGGTCGCCGCCGAGCTTCCACTGGGCGGCCGTCCCGGCCGGCGCCTCGCGGCCGTTGCCGGTGCCGCGCTCGCCGCCCTCGGCCTTCCCGTCGCCGCCCCCGCCCCGGCGCAGCATCGTGCTGAGCGACTCCCAGACGAGCTCGCCGGCGACGTGGGCCTCCGAGACGAGGCCGAAGGTGCGGCCCTTGGGGTGCTGCTCGACCTTGGTCGGCCGTACGCGCAGCGTCAGCCGCTCGCCGATCTCGACCGGCCGGTGCACGGTGATCGAGTTCTCGACGTGGACGAGGCCGACCGCCCCGAACGGGAACCGCCCGTCGGCCATCACCGCCATGTGGAGCGGGAAGGCGAGCACGTGCGGATAGGTCGGCGGCAGGGTCGCGCGGACGGCGAAGCCGCAGACGCGCGCGTAGTCGGCGACCGCCGATGCCTGCGGCTCGACGTCGGGCAGCGTCAGCTCGACGTCTGGGACCTCCGCCCCGCGGCCCGGCACGAACGGCAGCAGCGACGCGCCGGGCACCAGCGGCGCCGCGGCGCGCGCGTAGAGCGGCAGGATGCTCGGCGGCCGGGTGAGCGTGCGCTGGTCCATCAGGCCCCCAGCAGGCTCTGGCCGCAGACCCGGACGACGTTGCCGTTGACGCCGGTCGAGGCGGGGCTCGCGAACCAGGCGATCGTCTCCGCGACGTCGACCGGCAGACCCCCCTGGGACATGCTGTTCATGCGCCGTCCGGCCTCGCGGATCGCGATCGGCATCTGGCCTGTCATCTGGGTCTCGATGAACCCCGGCGCGACGGCGTTGATGGTGGCCCCGCGCTTGGCGAGATCGCCCGCCAGAGCCTCCACCATGCCGATCACACCGGCCTTCGACGTGGCGTAATTGGTCTGACCGGAGTTTCCGGCGATGCCGCTCATCGACGAGACGCAGACGATCCGCCCGTTCGCGCGCAGCAGGCCCGCCTCGAGCAGCGCGTCGTCGATCCGCTCCTCGCTGGAGAGGTTGATCTCCATCAGCGTCGACCAGCGCTCCTCGGGCATCTTCGCGATCGTCCGGTCGCGCGTGACGCCGGCGTTGTGGACGACGACGTCGACGCCGTCGGAGAGCCGCTCGGCGATCGCCGCCGGGGCCCCCTCCTCGGTGATGTCGAGCTCGATCGTCTCGGCGTCGAGTGCCTTGGCGACGGCGGCGAGATCGCTCGCGAGCGCCGGCACGTCGAGCAGGACGAGGTCCGCGCCGTCGCGGCGCAGCGTCTCGGCGATCGCGGCGCCGATGCCGCGCGAGGCGCCGGTGACCAGCGCCCGCTTGCCGGCCAGCGGCCGCTCCCAGTCGACCGCCGGCGCCTTCTTGACGACCGGCGGGCCGATCTCGACCACCTGGCCGGAGACGTAGGCCGAGCGCGGCGAGAGCAGGAAGCGCAGCGTCGAGGCGAGCTCGCCCTCGGCCTTCGGCGCGACGTGGACGAGCTGGACGGTCGCGCCGCGGCCGACCTCCTTGGCGAGCGAGCGCGTGAAGCCCTCGAGCGCCCGCTGGGCGGTCCGCTCGCGGGCGCCGGAGCACGCGGCCGGCGGAGTGCCGAGCACGACGACCCGCCCGCAGCGCTCGAGCCGGCGGACGGTCGGGTGGAAGAACCGCTGCAGCTCGACCAGCTGGGTCGAGTCGGCGATCCCGGTCGCGTCGAAGACGAGCGCCTTGAAGCGCTGCTCGCCACCCGCCCCGGCGTTGAAGATCGCCGCGTCGAGTCCGGCGTCCGCCGCCGCCGAGCGCAGCTCGTCCGCATCGACGGTCGCCGTCTCGACGCCCGCGTCGGCGAGCGCCTTGGCGAGCGGGCCGGCGAGCCGGCCGCCGGGCGCCGCGCCGAGCAGCGCCCGGCCGGCGAGCACGGGCGCCCCGGGGCGGTGGCGCTCCAGAGGCGTCGGCTGCGGCAGGCCGACCCGGCCGGCGATCAGCCGGCCCGGCAGCGAGTTGACGATCTGCGAGTAACGGTCGCTCATCGCTTCCCTCCCTTGGTGGTCTTCTTGGCGGTCGCGCCGTCGCCCGGCGCCTCGAGGATCGCGACGACCCCCTGGCCCCCGGCCGCGCAGACCGAGATCAGGCCGCGGCCGCCGCCACGCTCCTGGAGCGCCTTGGCGAGCCCGGCGACGATCCGCCCGCCGGTCGCGGCGAACGGGTGGCCGGCGGCGAGCGAGCCGCCGTTGACGTTGAGCTTGTCGCGGTCGATCGACCCGAGCGGCTCGTCGCGGCCGAGGCGCTCGCGGCAGAAGACCGGGTCCTCCCAGGCGCGCAGCGTGCAGAGCACCTGGGCGGCGAAGGCCTCGTGGATCTCGTAGAGGTCGAAGTCCTGCAGCGTCAGCCCGGCGCGGTCGAGCATCCGGGCGACCGCGTAGGCCGGGGCCATCAGCAGCCCCTCGCGCTTGTGGACGTGGTCGACCGCGGCGGTCTGGCCCTCGGCGAAGGTCGCCAGCACCGGCAGCCCGCGCTCGGCGGCCCACTCCTCGCTGGCGAGCAGCACCGCCGACGCGCCGTCGCTGAGCGGCGTCGAGTTTGCGGCGGTCATCGTCCCGTCGGGCCCGCCGAAGACCGGCCCGAGCTTGGCGAGCTTCTCGACGGTCGAGTCGGGCCGCAGGTTCTGGTCGCGCTCGAGGCCGAGGTACGGCGTGACGAGGTCGGCGTTGAAGCCGCGCTCGTAGGCGGCGGCGAGGTTGTGGTGGCTGAGCGCGGCCAGCTCGTCCTGCTCGTCGCGGCCGATCCCCCACTCGGCGGCCATCAAGGCGCAGTGCTCGCCCATCGACATGCCGGTCCGCGGCTCCTCGTTGCGCGGGATCGCCGGTACGACGTGGCCGGGGCGCAGGCGGGCGAGCTGCTTGAGCTTGCCGCCGGTCGACCGCTCCCGGTTGGCGTCGAGCAGCAGCTCGCGCAGGTCCTCGTTGAGGCCGATCGGCGCGTCGGAGGTCGTGTCGGTGCCGCAGGCGATGCCGGCGTCGATCTGGCCGAGCGCGATCTTGTTGGCGACCAGGATCGCGGCCTCGAGGCCGGTGCCGCACGCCTGCTGGACGTCGTAGGCGGGCGTCTCGGGCGCGAGCCTGGTGCCGAGCACGCTCTCGCGCGTGAGGTCGCGGTCGCGCGAGTGCTTGAGCACCGCGCCGCCGACCACCTCGCCGAGCCGCTCGCCGTCGAGCGAGCAGCGGTCGACGAGGCCGTCGAGCGCGGCGGTCAGCATGTCCTGGTTGCTCGCCTTCGAGTAGGCCGAGTTCGAGCGGGCGAACGGGATCCGGTTGCCGCCGACGACGGCGACCGGCCGGGTCTTGGGGTTCATCTCGGGGTGACGCCTCCTGGGGTGTCGCTTGGAGTCGGGGAGGATGCGGAGCGCAGGCGCAGGCCCGGCTCGAGGGTGTCGGCGAGCAGCTCGGCCGCGTCGGCGGCGCTCATCGCGCCGGTCCGCAGCCACCACCGCACGAGCGCCTCGGCGGCGCCCATCACGGCGATCGAGAGCGCCTCGACCTCCACGCGGGCGCGGTCGCGGCGGTCGCTGGGGAGCTGGTCGAGGAGCGCGGCTGCGATCAGGTCGGCCAGGCGCGAGCGGTAGCCGGCGACCTGCTCGGCGATCTCGCCGCCGGCCGGCAGCGTCTCGTCGAAGAGGACCGCCCAGGCGGCGCGATCGCCGTCGACGAAGCCGAAGAAGGCGCGCAGGCCGGCGCGCGTTGCCTCGCCGGGGTTGGCGGTCTCCCCGACCGCGGCGGCCAGCGTCGCGACGAGCCCGTCGCCCGCCCGCTCGAGGCACGCCAGGTAGAGGTGCTCCTTGTTGCCGAAGTAGTTGTAGAGCAGCGGCTTTGTGACGCCGACGGCGGCGGCGACGTCGTCCATCGTGGCCGCCGCGTAGCCGCGCTCGGCGAACAGCGCGTGGGCCGCGGCGACGGTCTGCTCCATCCGCTCGGCGCGCGGCAGGCGGGTCCGGGTGGGTATCGAGACATCCACGTTCCCAAATAGGTTACCGAACTATAAATTTCTATGCCGGTAACCCGCCCGCGGCGTGGCGCGGGAAGCGGCCGGCGGTAGAGTCCCGGCCCGATGGCGCTGCGCAGGTCGAGGTCCCGCCCCTGGTCGTGGGAGGCCGTGCGCGAGCGCACGCTGGCGATCTACCGCAGCGAGGCCGGCGGCCGCGAACGAACCGCCGTGCTGGTCTTCCAGGGCGACGACCCACGCGTCGAGATCGCCGGGGCCACCCCGCCGCTGCTGGCGATCACGATCGACGCCGAGGACGAGGCCGGCGACGACAACACCATCGCGCTCGACGGATTCGCGTCGCTGGAGGCGGCGCGCGCCCACTGCGTCGCCTGGGCCGGCACCGAGGCCGAATCCGCCTGGGAGGCGCTCGGCGAGGCGGCCCAGGTCGGCTCCTACGCCGCGATCCGCGAGCCGGGCTTCGCCGAGCGCGGCGCCTAGGCCGCCGCGAGCGGGGCGGTCCCGCGGTCGCGGCCCCGCGATCCGCTCATCGCGGTCGCTCGAGCGAGCGCTCGACGGCCGCGAGGCGGTCGGCGATCTCGTCGAGCTTGGCGAGCACGGCGGCCTCGCCGGGGTCCTCGGGCTCGCCGTGGGCGGCGCGCCAGCTCTGGATGAACCGCTGGGCGATCGCGCCGGTGATGATCGCCAGGAACGCCGCGCCGACGAGCATCACGTAGACCGCCAGGATCTTCGCCGAGCTGGTCGTCGGGACGATGTCGCCGTAGCCGGTGGTGGTGATCGTGGTGACGGCCCAGTAGATGCCGTCGCCGACACCGACGTCCGGCTCCAGCCGGGCGAACAGCACCCCGCCGAGGCCGACGGTCAGCAGCGCCAGCATCGCGACGTAGCGCAGGCCGGCGGCCGTGGTCGCCGTCTCGGCGGCGCGGCGACCGACGCGGCCGCGCAGCAGGCGGGCGAGCCGGAAGAGGTCGAGCCCACCGAGCGCCGGCGCCGTCAGGAGCGCGAGCACCGGCGACAGCGGACGGCGGCGCGTCCAGCCGAGGTGGTCGCGCGCGACGGCGACCATCACCACCGTCTCGACCACGAAGACCGCCCAGCACGCCCAGTTGACGGCCTGCAGAGCGGGCCGCAGCGAGTCCGGCGGGTCGAGCGCCAGCGCGATCACGGCGACCGGCGTCAGCAGCGCCGCGACCAGCGTGGCGGCGTCGAAGACGCGCTGGAGCCTGTGCTCGACCGCACTCATCGGAGAGTGTTTCGACACGCGCGGCCGACGTCCTCACCCCCGGTTAACCGGGGGTTCACAGCGCGGTCACCGGCTGGTCACCCGCCAGCCCCGGCCGGCGGGCGACGATGCGCCCATGTCGACCGGCGAGATCGCGGCCCGGCGCGCACGGCTGGCGTTCATGACGCTGGTCACCGCGGCGATGCTGGCGCTGACCTTCGAGCAGGCGCTGCGCGGCCCGGCAGGGCTCGGCGCGGTCGCGGTCTACGCGCTGACCGTCGGCTTCGGGCTCGAGTTCGTGCGCGCGGAGTGGCCGGCGGCGCGCGGCGACCGCGCGCGCTCGAGTCGGTATTAGGGCTCCCTAAGTCGCACTGGCCGCACCGCTGGCCGATCCGGTACATTCCCTGGCTGTGGACGACCGGCGCTCCGATGTCCTCAAGGCCTCCCCGCGGATGTTCGAGTCGAACCTGCTCGACAAGCTGTCGCGGGTCCACCCCGTCGTCCCGCTGGTCATCTTCATCCCGGCGATCGCGGTGCTGTTCGCGCTCGGCCAGGAGGGCACGCCGCCGCTCGAGGTGATCGCCTGGATCGCCGGCGGCTGGGTCTTCTGGACGCTGACCGAGTACTGGCTGCACCGGCTCGTCTTCCACTTCGAGCCCGAGGACGGGATCGGCGCGCGCCTGCACTGGATCATCCACGGCGTCCACCACGACCACCCCAACGACCCGCTGCGGCTGGTCATGCCGCCCTCGGTCAGCGTGCCGCTGGCGCTGGTGTTCTGGGGCCTCTTCCACCTGGTCATCGGCGGCCAGAGCGCCGACCTGTTCGCCTGCGGCTTCCTGGTCGGCTACCTCGCCTACGACATGACCCACTACGCCCTGCACCACCACAAGCCCCGCACCCGCCTGGGCAAGCTCTTCTACGAGCTGCACATGCGCCACCACTTCCAGGACCACACGCGCGGCTTCGGCGTCTCCAGCCCCTGGTGGGACATCGTCTTCCGCACCCGCCTGCACCGCCGCAAGCGCCGCGCCGCCGAGACCCCCTGACCGGCCCGATCCGTCCGGCCGACATGGCAGCATATACGCTGCCATGCACCCGCCCGCGACACGTACCCGCGCCCTCGCGCTGATCCGCGCCGGCCACAACGACTGCGAGGTCGCCCGCCGCACCGGCATCCCCCGCACCACCGTCCGCGACTGGCGGCGGCCGAGGTACTACCGTCACCCCGACGCACCACCCTCAGTCACGTGCCCGCGCTGCTGGGACGCCAGTCGTCCGATGATGTTCACCGACGCAGACTACGCGCACCTTCTCGGGCTCTATCTGGGCGATGGGCACATCGTGCGGCAACGCCGGACCTACAAGCTTCGCCTCTTCCTGGACTCGAAGTACAGAGAGATCGTCCAGGACTCCAGGCACCTCCTCACGCGCTGCTTCCCATACAACGACGCCGGAACGGCCTACGCCCACGAAGGGCGGATGACGATCCTGAGCGTCCACTCGCGTCACATGCCCTGCGCGTTTCCCCAGCACGGCCCTGGGCCGAAGCACCTCCGCCCGATCGAGCTTGAGCGGTGGCAGGAGACCATCATCGACACCGCACCGTGGGAGTTCCTCAAGGGACTGATCCGTAGCGACGGGTGCTCATTCATCAACCGGACCGGGCCATACGAGTACCTCTCCTACCACTTCTCCAACCACTCTGAGGACATCATCGGTCTGTTCTGTCGGACATGCGACGCCGTTGGGCTCGACTACCGGCGCTATCGCCAAGCGGTTCGGATCAACCGCAGGGCGAGCGTCGCTCGTCTCCAAGCCGAGATCGGCGTGAAGCGCTAGATTTCGAGCCAGTCACGCGGATGTGGCGGAATTTGGGTAGACGCGCGGGCTTCAGGTGCCCGTGTCCTTAGGGACGTGGAGGTTCGAGTCCTCTCATCCGCATCGCTCCCGGCCGGGCGCGGGAATAGACTCGCCAGCCCGATGAGCGCCCCGGCCCCCACCCCCCTCCGATGAGCGGCGACGGCGAGTCGGCCTACGCGGCGGCCGGCGTCGACTACTCGACGCTCGACGCCGGCAAGCGGCTGGCGCTGACCGAGGCGCTCGCCAGCTCGGCCGCGCTCGCGGCACATGGCGGGCGCGCGCTCGACGTCTCGCGCGGCGAGCCGGCGTTCGTGTTCGAGTTCGACGGCCGCGCGTTCGCGTTCGTGATGGAGGGCCTCGGCACCAAGGCCGTCGCCTCGCGCCAGGTCGCCGAGCAGCTCGGGATCAACCGCTTCGACGCCGTCGCCGTCGACACCGTCGCGGCGATCGTCAACGACCTCTGCTGCGTCGGCGCGCTGCCCCTGGTCGTCAACGCCTACTTCGCGACCGGCTCCTCAGACTGGTACCGCAACGCCGAGTGGCACCAGGCGCTGGTGCGCGGCTGGAGCGAGGCATGCGCGACCGCGGGCGCCACCTGGGGCGGCGGCGAGTCGCCGTCGCTGCCCGGGCTGGTCGCCGCCGAGGACATCGAGCTCGCCGGCTCGGCCGTCGGCGCGCTGCCCGCCGGCCGCGCGCCGATCCTCGGCCAGGACCTCGCCCCGGGCGACGAGATCGTGATGGTCGCCAGCAGCGGCCTGCACGCCAACGGCGCCTCGCTCGCCCGGATGGTCGCCGAGCGGCTGCCAGGCGGCTGGGCGACGCCGCTGCCCAGCGGCCGCGCCTACGGCGACGCGCTGCTCGACCCCTCGATCGTCTACGCGCCCCTGGTCGCCGCGCTCGCCGACGCCGACGTGCCGGTGAGCTACTACAGCCACGTCACCGGCCACGGGCTGCTGAAGCTGATGCGGCCCGACCGGCGGCTGACCTACCGGATCACGGCGCTGCCCGAGGTCCCCGAGGTGCTCGCGTTCCTCGCCGAGCAGGCCGGGATGGACGCCCACCAGGCCTACAGCACGCTCAACATGGGCAGCGGCTACGCCGTTTACGCGCCGGCCGGGACGGGAACGCGGATCGTGGAGATCGCCCGCGGGCTCGGACTCGACGCGCTCGTCGCCGGGGCCGTCGAGGAGGGCCCGCGGCAGGTGGTCGTCGAGCCGGTCGGCGTCGTCTACGCCGACTCCGAGCTCGACCTCACCCCCGACCGCTAGCGATTGCAGAGACCACGGCGACGGGCGAATAGACTCGCCCTCCCAGGATCACGAAAGGAACGCCAATGGCATACGAGGTACCGGGTCTCCCCTACGACTACGCCGCCCTGGAGCCGCACATCGACGAGACGACGATGCGCGTGCACCACGACAAGCACCACCAGGCCTACGTCGACAAGGCGAACGCCGCGCTCGAGGGCACCGACTGGGACGGCAAGCCGATCGAGGAGGTCATCGCGAACCTCGGCCAGGTCCCGGACGACATCCGCGGGCCGGTCCGCAACAACGGCGGCGGCCACTACAACCACACCCTCTTCTGGGAGTCGATGTCGCCGAATGGCGGCGGCCAGCCCGACGGCGATCTCGGCGCCGCGATCGACTCCGCCTTCGGATCGTTCGGCGACTTCCAGGCGAAGCTGAAGGAGACCGGCGTCGGCCAGTTCGGCTCCGGCTGGGCGTGGCTGGTCCACGACGGCTCCGGCCTCGCGGTCGTCGGCACGCCGAACCAGGACAACCCGCTCACCGACGGCAAGACGCCGCTGCTCGGCGTCGATGTCTGGGAGCACGCCTACTACCTCAAGTACCAGAACAAGCGCCCCGACTACATCGACGCGTGGTGGAACGTCGTCGACTGGGGCAAGGTCGCGGAGCGCTTCGCCGCCGTCTGAGCGCCGCTCCGGTCTGCGCGGGGGCGGTCTAGGCCGTCCCCGCGCCCTCATGGGGCCTGTGGTGAGAAGCGTCCACCTGGTGGACGCTTCTCACCACAGGCTCGCCAGGACCCGAATCCCGTCAGGACGCGAGCCAGTCGACGAGCACCGCCGCGATCTCCTCCCCGCGATCCTCCTGGAGGAAGTGGCTGGCGCCGGCGATGACGACCTGCTCGCCGGCGCCGGGGATCAGGTCGCAGAAGACCTGGCCGGCCTTCGGCGACGGGAAGACCGGGTCGCCGTCGGAGAAGGCGACCAGCGCCGGCTTCTCCCAGCGGCTCAGGGCGTCGGAGACGGCGGCCATCTCAGCCGCGCCCGGCGCGTCGGGCTCTGTCGGGACGATCAACGGGAAGGTGGCGGCGCCGGCCTTCGACGCCGCGTCGGGGAACGGCGCCTCGTAGGCGGCGACGACGGCGTCCGGGAGCTCGGTCGCGGTCGCGCCCTGGAGCACCATGCCGACGGGCAGGTCGGGGTTGCGCTCGGCGAAGTCGCGCCAGGCCATGAACCCCTTGCTCACCCTGCCGGTGAACAGGCCGGTGTTGAGGATCGCGAGCCGGTCGACGCGGTCGTCGTGCTCGACCGCCCAGCGCAGCCCGATCGGGCCGCCCCAGTCCTGGACGACGGCGGTCGCGCCGCGCAGGTCGAGGGTGTCGAGCAGTCCGCTGACCTGCTCGACGTGGCGGTCGTAGCTGTACCAGCCGAAGTCGGTCGGCTTGTCGGAGCGGCCGAAGCCGGCGAAGTCCGGGCAGATCACGCGGTGCCCGGCGGCGACCAGGGGCCCGACCATCTTGCGGTAGAGGTACGCCCACGTCGGCTCGCCGTGGAAGCAGACGATCGGCGTCCCCTCGCCCTCGTCGAGATAGTGCATCCGCAGCCCGCCGACCTCGGCGTAGTGGGGTTCGAACGGAAAGTCCGGCAGGTCGGCGAAGCGGTCGTCGGGCGTGCGGTGGATCTCCATCGGCCGACCATAGCCCCTGTGCCACCTGGGCGCGAGCCGGGCGCCGACCTGCCGCTCGGGTAGGCTCGAAAGGTGGCCAAGCGCAGCCCCGAGCCGCAGGACGTGGTCGTCGTCGGCGCCGACGTCGTGGTGGTCGAGACCGAGGCCCCCGCGGCGGCGCCCGCCGGCCCGCGTCCCTGCGTAGAGCTGACGGCCGGGATGGCCCGCTACCTGCTGGCGATCCTCGACCTCTCCGAGGCCGACCAGCGCCTCTCCCAGAGCGCGCTCAGCCGCCGTCTCGGGGTATCGGCGCCGACGACGTCCGAGGCGGTCGGACGGCTGCGCGGCCTCGGCCTCGTCGAGCCCGACACCGTCGCGCTGACCGGCGCCGGTACGAGTGCGGCGCTCGTGCTGCGCTCGCGCCGGCTCGCCGCGCGCGACCTCGCCCGCGACGTCCTCGGCATCCCCGACGCGGACGTCGACGCCGAGGCCGAGCGGCTCGCCTTCAGCGCCTCCCCCCTGCTCGGCCGCGGACTCGTCGCCTGGCGGGCGCGGCGCCAGCACGGCTGAGCCTCCGCGAGCCCTGAGCGGGCCGACACGGCGAATGGAGCCTTCTTGGGGGCCCACCCCCAAGAAGGCTCCGTTCGCTCAGGGGCTGGCGAGCAGGTTGCCGTCGGCCACCGGCTCTCGCGGAGCGGAACGGCTCGGGCGGCCGGCGTTGGCGGTCGCCCAGAGCAGGACGATCCAGTTCCCGGTCGCGAGCGCGACGTGCGCCCAGACCATGTCGGCCGGGAGCCCGAGCCCGTACTGGACGCTGCCGAGCAGCCCCTGGGCGGCCATCAGGATGCCCGACAGGGTCAGCGTCTCGACCAGCTGGGCGCTGCCGCCGCGCTTGCGCGCCAGCCACCAGCCGAGGATCACCGTCAGGCCGAGCGCGACGGCGATCAGCGCGTGGCGGTGGATCGCCCACTCGAGCGTGTCGCCGCCGCGGAAGTCGAGCCGCTGGACGACCTGGTGCTCGTCGTCGGCGCCGGCGTGCGGGCCGGCGGCGGTGGCGACGGTGCCGGCGAACAGCGTCAGCCCGCCGAGCACCGTTGCGGCGCGGACGGTCCAGACCATCAGCGGGTCGCCGGGGCGCCCGCGCCGCTGCGGCGGCGTGCGTGCACGCCAGACCAGCGCGACGGCCGGGACGAGGATGAGCATCGACAGCCCGAAGTGGAGCATCACCAGCGCCGGCGTGAGGTGGGTCGCGACGACGAACGCCCCGATCCCTCCCTGGGCGGCGGCGCCGATCGGCGGCAGCGCGGCGAGCCAGATCAGTCCCCGGTCGCGCGGCTCGCGCAGCCAGGCACCCACGAACGCCGCGACCGCCACCAGCCCGACCAGCCCTGAGAAGACGCGGTTGCCGAACTCGATCAGCGCGTTGACCGACAGCGGTGGGACGACCTCGCCCTCGCAGCGCGGCCAGTCGGGGCAGCCGAGCCCGGAGTCGGTGAGCCGCACGCCGGCGCCGGTCAGCACCACGACGGCGAGCCCGATCGCCGAGGCGAGCGCGAGCCGGGCGTAGGCCTCCGGGGTGATCCGCCGCCTCACCGCCGGCTCACCGCCCGCGCTGGCCGACGACGAACTCCGCCAGCGCCTGCAGCTGGGCCTCGCTGAGCTCGCCGAAGGACGGCATCCCGCCGCCACCGTCGCGGACCTTCGCGACGACCTCCTCCTCGGTCAGCGTCGAGTCGTCGAGGTCGGGCCCGACCCGGCCGTTGGCGTCGGCGGCGGCGAAGCTGTGGCAGTTCGCGCAGCCGGAGTCGGCGAAGATCGTCGGACCGTCGGTCGCGGCCGTGTCGCCGCCACCGCCACCGCCGCAGCCCACGGCGAGTGCGACCGTCGCCGCCGCGGCGAGCGCCGCGACGAGCGTGCGGAGGAATGGGCGCGCGGAGGGACTCACGGCTCCCCCATTCTGCCGTCTGGCGCCGGTCGACCGCCGCCCGGGTCGCGCAGCAGCCGCACGACGGCCAGGATCGCGACGAGCGTCATGACGATCGCCGATGCCACGCACCACTGGCAGATCGCGTCGATCACGGCCAGCTCCAGGTAGGTGAGATAGCCGCTGTAGCCGGCGCCGATCAGCGCCACCAGGGCGGTCGCCGCCCGGCCGAGCTCGCCAGGGACGATCAGCGTCGCGAGCACCGTGAGGTAGCCGACGAGCCCGATCGTCGCGACCGGGACCCCCGCCAGCTCCGAGTACTCGGACGCCTGGACCTTCGCGCAGCCGCCGGTCGTGCAAACCGGCTCGATGTCCTCGAAGTGGACGTAGGTCAGGTAGCCGGCGATGCCGATGCCGACGACCGCCAGGACGGCGATCGCGATCGTCAGGGGCCGCGCCGCGGAGGGGGCGCGTGCGGCCGTCTGCTCAGCCGTCACCGTCTAGCAGCCGGTCGAGCTCGGCACCGACCGCCTCGGCCGACAGCTCGCCGAGCTGGATCTCCTCGAGCGTGCCCTCGCCGCGGCGGACGAAGAACGACGGCGTCGAGCTGACCCCGAGGGTCTGGGCGGCCGACTCCGACCGCTTGATCAGCGCGTCGACCTCGGCGCTGGTCGACTGCTCGAGGGCGGCGTCGACGTCGAGCCCGTCGACGCCCTCGCCGATCTCGCGCAGGAACTCCTCGGTGACGTAGCCGCTGCCCTCCTGGCCCTGGTTGTTGAAGAACAGGTCGGCGTACTGCCAGGCGAGGTCCTGGAGCCCGGCGGCGTAGGTCACCTGCGCGGCGCGCATCGACTCCGGCCCGAGGAAGGTGAGCAGGCGCAGGTCCATCTTCACGTCGCCGGTGCGGACGTAGTCGCGCACCAGCGTCGGGATCGCGTCGCGGGCGAACTGGGCGCAGAACGGGCACTGGAGGTCGGCGAACTCGACGAGCGTGATCGGGGCGTCGGGGTCGCCGAGGGTGATCCCGTCCTGCGGGATGCCCGCGAACAGCTCGTCGACCTCGGCGGCGGCGTTGAGCGAGCTGCCGTCGCCGAGCCCGTCGGGCGAGTCGTCACCGCCGCTGACCAGCGCCAGCACCGCGACGACCGCGATCGCCGCGACCGCCACGCCGCCGAGCAGCCAGAGCCGCTGCTTGCGCGTGTCCGAGGCTGCCTGCTGCTGCTCGCGCCGCTCGCGCTCCTCGCGCCGGCGCTGCTTCTCGTCTGCTCTCGAGCTCATGGTTCCTCCGGAAGTTAGGGGACCGGGCCCGCCGGTGGCGGCGGGCCCGGTCGCCGCGGTCGGTCAGCCGTTGGCCCGCCGCGTCCTCGTCAACGCCACGATGCCGGTCAGCAGGCCGAGCGCTCCGAGCGCCAGCGCGACGATCACCAGGGCGGTGGAGGGCCCGCCGTCGTCGTCGCCGGAGCTGGCCGAGGTCAGCGAAGCCGACTCGGTGTCGCCCGTCTCCTCACCGTCCATCGCCTCGCCGTCGGCGTGGCTGCCGCCGTGGCCGCCCGCGGCGGCGGTCAGCACCACCGACGGCGCCGGGTAGTCCAGCTCGGCGTCGGGCTCGTCGCGGCGGGGGATCTGGATCCAGCTCTCGCTGTCGCCGCCCACGCACTCCTGCACCGTCGGGAAGTAGACGGGATCGCCGGGCTCGCCGGCGGGGAGCTTGACGCTCATGCCGAACACGTCGAGCCGGTCCGACGGCAGCGGGTCGGCGTCGGTGGCGGTCCAGACGACCTCCTTGACGCCGCGGCTGACGGTCTCGCCGTGCAGCTCGACGGCGTCCTTCGGCCCCTCCTTGGTGGTGACCTCCCAGCCCGGGTGGACCTGCGGGGTCACCTGCGGCACCGACTCCGGGATCTGCACGCGCACGACCCGCGTCGGCGCGTCGCCGCAGCCGTGCGGCACCTGGACGCCGACCGTCGCGTAGCCGTCGGCGGGCCCCTCGGCGGGGTCGAGCGTCACGTGAGCGGCGGCGGGTGCTGCCACGGCCAGTGCGGCGGCGAGCGCCGCAGCGGCCCCGTGGGCCAGTGTCTTGGTCGTTCTCATCGGGTTCATCCCCTGTCGTGGTCGTTGGTCTTGGTTCATCGGGTCCTCCGTCGCGCCTCAGCGCACCGGCACCTCGATCTCGCCGCGCAGCTCCTCGAAGTCCGAGATCAGCGCGCGCGCCTCGAGCGTCCAGTCGCCGGCCGGCGCCAGCGGCGCCTTCGGGACCACGTAGTGGCCGGGCCCGGCCTTGCGGACGTCCAGCTCGAGCGGTCCGATGTCGAGCTCCTCCTCGGTCGCTGTGAGGCCGAGCTCGCGCGGGCGGTCGTACTGGGCGCCGGTCTGGCTGTCGAAGAGGTAGAGGTGGATCTCGTTGTCGCCGGGGGTCGCGGGGTCGACGGTGACCTCCAGCTGGGCCGGTCCGAGGTCCACGGATGCGCCGAACGGGCCGCCGGCGGTCGCGCTCGGCGAGTAGCTCACCAGCGCCGCGGTCGCCACCAGCACACCGGCGAAGAGGACGAGCTCGCCGCGCAGCGCGCGGCGCAGCGCGACCCCGGCGTGGCCGGGCTTCGATCCGCGCGCCGCGGCCGTGCGCAGCGCCGGCAGCGAGCGGCGGCGGTGGTAGACGCCGAAGCCGATCAGGGCGGCGAAGATCGCCGCCTTGACGAGGATCGCCCGGCCGAACGCGGTCTCCCACAACGCGTCGACGGACTCCAGGTAGAGCAGCGACTGGACGATCCCGGTCGCGAGGAGCACCGCGACCGCGGCCAACGCGACCGTCGAGAAGCGCACGAGCACCGCGGCGAGCAGCCGGCTGCGATCGCCGCCGGCGAGGCCGCGCGTCGCGGCCGGCAGCGCGAGCACGATCAGCGCGATCCCGCCGATCCAGGCGCACATCGCGGCGACGTGGAAGGTGTCGAGCGGCACCAGGGCGAGTGAGTCGCCGTCGGCGCCGGCGTGGCCGCCGAGAGCCGGCGAGACGACGAGGAAGCCGAGCGTGGCCGCGAACGCGACCGCCCGCCAGGGACCGACCGGGAACCGGCCGCCACGGTCGCCGAGCGGGGGCAGTCCGACCAGCAGCACCGCCAACACGCCGAACGCGACGAGCCGCAACGCCCACACCTCGCCGAAGCGCGTGTCGAGCACGTCGCCTAGGAGGCCGGCGTCGAGCGCGCCCCAGAAGCTCGTGCCGGAGACCGTGGCGCCCTGGACGACGATCCCCGCCGCCGACGCGACGATCCCGGCCGCCGCCGCACCGACCATCACCGCTGTCGCGCGGCGCTGCAGCGCCGCCGCCGCGGCCGGCCAAGCCGCGCCGGTCGCCTCGGCCGCGCCGGTCGCTTCCACCGCGCCGGTCGCGGTGGAGGCGCCAGTCGCCCCGGCGACGCGCTGCTCCCCGATCGAAGTCGACGTTCCGGCGAAATGTTCGCCGGAACGTCGACTTCGATCGCGGGTGGCGCGCAGCGCCGGCAGCCAGACGGCGACGAGGAAGAGCGCCCCGCCGGCGAGCAGCGCGATCGCGAAGTAGGAGACGACGCGGAGCGCCCCGAACGCGGCGTCGGTGACCGGGCCGGCGGACTGGTCGCCGAGCAGGTCGGCCACGCCGGCCGCCGACGCGCCGCCGGACTCGCCGACGGTGAAGGTGAAGCCGCCGGCGACAGGGTGCGAATCGGCCGAGACGACACGGTAGGTGGCGGTGTAGGCGCCGTCGGGCAGGTCGTCGGGCAGCGCGACGGCGATCTCCTCGCCGGAGGGCCGCAGCGGCTCGCCGACCTGGACCTCGTCGCCGTCGACGTCGAACACCCGCAGCGCACCGAACTGCGCCTCGATCGCCTCGTTGAAGCGGATCGAGACCTGCTCGGGCGGGGCGTCCAGTGCGGCGGAGCGGCGCGGCTCGGTGTCCTCGACGACGGCGTGCGCGGCGGCGCGGTCGGGCGCGGCCAGACCCGGTGCGCCCGCCAGGACGAGCAGGGCGGCGGTCAGCGCGAGGCGGAGCCTCACCATGCCTCCTTGGCGGGTCCGGCGGGCCGCTCCCCGTCGCCGTCGCCCCCGCGCCGGCGCTGGCGACGGACCACCACGACGAGCGCGATCCCGCCGAGGACGACCGCTGCGAGCGCGATCCCGGCCGCGACCGGGAAGCCGCCGCCGGGGCGGCCGACCCAGGTGAGGGTCCCGGTGATCGCGCCGGCGGCGCCACCGACGCGCAGCGGCACGTCCCAGTCGAAGACCTTCGTCTCGGCGCTCTGGTCGGTGACCTGCGGCGGCAGCGTCCCCTCAGACATCCAGTGGATGCGGTGGTCGTGCCACTCGTACTCGCCGTTGCGGTTCACGACCTCCCAGTCGGGCGGGGCCTCCCCGTCGGCGTTGGCGGGCAGGTCGACGTCGGCGAAGCGGTCGTCGTTGAGGTAGTGCGCGGGCGAGTTGCGGTTGACCGAGACGGTCCCGTCGGCCGCCAGGCGCACGTAGGGCTCGCCGTCGTAGCCGACGACCACGACCGTCTCGTCGCCGCGGTTGCGCAGCAGCAGCCGGTCGTCGCGCTCGAGCACCTCGACCGACAGCTCGGCTCCGGCCGGCTCGATCGAGCGGACCTCGGATATGTAGTCGGGGCTGCCCCCGCCGTGGGCGAGGGCCGCCGGTGCGACCAGCGCGGACGCGACGAGCGCCAGCGTGGCCGCGCCCCGGAATCGGCGCACGGGTACCTCCTCGGGCAACGGGCGACGCGGCCCGCGGGCGGCGCCTAGCGCCGCGGCACGGACCGCCTAGCGTGCTGTGAGGAGCGCGGGCGGCGGGCGGTCCGCGAGCGAGAAGGCGATCAGCCGGCCCCCGCGCGGCAGCGCGGCGAGCGGGCGCAGCGCGGCCCGCGGCGGGGCGATCCGGCGCTCGGCGCGGGGCCGCTTGCCGCGCCGGCTGGCGACCGCTCGCGCCAGCCGGTCTTCGCCGACGTAGCGGCCGGCGAGCAGCGGCAGGGCGATCAGCAGCAGCGGCGCCGCGTAGAGCAGCAGGTGCCCGAGGATGCCCGCCGCCTCAGCGGCGAGGCAGAGCGACGACAGCAGCGCGAAGGCGAGCAGCACGTCCCTGTCCCGTCGGGTCATCCCGACTCACCCTACAAGGCCGCGCCGGCGCGCGGGGATTACTCTTGACCCATGGCGTCGCAGACGGCTACCGACTGGACCGCCCACACCACCGAGGCGCTCGCGAAGGCCGGCTACCGCTCGTCCGCGGCGCGCGAGGAGGTGATCGCGGCGATCGCCGAGCTCGGCTGCAGCATCACCGCGCGCGAGATCGCCGACCTGCTGCGCGAGCGCGGCAGCGGCGTCGGGCTGGCGAGCATCTACCGCGCGCTCGACCTGCTCGACCGGCTCGGCCTGGTGCAGCGGTTCGACGTCGGCGAGGGCGTCGCCCGCTACGAGGCGGCGCTCCCTGGCGGCGACCACCACCACCACGTCGTCTGCGACAGCTGCGGGACCGTCGAGCCGTTCGAGGACGAGGAGCTGGAGCGGGCGATCCACGGCCTCGAGAGCCGCACCGACTTCGCGATCTCCGCCCACGACGTCACGCTGCACGGCGAGTGCCCGTCCTGCCGCGCCCGCGACTGAGCCTGCGGCGGCCGCTCAGTCGGTGAAGTCGCAGCTGACCGTGCCGCCGGTCAGGCCGGCGGCGATCGCCTCGGTGTTGGCCTGGATCGACTCGACGTAGGTCGCCCCGCCGGAGCCCTCGGGACCGAGCGTGTCGGCCCAGAGCGCCTCGCCGACGGTCGCGCCCGTCTCGTTGGCGACCGCCTGCTCGAGCTTCGGGTTGAGCGAGCTCTCGGGAAAGATCGCCTGGACGTCGGCGGCGCCGATCTGGTCGACCAGCTCGCGCGTGTCGCGCGCCGAGGGCTGGGCGGCCGTCGACAGCGACGGGATCAGCGCGCCGACGATCTCGAGGTCGTAGCGGTCGGCGTAGTAGCCGAGCGCGTCGTGGGTGGTGACCAGCTTGCGCTGGGCGGCGGGGATCTGCTCGATGCAGGCGGCGACCTCGCTGTCGAGTGTCTCGAGCCGCTCGACGTAGGCGGAGGCGTTCGCCTCGTAGGTGGCGGCGCCGTCGGGGTCGGCCTCGATCAGGGCAGCCTCGATCGCCGCGACGGCCGCGATCGCGTTGCGCGGGTCCTGCCACCAGTGCGGGTCCTCGTGGTCGTGGCCGTGGTCGTCGGCGGCGTGGTCCTCCTCACCGGCGTGGCTCTCCTCCTCGTGCCCGTGCTCCTCCTCGGAGTGGGCCTCGTCGGCGTGGTCGGCCCCGTCCTCGTGGCCGTGCTCGTCCTCGGCGTGCTCCTCGTCTCCGTGGTCGTGGCCGCCCTCGCGCAGCTCGACGCTCTCGGACAGGTCGACGGTGACGCCCTCGCCGCCGGCGTTCTCGACGACCTCGGCCAGCCACTCGTCGAGGTCGCCGCCCGAGCGGAACAGGACCTCGGAGTCGGAGATCGAGGCCACGTCGCTGGGGCGCGGCTCATAGGCGTGCGGATCGGAGTTGGGCTCGAGCAGCTGGTTGACGTCGACGCGGTCGCCCCCGACCTCCCGGACGAGGTCGGCGACCTGGGTCGTGGTCGCGGTGACGGTCAGCTCGGCGTCGCCGCCGGACTCGTCGCTGGATCCGCAACCGGCCGCGGCGAGCGCGGCGGTCGCGAGCAGGGTGGCGGCTACGGCGAGCGGGCGTCGGTTCGGCATGCCTGGCAGCATAGTGAGAATGATTCTCGTTCGCAGGCCGCCGGACGCCGCCGTTCCGCGCGTCCCCCACCCCCGGAATGCGAACGGCCCGGGAATCCCGGGCCGTCGAACGGTGCTGCGCGGTCTGTCGCGGGCGCTAGTCGCGTCCGCGCGAGCGGCCACCGGTGGTGACCGCGCGGCTGGAGTCGACGTACGGCAGCAGGCCCAGCTCGCGAGCACGCTTGACCGCGCGCGCCATCTTCGTCTGGTCGCGGCGGCTGAGGCCGGTCACGCGGCGCGAGCGGATCTTGCCGCGCTCGGTGATGAACCGCTGCAGCAGCGCGATGTTCTTGTAGTCGATCTTGTCGAGCTCCTCGCGCGGGAGCTTCGAGTAGCGGCGGGCCTCGGCCTTGATGGGGGCCTTGCCACGGCGCCGGTCGCTCTTGTTGCCTCTAGCCATCGGCCGGTAAGAGTGACACAGCCGGCGATCTGGCGTCGCGTCGTCGGCGACCGCGCCGCCCGACCGGCGCGCCTGCTTCCATTCCGCGCATCGGCCGGATCGCGATGACAAGGGTGTTCGCGGGCATCGTCGCCGCTCTGGCCGTCGCGACGGTCGTGGCGATGGCAGTCCTCTGGCCCGGCGCGGTCGACACCCGCGTCGGCGAGGCGATCGTCGCCAAGGCCGACGACGCGACGGTCCTCTCGGTGGACGAGTTCGCCTGCTCGAACTTCCAAACGGAGTTCTGCCGCCAGGTCCGGATCAGGCTCGAGAGCGGCGAGCAGAGCGGCCGCGTCAAGGAGCTCGTCCTCGACGACGGCACGATCGACCCCGAGGTCTCCGAGGGCGACCGGCTCCGCGTGGTGCGCAACATCGTCCCGCCCGGCGCCGATCCGGTCCCCGGCCGCGAGTACTCGATCTCGGACTTCAACCGTCAGGGACCGCTGCTGCTGCTGGCGCTGATCTTCGCCGCGGCGGTCGTCCTGTTCGGCCGGCTGCGCGGAGCGATGTCGCTGATCGGCCTCGGGCTCAGCCTCGCGGTGGTGCTGGCGTTCATGGTGCCGGCGATCCTCGAGGGGACCAGTCCGCTCGCGGTGGCGATCGTCGGCTCGTTGGCGGTGATGCTGACGACGATCCTGCTCGCCCACGGCACCGGCCCGAAGAGCCTCGCGGCGATCCTCGGGACGGCGGTCTCGCTGGTGGTCACGGTCAGCCTCGCGGTGCTGTTCACCGACATGGCCCACCTCACCGGGCTGGCCAGCGAGGAGGCCACCTTCCTCCAGGTCAACGACTCCGGCATATCGCTCGAGGGTCTGCTGCTCGCGGGGATGATCGTCGCCGCGCTCGGCGTGCTCGACGACGTCACCGTCAGCCAGTCCTCGACGGTGCTCGCACTGCGCGCCGCGAACCCCGACCAGAGCTTCCGCAAGCTGTTCACGCTCGCGATGGACGTCGGGCGCGACCACGTCAGCGCGACGGTCAACACGCTGGTGCTCGCCTACGTCGGCGCCTCGCTGCCGCTGCTGCTGATCTTCAGCTCCGGCCAGATCGGCTTCCTCGAGGCGGTCAACCTCGAGCTGATCGCCAAGGAGGTCGTCGCGACGCTGGTGGGCTCGATCGGGCTGATCGCCGCGGTGCCGATCACCACCGCGCTGGCGGCGCTGCTCGCGCAGCGGATGTCACAGGAGGAGCTCGACGCCGTCGAGCCCCACCACCACTCCCACTAGCCGCGCGCGGCGGCCTCCGGCACCCAGCCGGCCGGGAACGCCCCGGCGGGGATGTCGGCCGGGCTCGGCTCGAACAGCTCGGCGAGCGCGGCGCAGGGGTGGCCCTCGATCAGCGGCCGCAGGTCGCCGATGTCGAGCAGCAGCCGCAGCGAGGAGCCGATCTGGAAGTCGGCCGCGGTCGGCTCGTCGCCGCCGAGGATGCCGGCGGCGACCAGCTCGTCGGCGATCTCGACCGAATCCGGCACCTTGGCCAGCTCGGCCGCGATCCGCTCGGCGGAGATGTCGAGGTAGCGCCAGGCGCCGCGGACCATCCGGATCGCGAAGTCGGTGCCGGCGGGGTCGAGCGGACCGGCGCCGCCGAAGCTGCCCAGCGCCTCGGGCCGGAAGTGCAGCGCCCCGAAGGTGAGGTAGCGGGCGGCCGTCTGGAGATCCTCGGCGACGCCCTCCTCGGCCTCGCGGATGGCGCCCGCGAGCGCCTCGGGGTACAGCTCGGCCTCGGCGGCCAGCTCGTCGAGGCGCTCGAAGATCGGGATCGTGCCGTGGACCGGCTCGTCGTCGACGAGCAGCGCCGGCACGGTGCGCCGCCCCTCGCCGTAGATCCGCTCGATCTCGTCGCCCTGCTTGCCGATCGGGAGCGTGACGGTCTCGTATTCGAGCCCGGCGCGGTCGAGCGCGGCGGTGACCGCCAGGCACGGATGGGAGAACGGGACGACGTGCAGGACGAGGTTGGGCTGCTCGGGCATGGCGGGGACGCTACCCCACCGCCGATCGGCCCACGAGGGGCTACCGTCGCGCCGGCCGAGCCGCCCCGCCACGACCCCGCTGAGCGATCGTGCACCCCAGAGCGGCGAAATCACTCATCGGGGTCGCCGGGCGGACCCTCCCCACCGTTGGCGAGGCCGAGCAGCACCGAGCGGCGCAGCAGGTAGGTGCGCAGCACGATGTCGCGCAGCTCGGCGTCGCCGTCGAGCGCGACGCGCAGCCGGTCCGGCGCGATCAGCAGCGCCTCCCCCGCCCGCTGGCCGACCGGCGTGAGCAGCAGCTCCTCGCCGGCGAGCACGCCCAGCTCGCCGAGGAAGCGGCCCGGCCCGTGGACGACGCGGACGACGTTGTCCTCGCCGAGGCCCTCGACCATCGCGACCGCGCCCGAGAGCACGACCACGAAGCCGCTGCGCACCCCGTCGGAGGCGGCGTCGAAGACCGGGCGCCCGGCGGCCAGCGGAATCCGCCGGCCGTGCGGCTCGAGCGCCGCGACCTGGGCGTCGCTGAGGCGCGGGAAGGCGCCGCCGTCGTCGGGGGTCTCGTCGAGGCCGTCGAGGACGAGCGGCGCCGGGGCGCCGACCCGCTCGGGGGCGCGCAGGCGCCCGACCGACGGACGGTTGCCGGCGGCGCCCACCCGGGCCGGCCCGTCCGCCGTGAGCGGCGGCGGCAGGGGCTCCCCGGTCCCCTCGACGAGCGCGGCCGCGAGCGTGGCGGCGTCGGTGCGGCCGCTGTGGCGGCGGCCGTTGACGTAGAAGGCGGGGGTCCCGTCCGCGCGGTTGGCCTCGGCGCTCTCGACGTCGGCGCGGACGCGGTTGCCGTAGGCGCCGCGGCCGAGGTCGGCGGCGAACCGCTCGACGTCGAGGCCGAGCTCCTCGGCGTGGTCGACCAGCTCGTAGGGCTCGAGCCGGTCCTGGTGGGCGAACAGCCGGTCGTGCATCTCCCAGAAGGCGCCCTGGGCGCCGGCCGCCTCGGCCGCCTCGGCGGCGAGCACGGCGTGTGGGTGGACGTCCGCGAGCGGGAGGTGGCGGAAGACGTAGCGGAGGCGGTCGCCGAACCGCTCGATCAGCTCGTCCACGGCGCCGGTCGCGCGGCCGCAGAACGGGCACTCGAAGTCGGCGTACTCGACGAGCGTCAGCGGCGCGTCGGCGGGGCCGCGGATGTGGTCGACGGCGGGGTCGACGGGCGCGACGAACACGGACGGCCCGCTGTCGCGGTCGGTGGCCGCCGCGAGCCGGGCGCCGAGCCGGAAGAGGCCCCAGCCGAGCAGGCCGGCGGCGAGCGAGGCGGCGAGGATGCCGACGCGCGCCTCGTCCTGGAGCTGCGGCGAGTCGAACGCGAGGTCGGTGACGAACAGCGAGATCGTGAAGCCGATCCCCGACAGCGCCGCCCCGCCCCAGATCTGGCGGGTGCGCAGGTCGCCCGGCAGCCGGCCGATGCCCAGCCGCACCGCGAGCGTGCTCACCAGCCCGATGCCGAGCAGCTTGCCGGCGACGAGACCGGCGACGACCCCGTGGGTGATCGGCGAGCTGACCGCCGCGTCGATCAGGGCCGCGTTGAGCGTGACGCCGGCGTTGGCGAGCGCGAAGATCGGCACGACGACGAGGCTCGTCCAGGGGTGGAGCACCTCCTCGAGCCGCTCGTTCGGGGAGATCGCCCGCTCGACCGACAGCTTCGCCGAGCGGGCGAGGTCGGCGCTCGGGGACTGGCCGAAGGCGCGCGCGAGCCGGCGGGCGCGCGCGACCTCCTCGGGCCGCGGCGGGTAGGCGGAGATCAGCATGCCGGCGACGACGCCGCCGAGCGTCGGATGGACGCCGGACTCGCTGAGCGCCAGCCAGAGCGCGAGCGCGCCGATCAGGTAGACGGGCCCCCGCCAGATCTGGAGCTTGGCGAGCAGGGCGATGCCGGCGACCGAGACAGCCGCGATCGCGAGTGCGAGCAGCGAGATGTCCTCGGAGTAGAAGACGGCGATCGCGGCGAGCGCGCCGACGTCGTCGACGACCGCGACCGACAGCAGGAACACCCGCAGCTGGCCCGGGCAGGCGGGGCCGACGAGCGCGAGCGCGCCGAGCACGAAGGCGGTGTCGGTGGCCATCGCGATCCCCCAGCCGCGGGCGGCCTCGCCGTCGGGGTTGAAGCCGAGGTAGAT
>JAAYBF010000092.1 GCA_012718975.1 Solirubrobacterales bacterium | reverse complement strand
TGCTCGCCGCGGCCCTCTTCGCGGGCGCGCGCTTGGCCTTCGCGGCGGTCGCCCCCTTCGCCGGCGCCGCGGACCGCTTGGCGGCCGGACGCTTCGCCGGGGCGGGAGCGGGCTTGGCGAGCCGGTCCTCGACCCGGTCGAGCGCGTCCTCGATCGACTCGAGCCGCTGCGAGACCGAGCGCAGCCTGCGGGTCACCCGCTCGACGTCGGCGGCGGAGGGGATGTTCAGGGCGCCGAGCGCCGCCTCCTGCACCTGGACCGCCCGCTCACGCGCCTCGAACACCCGGGTCACCGCGCCGGTGACGATCGGGCTGCCGGCCAGCTCCTCGGCGAGACGTCCGAGCGCCTCCTCACCCTGGCGCGAGATGCGGTCTACGAGGCTGTTCTCAGTTGTGGCTCCCATTGTCGCGCCAGGCTACCGCACGGTGGGCGCCGCGCCGGCGCCCAGAACGCCATCCGGCCCTGACCTAACCCTCGAGTCGAGGGTTAGACATGTGTTCCGGCCGGCTCTTTCGGGGAGGCATGGGGCAGGTGCGCGCCTGCAAGCTCGCGAACACCTCTTGCGGGGCGTGCCAACCGTGCCGATACTCCCGCACCGAGGCGCTCTCCAGCCCTGGATTCGACCCCGCTACCGATCCCCCTTGTGCCCTTCCCGACCGATAGCTAGCTTTCCTGGTGCGCTCGGCCGCTCCGCCGGCTCGCGCGTCGCCAACAGCGCTCCCGCGGGGGGCGCGCTAGGAGGAGACCGATTCGACGGATGAAGAAGCGGGTGTGGCACACGCTGCTATGCGCGAGCGTAGCCCTGGTTGCCGCCTTCACGGGCTTCACCGTCTCCGCCTCCGCCGAGGCGCGGACGCTCACCGTCAAGCTCGTCGATGGCACCGTGCTGACGGTGTCGGTCGACGTCGCGCCCGGCACGCCGATCGAGCAGATCCAGCTGCCTCCGGAGATCGGCGAGGTCGAGTGGGTCTCCTTCGCCGACCAGGCGCCCGAGCCGGCAGCCCCGGTGAACACGGTCCCGACCACGCCGACCGAGACCGTCCCCGCGCCCGAGACCACGCCGGCGCCGGAGACGACACCCGCCCCGGCGCCCGACCCCGGCTCGATCGAGCCGATGCCCCGCGCCGGTCGCCAGCAGGCCCGCGGCGGCGATGTCCGGGAGAAGGTCGAGCGGCCCAAGCGCAAGAAGTCTCGACCTAAGCGTGAGGGTGAGACCGAGCGCGGCGGCGCCCGCGCCGACGAGGGCGACGGGCTGCGCAACCCCGACGGGTCGCCGGCGCCGACGAATCCGACCTTCATGGACGTGCTGCCCGGCCCCGGCGTCGCGCAGGGCGTGCCGAACTTCGTGATCCGCAAGTTCCGGGTGCCGCTGTTCCTGCTGCCGATCTATCAGGCGGCGGGGATCGAGTACGGGATCCGCTGGGAGATCCTGGCGGCGATCAACGAGATCGAGACCGACTACGGCCGCAACCTCAACGTGTCCTCCGCGGGGGCGCTGGGGTGGATGCAGTTCATGCCGCCGTCGTGGAAGGCCTACGGCGTGGATGCCAACAAGGATGGGGTCAAGGATCCCTACAACCCCGTCGACGCGATCTTCGCCGCCGCGCGTTATCTGAAGGCGGCCGACTACGAGAACGACGTGCGTGGCGCGATCTGGGCCTACAACCACGCCGACTGGTACGTCGACTCGGTGCTGCTGCGCGCCCGGCTGATCGCCGGCATGCCCGCGGATCTGGTCGGGTCGCTGACCGGGCTGACCGAGGGCCGGTTCCCGGTCGCCGCGCGCGCCCGCTACGCCGACGACATCGCCGAGCGCGAGGCGGTCCGCCGCGTCGCCGTCGGGGAGAACGCCGCCAACGTGGTCGAGTCCGACGACGACCGCCGCCACATCGAGATCTTCGCCCAGAAGGGCTCCCCCGTCGTCGCGACCAACGACGGCGTGATCAAGAAGATCGGCGAGTCCGAGCGCCTCGGCCGCTACGTCGTCCTCCAGGACGTCTACGGCAACAGCTACACCTACTCCGGCCTCGGCGAGGTCGCCGAGCACTACCCCGTCCTCAAGGAGGACGCGACCGACGTCCGGCCGCTGAAGGCCCACGGCGAGGCCGTCGACCCCCAGCCCAAGGGCGCGGCGTCGGCCGGTAGCCAGCCCGCCGCCGCCAAGACCGCCGAGTCCGAGCCCGACGACGCCGCCGAGGACTCCAAGCCCGCCCCGCCGGAGCCGACCGCCTCGCTGCCGGTCAAGGAGCGACTGTTCGCCCACCCCGGCATGGCGGGCGCGCGCGAGTCCGGCGGCCTCGAGCAGATGCTCGACACCGAGGCGCGCAAGGACGGCAAGTTCGAGACCTACGGCAACTACTTCTCGCGCCCGTTCGGCGCCGACGCCAAGGACGTCCGGCTGCGGCGCCTCAAGGTCGGCGCGCAGGTGATCGGCGGCACGATCCTCGGCCGTGTCGGCAAGGTCGAGGTGGAGAAGGCGGCGCATCTGGACTTCGCGATCCGTCCGGCGGGTCGTGGGGCGCCGTCGATCGATCCGAAGCCGATCCTCGACGGGTGGAAGCTGTTGGAGGACTCGGCGATCTACCGCGCGGCGGGCAAGAACGTCCTCTACGGCCGTGATGCCAAGGCGGGGAGCCTGTCGATCGGCCAGATCCTGTTGCTGCCCAAGCCGGCGCTGGAGCGGCGGGTGCTCGCCGACGAGCGGATCGAGATCTACGACGGTGGCCGCACCGACATCCGCTCGGGCCAGATCGACCGGCGCGTGCTCGCGACGATGGCCTATCTCGCCGAGTCGGGCCTGCGGCCGACGATCACCTCGCTCAAGAGCGGCCACAGCTATCTGACCGCCTCGGGCAACGTCTCGCACCACTCCTCCGGCAACGCGGTCGACATCGCCGCGGTCAACGGGGTGCCGATCACCGGCCACCAGGAGCCCGGCGGGGTCACCGACCAGGCCGTCAGGAGGCTGATGCGCCTCCAGGGCACGATGCGCCCCGCCCAGATCATCAGCCTGCTCGACTACGGCGCCAACACCGTCGCGATGGCCGACCACCACGACCACATCCACGTCGGCTGGCAGCCGCTGTTCGGCGAGAACCGCCGCCTCGGCCGCCAGGCGCTCGCCGTCCTCGAGCCCGGCCAGTGGTCGGACCTGATCGCCCGCCTGCGCGAGATCGACCAGCCCACCGTCCCGACCAGCCCCTCCAAGTACGCGCTACCCGCCCGCGGCTCAGACGCCCACGAGGGCGAGTAGCCGCGCCGAGAGCGCGACCGCCGGCCGGCAGCCGACCGCACCGCGAGCGATAGTGGGGCGCTGATGGCCTCCCCCCTCTTCGGCTTCGTCCAGCTCGAGTTCGGCTTCCTGCTCGGCCCGCCCGACGGCCGCTACATGGTGCGCGCGAATCCTGCCGCGGAACCGGAGACGGTTCTCGCGCTCACGACGCTCGGCGCGGTCGAGCGGCGGCTGCTGCGCGGCCGGCGCGGCCACTCAGTCGACCGCGCCGAGCCGGAGCCGGTGCCGACCAGCCGCGCGACGGCGATCCGCACCGAGCCGTTCGCCACCGCGGGCCACGCCGAGAGCTGGCTGGCCGCGGTCCGCGACGACGGCGACCGGCGCGAGCGCGAGACCGACACGGCGGTCGCGGTCCTCAACCAGGCGCTGCGCGCCTGGCGGGCGGCCAGCGCCGACCCCTACGTGCGCGACGTCGACCTCGCGCGCGCGCTCGTCGCCAGGATCGGCTTCGGCTCCGGCGACGCGGTCGTCGGCGGGCTCTACGAGCAGGCCTGGGAGCTGCCGCGCCACGGCATCGCAAGGGCGCGCCGCTCCATGGAGGCGCCCGAGGAGCGCTTCGCCGCCCTGCTCGGCGGCCGCCAGGAGATCCTCGCCTGCGAGGAGCTCGTGCTGCGCGCCCGCGCCGACCTCGACGCCCACCGCGACCGCGAGGCCGCACTGCAGGCGCGGGTCGCGCTCGAGGCGCTGCTCGCCGAGCTTCCCCACCCCCCCGGCGACCGCCGCGGCCCGCTCGAGGCCGACCGCGGCCCGATCGGCGCGGCCGCCAACGCCGCCCTCACCGGCTCGCTCTCGGAGGACCTCACCGACGCCCTGATCGCCGCCGTCGAGCGGATGGAGGACGCGCTGCGCGCCCGCAGGCTCGGGACCGATCGCGGGTAGCGCGCATCAGCGGCCGCGCGGCTCGCCCGCGACCGCGCGGTCGTAGTTGAGTCGCATCAGGGCGATCGTCTCGTCGACGTCGCTGTCGTCGCGCAGCGGACGGGCGGCGAGACCAGGCCGGTCGAGCGGGTGGGGTACCACACGGCCCGCGGCGATCAGCTCGCCCCAGACGTCCTTCGGGAAGGCGAAGTGGGCCACACGGTCGCCGTGGAGGTGGCCAAGCTCGCGGCGCCGGTAGCGGAGGGAGAGCTCGCCGCGTGGGCCATCGGCGGCGGTCACGCCCTGCCAGGCGGTCACGCGCCGCACGATCTCGGCGTCTCGGGATGTCGGTGGGGATGTGGCGGCCATCGCGTGCTCCTGCAGTCGGGTTCCTGTCCGGGAGGACGCTACAAGCTCAAGTGAACTTGAAGTCAAGGGGAGGATCTGCTTCGATTCGGACGTGGCCGAGCTGCTGACGATCGGCGAGGTGGCGCGGCGCTCCGGCGTGGCCGCGTCGGCGCTGCGCTTCTACGAGGAGCGCGGCCTGCTGGAGTCCGAGCGCGCCGGCTCGGGGCACCGCCGCTATCCGCGGGCCGTGCTGCGGCGGATCGCGTTCATCGTCTTCGCCCAGCGGATCGGCCTCACGCTCGCGGAGATCGCCACCGAGCTCGAGCGGCTGCCGGCCCATCGCGCGCCGACCCGGCGCGACTGGGGCCGCCTCTCGACCGCGTGGAGCAGCCGCATCGACGCGCGGATCGCCGAGCTCGAGCGGCTCAAGGAGGGGCTGACCAGCTGCATCGGCTGCGGCTGCCTGTCGCTCGACCGCTGCCAGCTCGCCAATCCCGGCGACCGGCTCGGCGCCGAGGGCCCCGGCCCGCGCGCCTGGGTCGGCGCGGACGACTGACGGGGCTATCCGCCGAGCGCCCGGGCGACGGCCTCGAGCTCGGCCACCACGTCGCCGCCGAGCTTGACCGCCGCGTCGCCGTCGTAGGGGGTCTCCCCCTGGGTGACCAGCGCCAGGGCGCCGCCGGCGTCGAGCGTCAGCGCAGGCAGCCCCGCCGCGGGATGGACCAGCAGCGAGCTGCCGACGCAGATCATCAGGTCCGCCTGGCGGGCCAGCCGCTCGGCCTCGCTCAGCGTGGCGAGCGGCAGCATCTCGCCGAAGAGCACGACGTCCGGCTTCAGCGGGGCCTCGCAGCCCGCGCAGAGCGGCGCTCCGCCACCGGCGCCGAGCAGCTCCAGGACCTCGTCGAGGCCGGCGCGGCCACCGCAGCGCAGGCAGACGCTCGCCGAGATCGAGCCGTGGATCTCCAGCAGCCGCTCCGACCCGGCCGTGCGGTGGAGCCCGTCGACGTTCTGGGTGATCGTCGCGCGGACGCGTCCCGCGCGCTCCAGCTCGGCGATCGCGACATGGGCGGCGTTCGGCCGCTTGTCCGCCAGCAGCGCCAGCCGTTCGCGGTAGAAGCTCCAAAAGCGGTCGGGGTCGTCGCGCCAGACGTCGACGTGGGCGACCTCCATCGGGTCGACCCCCTCCCAGAGCCCGGTCCCGGGACTGCGGAAGTCGGGAATCCCCGACGGCACCGACACCCCCGCCCCCGTGAAGACGACCGCCCGCTCGCTCGCCGCGATCAGGGCGGCCAGCTCCGCGGCGCCGCTGCGGGCGACGCCCGCGGAGCGGCCGGCGGCGGCGGGCAGGCTCACCGGCCCGACCCGCCGCGAGATCCAGGGCCTAGCGGCCGGACCACTTCGGCTCGCGCTTGCCGAGGAAGGCCGAGATGCCCTCCTTCGCGTCCTCGGAGTTGAACGCGGCCGCGAACCCCTGCTTCTCGGCCTCGATGCCCTCGTCGAGATCGCCGGCGGCCGAGACCGCCTTGATCTGCTCGACGGCGACCGGGGCCTGCGCGGCGAGCTTGCGCGCCCACGCGAACGCGGTGTCGAACAGCTCGTGGTCGGGCACGACGCGGTTGACGAGGCCGTGCTCGTAGGCGTCGCCGGCGGTGATCGCGTCGCCGGTGAGGTTCATCTCGAGCGCCTTGTTCTCGCCGACCAGCCGCGGCAGCCGCTGGGTGCCGCCGAAGCCCGGGATGATCCCGAGCTTGATCTCCGGCTGGCCGAAGATCGCCGACTCGGCCGCGATCCGCACGTCGCAGGCCATCGCCAGCTCGCAGCCGCCGCCGAAGGCGATCGCGTTGACCGCGGCGACGGTCGAGACGCGGCTCTGGCCGAGGCTGCGCAGCAGCGCGTGGCCGGAGTGGATCAGCTCGGCGCCCTTCTCCTCGTCCATCTGGGTGAACGCCTTGATGTCGGCACCGGCCGAGTAGACCACCGGCATCGACGAGGCGATCACCATCGCGCCGACCTTGCCCTCGGAGGTGACCTTCTCCCAGACCGCGCCGAGATCCTCGATCACCTGCGGCGAGATCGCGTTCATCGGGGCGTTGGACAGCCACGCGATCGCGACGTCGCCGCGGGTCTCGAGCTTGACGGTCTCGCGCTGGTCGCCCTCGTCGGGACGGGCCCAGGCGTAGAACCCCTGTCCGGCGGCGATGCCGAGCCGGCCCTGGGCGACGAGGCGACGCAGCGTGACCGGAACCCCGAACCGCTCCGCGCCGTAGCGCTCCTCGAGCTTTTCCATCTTCTCGAGCGCTACGTCGAGGCCCTCGATGTCGGCCTTCCAGAACGGGGGCATCAGGCCGCGGCGCGGATCGAGGCCGGCGCCGGCCATCAGGCCGAGGTCGATCTCGCGAACGGTCGAGACGCCCTCCTCGAGCACGAGCAGCGCCTCGCGCAGAGCCTTCATCGACCACAGCTCGGCGAGCTCCTCGGCGTCCGCATCGCCGTCGCCCTCGACGTTGGGCTCGCCGTTGGAGTAGAAGCCCTCGCCGCCGGTCTTCGCGCCGAGCTTGCCCTCGCCGACCAGCCGCTCCATCGCCGCCGAGACGAAGAAGCGGTCGCCGTAGCTCTCGCGCAGGTGCTGGGCGACGTGCAGGACGGTGTCTAGGCCGAGCAGGTCGACGAGCACGAACGGGCCCATCGGCGCGACGTTGGCCGCCGCGACGCCCTCGTCGATCTTCTTGATCGAGAGGCCCTGCTCCTCCTGGGCGCGCCAGATCTCGCAGACCGCCGAGTTGAGGATGCGGTTGACCACGAAGCCGGGCACCTCGGCGCAGGTGATCGGCTGCTTCTTGATCGCCTGGGCGAAGTTCAGCGCCGCCTCGGTCGTCTCAGGCGAGGTCTCGTCGCCGACCACGATCTCGATCAGCGGCATGATCGACGCCGGGTAGAAGTAGTGGAAGCCGACGACCTTGTCGGGGCGCAGCGTCTCGGCGCCGATCTCCGAGATCGACAGCGACGAGGTGTTCGAGGCGAGGATCGCGTGGCCGGGGGTGACCGCGTCGAGCTCGGCGAAGACCTGCTGCTTGAGGCCGATGATCTCCGGCACCGCCTCGATCACGAAGTCGACGTCGCCGAAGCCCTCGTAGCTGGTCGTGCCGACGATCCGGTCGAGCACCTCGGCAACCGCGGCCTCGCCCTGCTCCTCGGTCAGCTTGCCCTTCGAGACGAGCTTGCCGATCTGCCCCTGGGTGACGTTGCGGGCCTCGGTCAGCCCGGCGTCGACGAGCTCCTGCTTGATGTCCTTGAGGACGACCGGGATCCCGGACGCGGCGATCGTCTGGGCGATCTGTCCGCCCATGGTCCCTGCGCCGACGACCGCGGCTTTGAATACGTGCATGCTTCCCTTTCCCGTTCGGTTAGCGGCGCGGGAGGCTATCTACTCGCCGTCGCCGCTGGAGAGCCGCTTGGCCTGCTCACCCGCAGGCAGCCGCGGGTCCGACTCCGACGCGCGCAGCTCGTAGGCGGCGCGGGCGGCCGGATCGGCCTGGGCGAGCACCTTGTCGGCGTTGAACGCGCGCGCGAGCGCCTCGCGGGCGCGGCGCGGCAGCGCGTTGCTGACGCTCATCAGCCGGCCCATCGAGCGCGGCACCGGCACGTCGAAGCGCGGCCGCTCGAGCGCCGAGACGATCTCCGCCGCGACGTCCTCCGGCTCGACGAAGCCGCCGCCGCGGACCCGCTTGAGGCCGGCCGCCAGCTCGGTGTTGACCGGCACCGGCATCACACAGGAGATCTCGATCGCTGTGCCGCGCAGCTCGGCGCGCAGGGCCTCGCTGACGCCGTAGACGAAGAACTTCGTGCCGGAGTAGGTCGCGCCGCCGGGGATGCCGGCACGGCCGGCCATCGAGGCGATGTTGACGATGTGGCCGGTGCCGCGGGCGCGGAAGCGCGGCAGCGCCAGCTTCATCCCGTGCAGGACACCGTGGACGTTGATGTCGACCATCCGGATCGCCGTCTCCTCGTCCTCTTCGGCGAAGGCGCCGAGCTGCATGATCCCGGCGTTGTTGACGATCACGTCGAGCGGGCCGAGCTGGTCCTCGGCGGCCTCGAGGAAGGCGGCGAACGAGGCGCGGTCGGTGACGTCGAGCGCGAGCGCGATCGCGCCCGGGACGCCCTCGGCCGCGCGGCGTGCCTCGCCGAGGTCGAGATCGCCGATCGCGACGCGCATCCCGCGCGCGGCGCACGCCTTGGCGGTCGCCAGGCCGATGCCGCGGGCCGCGCCGGTGATGGCGACGACCTTGCCGTTCAGGGGTCGGGGTTCGCTGCGGGCCAAGGCTCCTCCTCGCGTGTCTGCTGTTTGGCCGGCTGGCCAAGAAAGTACAGCAGCGCGGTCGCGCGGACCACCGCGGTGCCGGGACAGGGCGGCGTCCCGCCCGGGGGCGGCCCGCACACCCGGCCGCGACCGTCCGAGCCGACCGGCGGCGGACCGGTCAGTCGGCTCCGGGGGCCGGGCCGGCGCCGTAGACCTCGCGCACGATCTCGTCGATCGAGCGCGCGACCGAGTCGAGGAACGGCCGCACCTCGCCGACCAGCCGCTCGTACTCGGCGCGCCCGGCGTCGGTCAGCGAGTAGAACCGTCGGGTGCGCCGCTCAGGGTGCTCCCAGCTGCCCTCGATCAGGCCGCCCGACTCCATCCGCCGCAGCAGTGGGTACATCGTGTTCGGGTTGACGGTGAGCACGCCCTCGGTCATGCCGGCGATCCGCTCCATCAGCTGGTTGCCGTAGGACGGCCCGGCGGCGATCAGGTGCAGCACCAGCAGCGGCAGCACCTCCCGCCGCCGCAGCTCGCCGGAGAGCGGGTCCTGGCCCCTCCCCCGCCGCGCCCCCGCCCCGGCCGCCTCGTCGATCCCCGCCTGGGCGACCGCGTCGCGCACCGCCGCGCGGCTGCGCGCACCGCTCTCCTTCGCCGACGAGCCCATTCCGGCCATCCTGACACGCCCCCGGCGCTTCCCGGCCTCCACTGTCCCATCCGCCTTGGCTGCCCCCTGCCTGGCCAGCCCGCCATTTCCCGCGCAGTGGGCGGGAAACGGCGGAGACGGGCAGTCAACACCGGGAAACATCGGGTAGCCCCACGCGCGCGCTGGTGAACCGCGGGTCGGCGACGGTTACGGCGCGCCGTCGGAGCCCGCCTCGAGCAGGCGACGGAGGTCGGCGAGCACCGTGGCCCGCTCGGTCGCCAGCTGGCGCCACGTCAGGCGCACAGTGCGCCACCCGTGGGCCTGCAGGAGGCGGTCGCGGCGGCGGTCCCGCTCGAACTTCGCACGTGTGGAGTGGGTCGCGTGGCCGTCGAGCTCGACGGCCACGCTGCGCTCGGGCCACGCGAAGTCCACCTCGATGTCGGACGCACCGACACGCACCATCCGGTTCGTGCGTGGCGGTGACAGGCGCCCGTCCACGACCAGCTCTAGGAAGGCGAGCTCGAGCTCGTTCCGGGTTCGGTCAGCGCCGAGACGGCGGTCGGCGAGCACGTTCGCCAGCGCCCGCGTACCGGCCCGCCCCCTGTGCCGATCGAGCAACTCGCCGACCGCCCGGTCGTCAAGGAGCGCACCGACCTCCGCCTCGTGCACCATCCGCCGCAACGTCCGTGCGTCCTCGAACCTTGCGAGATCGAGCAGGGTTCGCGCCACCGTTGTCACCGGGATCCCGGCGCGGACACCAACCTCGTCATCCGGCAGGGCGGCCGAGCGCAGGCACAGACCGGGACGGTCGCGCCGCCACGCAGGCACCGTCACGGTCACGGCCTTCCCGTCCCGGTCTGCGAGACCCCACAGAACCGCAGCCGACCGGTGGCTGAGCACCGCACCTTGCCCGGCCGCGAGGACGGCGGCCAGCCACCGACCGTCACGGGGGACACGCGGATGCCCGACGGCGTAGGCGCCCCTATGGAGGCGGTGGAGCCTCCCCACGGCGAGGCGGTGGTCGATCGCATCGTCGGCGAGCCCCAGCGCACGCAACTGCGAGCGGCCGACGACGCCGTGCTGGCGGCAGGCGAGTTCGACCACCGCGCGCTCGACCTCGACCCTGCGCGTGCGAGCGTCGGCGCCCGCCTCCGCTTCTCCGGTGCTGGCCGCGCCCTCCCGACGCGTACCGGCGCGCACGGCGCCCGCCCGCGCATTCCCGCGCGCTGCGCGGGCAAAGTCGCGCCGCGCGGTTGGCGGCCCGGCAAGGTCGGGCGCGGCGGTACGGGCCTCGGCAAGCTCGGCTGCCGATGCTCGCGGCCTGAGGACGTCGGGGTGGCGATGCTCCTGGAGGGGAACATCGGGGCGGACAGGCGCAACGGAGCGGATCTCGGACATCCGCCTACCCTGGCGAAGCGATTGACGCACGAGGAAGCGCTTCGGTGTCGATTCAGCAACGGACTAGCTCGGCGAGTCCCCTCCCCCCGCCCCGTCTTCTCTATCCGTCGGCGTTCCGGGACCGCGGTTTCCCGGCGCGCGCCGCGCCATACCGCCCTTTGCCGCACACTGCGCGGGAAACGGCGGATCGGCCGTGGGGGGGGCCGGCAACGGCGACGGCATCAGGGTGGGTTCGAAGGTACGCGGCCGGAATCGCGCAACGGGCGAGGCCGCCCCGTGGGGCGGCCTCGCGGTGCCGGGTGGGTGTCGCGGCGTGCCTAGGCGGCGGCCGGGGCGGGAGCCTCGGCGCGGCGCGGCAGCAGGACCTCACGGGCGATGACCAGGCGCTGGATCTGCGAGGTGCCCTCGTAGAGCTGCATGATCTTCGCGTCGCGCATCAGCTTCTCGACCGGGTACTCCTTGATGAAGCCGTAGCCGCCGTAGACCTGGACGGCATCGGTGGTGACCTCCATCGCCGAGTCCGCGGCGAACCGCTTCGCGTGCGAGCTGACGAGCGTGTTGCGCTCGCCGCTGTCGAGCAGCGTCGCCGACTTCCAGGTCAGCAGGCGGCCGGCCTCGACCTTGGTCGCCATGTCGGCGATCATGAACTGGATCGCCTGGTGCATCGCGATCGGCACGCCGAACTGGACGCGCTCCTTCGAGTACTCGGTCGCGAACTCGAACGCCGCGCGCGCGATCCCGACAGCCATCGCCGCGACGCCCGGACGGGTGCGGTCGAGGGTCATCATCGCGAGCTTGAAGCCCTTGTTCTCCTCGCCGATCATGTTCTCGGCGGGCACCTCGACGTCGTTGAAGGAGATCGTCGCGGTGTTCGAGGCCCGCTGGCCGAGCTTGTCCTCCTTCTTGTCGACGGTCACCCCGTCCCACTCACGCTCGACGACGAACGCCGACATGCCGCGGTGGCCGGCGTCCGGGTCGGTCTTGGCGTAGACCGTGTAGTAGTCGGCGTGCGAGCCGTTGGTGATGAAGCACTTCGAGCCGTTGATGACGTACTTGTCACCCTGCTTGACGGCGCGGGTCTTCATGCCGGAGACGTCGGAGCCCGCGTCCGGCTCGGTCAGGCAGAAGGAGGCCAGCTTCGGCGCCTCGGTGAGCATCCCGAGGTACTTCTTCTTGGTCTCCTCCGAGCCGCCGAGGACGATCGGGGCGGTGGCCAGGCCGTTGCACATCAGCGAGGTGCCGATGCCCGAGCAGCCCCAGCCGATCTCCTCCTCGATCAGGCAGCCGGTGAGGAAGTCGAGGCCCGGGCCGCCGTACTCGGCCGGGATGTGGGTGTTCATCAAGCCGACCTCCCAGGCCTGCTCGATGATCTCCTGCGGCCAGGTGCCGTCCTTGTCGTACTCCCACGCGACCTTGCGGATCTCCTTCTCCGCGAAGTCGTGGGCCATCTCCTGGATGTCCTTCTGCTCGTCGGTGAGCGTGAAATCGACCACTGTCGCTCCTTGAAGTTCTCGGGTTCCCTGAGGCCGACCGCAAGGCGGAGCCGCGAGCCTGCTCGCCGGCCCGATTGATTCGTCAGTCAACCGCTCCCACAAGGGTACCGGACGGCGCGGGCGGTGACCAGCGGCGACGGTCGCGCGCACACCTGCGCCCACCTGCGCGACAGCGGCCGCCGCTTGGGGTATACGTAGACCCATGGCCGACGGGCGGCGTTTCGAGATCGACGAGCTCCTGGTGCGTCCGGGGACGTACTTCAACCCCCAGACCGAGGTGCTGATCGTCGTCGACGACTCGTCGTCGATGGACAGCGAGATCTTCGCCCTGGAGGAGTTCGAGGGCGCCGACTGGGTGCTCGTCAGCGACGACGTGCCCGTCGACGAGCCGCTCCGCGACGAGCTGCTCGAGACCTTCCAGGCCACCTACCACGGCGGCGACGGCCGCCAGCCGCGCGTGCTCGAGGACCCCGAGGCCGACGACGAGGGCGACGCCCCCGGCAGCGAGGACCCCGAGCGCCACGGCGCGAAGATCGAGCGACTCGACGACGAGGACTGAGCGGGCGCCCGCCGGCTAGGGCCGCTCGGCGCGATCCACCGCGCCGTCCTCGGGCTCGCCCAGCCGCTCCTCGACGACCTCCTCGCCGACCGCGCGCTCGGCCCGGTGCGCCCGCTCCTCGCGCTTGGCGGCGGCGTCGGGGTCGCGCCGGTCGGCGATCAGCGACGCGACGATGCCGATCGCGAACAGCACCGCGATGATCGCCAGGCTGACCAGCGGCCCGATGTGGACCAGGTCCTCGACCAGCAGCTTGACGCCGACGACGCCGAGCACGACGGCGATCGTCTGGTCGAGATAGCGGAAGCGGCGGATCAGGCCCTCGACGAGCACGAACAGCGCGCGCAGGCCGAGCAGCGCGAAGACGTTGCCCATCCAGATCAGGAACGGGTCGCGGGTGATCGCGAACGCCGCCGGGATCGAGTCGATCGCGAAGGCGATGTCGGCGAAGACGATCGCCGCCAGGCAGAGGAACAGCGGCGTGGCGTGGCGGCGGCCCTCCTTGCGCACGAACCAGTGCTTGCCGGAGAACTCCGAGGTCACCGGGTAGATCCGCCGCACGCCCCGCACGAGCAGGTTGCGGTCGGGGTCGACGCCCTCGTCGACGCCGCGGAAGATCCGGTAGGCGAGCACGATCAGCGCGGCGCCGAGCAGGTAGATCACGAAGTGGAACTGCTCGATCAGCGCGATCCCGACCAGGATGAAGATGCCACGCAGGACCAGGGCCGCGACGATCCCCCAGAACAGCAGCCGGCCGCGCTGGGCGTAGGGGACACCGAAGTAGGCGAACAGCAGCAGGAAGACGAACAGGTTGTCGAGCGACAGCGAGCGCTCGATCAGGTAGACGGTCGTGTAGAGGACCGCGTCCTCGGGGCCCTCGAGCGCCCAGACGACGAGCGCGGCGGCGAGGCTGAGCACGAGCCAGCCGACCGACCACCAGACGGCCTCCTTGAAGTTCGGCTCGCGCCCGCGCGCGAAGAAGTGGAGGTCCAGCCAGAGGAAGAAGAGGAGGGCGACGGCCAGGCCGGCCCACGGGGCGATGTCTGCGAGGACCACGGGACGCTGGAAGGTACAGGGCGCTACGGCAGTAGCGCGCGGCAGCTCTCGATCGCCTCGGCCTCCTCGGGGCCGGCGGCGTCGAGGCAGGCGGCGTAGCGCTCGAAGTCGTCGAGCGCGGGGCCGCCGTCGGAGGAGGACTGGCCGGCCTGCGGCTGCTGGCCGGTGAGCGCGCCCAGTCCCCCGATCTGGGTCGTCAGGTCCGACAGCGGCCGCGACTGGCGCGGAGCGCTGACCTCCTGGTCGCCGCCGACGTCGTCGAACTGCGCCGACAGGCGGATGGCCGCCCGCGTCAGGCCGTTGAGCGACCGCTGCTGCTCCTCGGGGACGTCGACGTCGATCCGCAGCGAGACGCGCCGGACGATCCCGTCCTCCTTGCCGACGTAGACGTCGAAGGTCGGCTCCTCCACGGCGCGCGCCAGCCGCGCGATCTCCGCGGGCCGCAGCGGCCGCG
>JAAYBF010000012.1 GCA_012718975.1 Solirubrobacterales bacterium | reverse complement strand
GGTCCGGGGCGCGGGTCGGCCGCCGGTTCCATCGTCTCCTACTGCCTGGGGATCACCGACATCGACCCGGTCGAACACGATCTCTACTTCGAGCGGTTCCTGAACCCGGGTCGAAAGTCGATGCCGGATATCGACATCGACTTCTCGGTGCGCGGGCGCGAGCGGGTCATGCAATACGTGGTCGAGAAGTACGGCCGCGAGTCGGTCGCGCAGATCATCACCTTCGGCAAGATGCTGCCGCGCAACGCCACGCGCGACGCCGCGCGCGTGCTCGGCCTCGACTACGGCACCGGCGACCGGCTCGCGAAGCTGATCCCCGAGCCGGTGATGGGCCGCTCGAAGAGCTTCGACGAGTACCTCGCCGAGGAGCCCGAGTTCAAGCGCGCCTACGACTCCGAGCCCGACGCCCGCCGGGTGATCGACACCGCCAAGGGGCTCGAGGGGATCGTCCGCAACGCCGGAATCCACGCGGCCGCGGTCGTGATCGCCGACCGGCCGCTGACCGACATCGTGCCGCTGCAGCTGATGGAGGACCGCGGCGCCGCCTCCGACGGCGAGCGCGCCTACCGGACGGTCACCCAGTACTCGATGAAGCCGATCGAGGAGATCGGCCTGCTCAAGATGGACTTCCTCGGGCTGCGCAACCTCGACGTGATCGAGGACTGCCTGCGGATCATCGAGGAGTCGGGCCGGCCCAAGCCCGACATGGCGTCGCTGCCGCTCGACGACGTCAAGACCTACGCGATGATGGCGCGCGGCGACTCGATCGGCGTCTTCCAGTTCGAGTCGGAGGGGATGCGCGAGGCGCTGCGCAAGGTCCAGCCGACCGAGTTCGAGGACCTCGTCGCGCTCAACGCCCTCTACCGGCCGGGCGCGATGCGCCACATCGACACCTACGCACGCAACAAGCGCTATCCCGACGCCGTCAGCTACATCGACGAGCGGCTGCGCCCGATCACCGAGGCGACCTACTCGGTGATCCTCTACCAGGAGCAGTCGATGCAGATCGCCAAGGCGATCGCCGGCTTCTCCGGGGCTGAGGCCGACGACCTGCGCAAGGCGATCGGCAAGAAGAACCGCGAGGCGATGGCGGCGCTGAAGGCCCGCTTCTTCGAGGGCGCCCGCGCCAGCGGCACCTCGGAGGCGGTGATCGAGGAGCTGTGGGCGGTCAACGAGGCCGCGGCCGACTACTCGTTCAACCGCAGCCACGCCGCCTGCTACGGCCTGATCTCCTACCGCACCGCCTGGCTACGGGCCAACTACCCGGCCGAGTACATGGCGGCGCTGATCTCGTCGGTGATGTCGACGAAGGACAAGGTCCCGTTCTTCGTCTCCTGCTGCGACGACATGGGCATCGAGGTGCTGCCGCCCGACGTCAACCACTCGCGCAACGACTTCGAGGTCCACGACGGCAACATCCGCTTCGGGCTCGAGGCGGTCAAGGGCGTCGGGACCGCGGCGGTAGACGCGATCGTCGCGGCGCGCGAGGAGGGCGGCGAGTTCACCTCGCTGTGGGACTTCTGCCGCCGCGTCGACGTCCGCGCCGTCAACAAGAAGGCGATCGAGGCGCTGATCAAGTGCGGGGCCTTCGACTCGACCGGCGCCACCCGCGCCGGGATGATGTCGGTGCTCGAGCAGGCTCAGGGGGCGGGGCAGAAGCAGCAGCAGGACGCGGCACTCGGGCAGGGCTCGATCTTCGAGCTGGAGGAGCCGGCCGCCGGCGGCCAGTCCGAGCCCGACCTGCCCGTCCCGGCGCTGCCCGACGAGCGCCCGCAGCTCAACGCCTGGGAGAAGGAGACGCTCGGGCTGTTCCTCTCCAGCCATCCGCTGCGCGAGGTCCGCCACGCGCTGCGGCGCAAGGTCGACTGCTCGATCGCCGACCTGCCCGACCGCAAGGACCAGGAGTGGGTGACCGTCGGCGGGATCGTCACCGAGTGCAAGAAGATCCGCACCCGCAAGGGCGACCCGATGCTGTTCGCGACCCTCGACGACCTCGAGGGCCAGGTCGAGATGCTCGTCTTCGCCAAGGTCTACGCCGAGAACGCCGACAAGGTCGAGGTCGACCGCGTGATCACCGTCCGCGGGCGCGTCGACAAGAAGGAGGCGGGCGAGGTCAAGCTCGTCGCCCAGGAGGTCGCGATCTTCGACCCGACGCCTGAGGAGGTCGAGCTGGCGGCCGCCGAGGCGGCGGCCGAGCCGGAGGTCAGCCGGACCCGCAAGCTGGTGACCCTCGAGGTGCCCGGCGAGGTTCCCGAGACGCTGCTCGAGGACCTCAAGCAGGTCGTCGAGGTCTTCCCCGGCGAGCACCACCTGCTGCTGCGCGTCGGCAAGCGCCAGCTCAAGCTCGGCGACGACTACCGCATCAAGGCCGAGGACAGCGCCTGCCTGGCGGAGCTGGGACAGCTCCCGGGCGTCTCCATGGCAGCCTGACCTGGCGGCTGGCAGCTACCCTGGGCTGTCGTGGAGCCCGTCGCACTGCCAAACCTGCGCGCCCAGCACGAATGCCGCCAGTGCTGCGCGTTCTGCGACCGCGTCGTCCATCCGGCCGGCTGCATCGAGAGCGGCTGCGAGTTCCTCTACCTCTACGACGACGAGGAGACCGGCACCCGCTACATGGGGTGCATGAACAAGGTCTTCCACGCCGAGATCGACGTCGCCGTCTACGAGGCCGCCCAGGCGACCCGCCACGGCTACGGCGGCGTGAAGATGACCGGCCGGCCGCTCGCCCGCTGCCGCAGCACCGTCGAGCGTGCCTACGACGGCCACGGGGACGCCTTCGAGTGCGTCAACCCGTCGTTCTGGGACAAGCCGGTCGCCGACGCGCCCGGCTTCGACCTGCGCGACCAGCTCTGACCCGCCGGCGCGGCGGCGCGCCGGCCGCGCCGCGCGCCTGGCGATCGGGGCTCGCCCGACAAGGCCGGCGCGGGGTCAGCCGGCGGTGGCGGCCAGCGCCGTCTCGTACTCGTCGATCGCGACCTGGACCGCCGCGCGCACGTCGTCCGGGGCCGGTGGCTCCTCCGCCGTGGCGAGCGCCAGCCTGAGCGCGGTCGCCACCGAGGCCGCCGCCTCGGCCCGCTCGCGGCCGTACTGCTCGGCGAGGCAGACCAGGCAGTAGGGGAGGGCGGTGGGCCGCCTGTCGAGCGGTCCGCCGCAGCCGTCGCAGGAGCCGTCCTCGCGCGGGCGGGGCAGCTCGGCGTGGCGCGCCTCGAAGCGGGCCACCCAGCGGCGAAAGTCGGGAGTCTCGGCGAGGGCCATGCAGATATGCACCTTAGGCCCGTCGCGCGTGCCCGGCAACCCCCGGCCGCCGGTTGTAACACTCTGTTCGCCTGGCTCAGCCGCGCCTGCGCCGGGCCCGCGCTCGCAGCCCGTTGGCGCGCAGCTTGCGCGCCCGCTCGATGTCGGCGGCGGCCGGCGCCTTGCCCTCCAGCCCAGGGCCCTCGAAGATCGCGGGCAGCCCCTCGAAGCGCGGCTCCGACAGGAACGCCCCGCAGCCGCGCGCACCGATCTCGCCCTCGCCGAGCGGTGCGTGCCGGTCCCGGTTGGAGCCGAGCGGCGTCTGCGAGTCGTTGACGTGCAGGCAGCGCAGCCGCTCCCGGCCGACGACGCTCACGCACTCGTCCATCACCGTCGCGACCGCGTCGGCGGTCCGCACGTCGTAGCCGCTGGCCAGCAGGTGGCAGGAGTCCAGGCACAGCCCGAGCCGCTCGTGGCCGCCACCGAGCTCGATCAGGCGCGCCAGCTCGTCGAACGAGCGGCCGAGCGTCTTGCCGGCGCCGGCGGTGTCCTCGAGCAGCAGCGGGCAGGAGTCGGTCTCCGCGAGCGCCTCGCCGAGCGCGTCGCCGACCCGCGCCAGCGCCTCCTCGTGCGGCTCGCCGACGGTCGAGCCCGGATGCAGCACGACCCCGTCGGCGCCGATCGCGTCGCCCATCGCCAGCGAGTGCTTCAGCGACGCCAGCGACTTCGCCCGGATCTCGGGATCCTTGGAGGCGCAGTTGACCAGGTAGACGGCGTGGATCACCACCGAGGCGATCGGCCCGTCGGCCATCAGCTCGCGAAACGCCGCGATGTCGTCGTCGCGCCAGCGGGTCGGCTTCCACATCCGCGGCGACTGGTTGAAGACCTGGATCGCGTCGGCGCCGATCTCGACGCCGCGCGCGTGGGCCTCCACGAGGCCGCCTGCCGTCGAGACGTGCGCGCCGATTAGCATGCCGCCTCCGTGTCGCTACGAGTCAGATTCGCTCCTTCGCCCACCGGCGCTCTCCACATCGGCGGAGCCCGCACCGCGCTGTTCAACTGGCTGCTCGCCCGCGGGTCCGGGGGCCAGCTCGTGCTGCGGATCGAGGATACCGACCGTGAGCGCTCGACCGACGAGAACGTCGCCCAGATCCTCGACGCCCTCGACTGGCTCGGGATCGACTACGACGAGGGCCCGATCTTCCAGGCCGAGCGCGCCGAGCGCCACCGCGAGATGCTCCAGCGGCTGCTCGACGACGGCCACGCCTACCGCTCCAACGCGACCGCCGACGACGTCAAGGCGTTCAAGGCCGAGCACGGCGGGCGCGGCTTCCGCGGCGAGCCAGAGGCCGACGGCGCCGTCCGCCTGCGCGTGCCCGACGACGGGGCGACCGTCGTCCACGACGTGATCCGCGGCGACACCCGCTTCGAGCACGTCCACCTCGACGACCCCGTGATCGCCCGCGCTGACGGCTCCGTCCTCTACAACTTCGCGGTCGCGATCGACGACCTCGACGCCGGCATCACCCACGTCGTCCGCGGCGAGGACCACCTCTCCAACACGCCCAAGCAGCTCCTGGTGCTGGAGGCGCTCGGCGCCGAGCCGCCGACCTACGCCCACCTGCCGCTGCTGCACGGCCCCGACGGCAAGAAGCTCTCCAAGCGCCACGGCGCCGCCTCCGTCCAGGAGCTGCGCGACGCCGGCTACCTGCCCGAGGCGGTCCGCAACTACATCGCGCTGCTCGGCTGGTCGCTCGACGACTCGACGACGATCATGAGCGACGCCGAGATGATCGCCGGCTTCGACCTCGCCCGCGTGTCGAAGTCGGCGGCGGTCTTCGACGAGCAGAAGCTGCGCTGGCTCAACGGCCGCTACCTGCGCGAGCTGCCGCCGGCGGAGCTCGCCGCGCGGCTCGAGGCGCTGCTCGGCCGTGGCGGGCTCGAGCAGGCCGCCGAGCTCGCCCAGGAGAAGATGCAGACGCTTGCCGAGTTCTGGCCGCTCGCCGGGTTCCTCGTCGAGCGCCAGCCCTACGACGAGAAGGCGTGGGCGAAGGTCATGCGCGACGGGGCGCGCGACGACCTCGCCGCCGCCCGCGACGCGATCGCCGCCGCCGAGCCGTTCGACGTCGAGACCGTCGAGGCGGCGCTGCGCGGCGTGGTCGAGGCGCGTGGGGTCAAGCCACGCGCGGTCTTCCAGCCGTTGCGCGTCGCGATCAGCGGCTCCACGATCTCGCCCGGGATCTTCGAGTCGGTGGTCGCGCTCGGGCGCGACGAGACGCTCGCCCGCGTCGACGACGCGCTCGCACGCGCCTGACCCGCCGCTCAAGCCGCACGGCCCGGTGCCGATAGGTCCCAGGACCGGCCGATCCGCCGGTCGCACACAGACCGTTGCGATGCCAGCCGTAGCCCAACAGACACCCGCAGCCGCGACCGGCCGCGTCGGCCGCCCCAACGAGGGGCACGGCCGCCGCCTGACCGCCGCGTTCGAGGCGCTCGACGCCTTCCCCGCGCTCGCAGAGTCGCGCAGCCGGCTGCTGCGCGTGGTGGGCGAGGTCCCCGCCCCGACGGGCAAGATCGTCGAGGCCGTCGAGAGCGACGTCGCGCTCGTCGCGGCCGTGCTGCGGATCGCCAACCGCGTGCCGTCGTCGCGGCGCGGCAAGGTCGCCGACACCCGCGAGGCCGTCGAGCTGCTCGGCGCCGAGCAGGTCGAGGCGATCGCCCACCGGCTGCAGACCTTCGACTTCTTCGAGCACAGCCCCGGCTGGAGCACGACCCCCGAGCGGTTCCGCCTGCACGCGGTCGCGACCCAGGCCGCCGCCCACCGCGTCGCCCGCGTGCTCGGCGTCGACGGCGGCTCCGACGGGCTGCTCGCTGCCGCGGTCGTCCACGACATCGGCAAGCTCGTGCTCGTCCAGGCCTACCCCGCCTACCCCGACCAGATCCACGGCGACGCCCGCACCCCCGGCGAGCGGGTCCGCCGCGAGCAGCGCGAGCTCGGCGTCGACCACGCCGTCGTCGGCGGTGTGCTCGCCCGCCGCTGGGGCCTGCCCGGCACGCTCGCCACCACGATCGAGCGCCACCACCAGGAGGAGGCCGACGGCCAGGCGGCGATCATCCGCCTCGCCGACATGCTCGCCCACTACGGCCAGGGCGACCCGATCGACCGCAACGAGCTGCTCGCCGCCGGCGCCGCGCTCGGGCTCACCCCCGAGGACCTGCGTGCCCTGATGTACGAGTTCCCCTACTGCAACGACGGCAACGGCTCCGCCCGCCGCCACGCCGACCCCTGCCCGCTCTCCAGGCGCGAGCTCGACGTGCTGCGCAAGCTCGCCGAGGGCAAGGTCTACAAGCAGATCGCCGGCGAGCTGGACCTCTCCACCTCCACCGTCCGCACCCACCTGCACAACACCTACGCGAAGCTGGGGGCGGCGGACCGGGCCCAGGCTGTACTGACGGCCACTAGTCGCGGCTGGATCTAGGCACCGCGCGTAGGGCGGTGGCTCGGTGAGAGCCGGGAATCGGGCTTCGCCCTGGCGGCCACTAGTCGCGGCTGGATCTAG
>JAAYBF010000091.1 GCA_012718975.1 Solirubrobacterales bacterium | reverse complement strand
GTGCATGTTGTGCAGCCAGACCTCGCCGTCCCTGTCGATGTGGGCGTAGGCGTCCTTGATCTGGACGCTGCCCTCGCGGATCGCCTTGACCTCGGAGCCCTGCAGCACGATCCCGCACTCGTGGCGGTCGGAGAGGTGGTAGCGAAACGACGCCTGGCGGTTGGTCGCCAGGTCGCCGGCCGCGGCCTTTCGCTTGCCCTTCTTCGCCATCGCGGAGACGACGCTACACGGCCGGCTCTAGATCCACCCGGCCGCGGTGGGTCTCGATCCGCGCGACCGTCACCGCCACGGGGTCGCCGATCCGCAGCGCCCGGCCGCTGTCGACGTCGATCAGCGCGCTCTCGTGCTCGTCGGGCTCGAACCAGCCGCTCATCCGCCGCACCGGCAGGAAGCCCTCGAACCCCTGCTCGCCGAAGCGGACGAACCAGCCCTTCGGGATCAAGCCGACCACCTCTCCCTCCCACGCCGCCGGTTCGCCGCCGCGGACGGCCTCGGCGAGCGTGCGTTCGAGCAGGAACGCGAGGCAGACGTCGTCGGCGTCGCGCTCGATCCGCATCGCCGAGCGCTCCGCCTCGCTGCAGACCACGCCGAGGTCGTCGAGCTCGTGGGCGCGTGGCGCCGCGTCGTCGAGCCCCAGCCCGGCGAGCAGCGCGCGGTGGGCGACGACGTCGGGGTAGCGGCGGATCGGCGAGGTGAAGTGGCAGTAGCGCGGCGAGGCGAGCCCGGCGTGGCCGACGTTGCGCGGCGAGTAGTAGGCCTGCTTGAGCGAGCGCAGCACCAGCGACCCGAACGCCTGGCGGCCGCGGCCGTGGGTGCGGGCATGGGCGGCCGCCAGCCGCGAGGCCTCGGCGGCGGCGTCGGCGGCCTGCTGCGGGCTCATCGGCTCCGGCAGCGCCGGCACCGGCACCTCGAGCGCCGCCAGCTTGGCGACCATCGCCTCGACTGCGAGCGGGTTCGGCCGCTCGTGGACGCGGTAGAGCGTCGGCAGCCGGCGCTCGGCGAGATAGCCGGCGACCTGCTCGTTGGCGAGGATCATCAGCTCCTCGATCAGCGTGTGGGCCTCGGTCTGGGCCTCGCGCACGACAGCCTCGACATTGCCGTCGCGGTCGAAGCGGAAGCGCGGCTCGAGCGAGTCGACCTCGAGGCTGCCGCGCCGGTCGCGGCGCTCACGCAGGGCGGCGGCGACCGCCCGGGCGGCGGCGAGCGGCTCGCCCCACGGCTCGGCGGCGCGAGCGCGGCCGTCGAGCACCGCGTCGACCTCGCCGTAGGTGAGCCGGGCGTCGGAGCGGATCAGCGAGCGGTGGAAGGCGACGCGGCGGGCGTCGACGCCGTCCATGTCCAGCTCGACGGTGACCGCGAGCCGGTCCTCGCCCGGCCGCAACGAGCAGGCGCCGTTGCTGAGCCGCTCGGGCAGCATCGGCTCCACCGCGCCGGGCACGTAGGTGCTGGTCCCGCGCCGCAGCGCCTCGCCGTCGATGCGCCCGCCGGGACGGACGTAGGCGGTCACGTCGGCGATGTGGACCCAGAGCCGCACGGCCCCGTCGTCGAGCCGCCGCGCCGAGATCGCGTCGTCGAAGTCGCGCGCGTCGTCCGGATCGATCGTGAAGGTCGGCAGCTCGCGCAGGTCGGCGCGCCCCGCGCCGGGCTCGGGAGGCGCGGGCGGCGCGAGCCCCCCGATCTCCATCCCCACCTCCATCGCCTCGGTCTCGGCGCGACGGGGGAAGCTGCGACGGAGGCCGCGGTCGGCCATCAGCGCCTCGACGACGTCGCGGGCGACCTCGGGACGCCCGAGCGCGCGGATGACCTTCGCGCCGCGCTTGCCGGCGCTGACGAGCACGAGGTCGCCGTCGCGGCCGCTGCCGCGGGCGACCTCGACGCGCCTTCCGCCGGGGCGGAAGAACGGCTCGGCGACGAGCATCCGGCCGCGCCGGCCGAGCTGGGCGACGAACGGCAGGTCGAGCCGGCCGGGGCGCCCGTGCGGGCGCGCCATCAGCGCTCCGACTGCTCGATCAGCGTGTCGAGGGCGGTCGGCAGGGCCTCGTCACGCTCGGTCTCGACGTCGTCGCGCGCCTTGACGTCGGGCTGGACGCCCTTGTTGCCGATGTTCTCGCCGTTGGGCAGGAAGTACTGGCCGACGGTGATGTCGAGCAGGCCGCCGTTGGAGAGCGGCTGGATCTCCTGGAAGACGCCCTTGCCGAAGGTGCGGGTCCCGATCACCTGGCCGCGGCCGCGGTCCTTGATCGCGCCGGAGACGATCTCGGCGGCCGACGCGGTGCCGCGGTCGACGAGCACCACGACGGGGATGTCCTCGTCGATCGCCTCACCGACGGCCTCGTACTTGCGCTCGGGCTTGGTACGGCCCTTCGTCGAGACGATCAGGCCGTCCTCGATGAACACCGACCCGACGAGCACCGCCTCGCTGAGCAGCCCGCCGCCGTTGCCGCGCAGGTCGAGCACGATCCCGTCGGCGCCCTGCTCGAGCAGGCCGTCGATCTCGTCGCGCAGCGCGCCGTGGGCGCCCTCGCTGAAGGTGGTCAGCTCGACGACGCCGATCTTGCGGCCGTCGCGCTCGACGATCCGCCCGGTCACGACGGGGATCTCGATCTGCTCGCGCTCGATCTTCAGCGTGCGCGGCTCGAAGGTCTCGGGATCGACGATCTCGAGCGAGACCTCGCTGCCGGCGGGCCCCTTGATCCGCGCGGTCGCGACCTCGGCCGACAGGCCGGCGATCGACTCGCCGTCGACCTCGGTGATGAAGTCCCCCTTGTCGATTCCCGCCTGCTCGGCCGGCGAGCCCTCGAAGACGTTGAGCACGCGCAGCCCCCGCTTGTCCTGGTCGACGTTCATGCCGACGCCTTCGAAGCGTCCCTCGACCGACTGCTGGAACTGCTCGGTCTCCTTCGGCGTCAGGTAGCTGGAGAAGCGGTCCTCGAGCCCCTCGACCATCCCCTTCAGCGACCCCTCTTCGAGCTGGTCGATGTCGATCTGGCGGTAGAAGTCGCTCTCGATCGCGTCCTCGAGCTCGGCGCGCAGCGCCCGGTCGTCCTGGACGAGCGCGTCCCGCAGCGGCCCCGGCAGCGACTTCGGATGGCCGCCGAGGTAGACGCCGACCCCGACGAGCACCACCGCCGCCGCGATCGCCGCGACTGTCCTGAGGAGGGTGCTCATGCGCTCTGAAGGGTAGTCGGCGGCCGCGGAGGCGGCGCCGGACGGCGCGGACGCGGCGGACGGGCGCTCACACGCGCAGGAAGCGGCGCAGCGTGATCGCCGATCCTGCCGCGGAGACCGCCACGCAGGCGATCAGCAGCACCACGATCAACAGTGGGAAGTCGATCGTCTCAGGGGCGGCGAGCAGCGCGAAGCGGTCCTCGAGCGGGTCGATGAAGGTCTCCTTGGCGATCGTCAGCAGCATCACGGCGAGCACTCCGCCCATCAGCCCGACGATCACGCCCTCGATCACGAACGGCCAGCGGATGAACCAGTTGGTGGCGCCGACGAGCTTCATCACCTCGACCTCACGCCGGCGGGCGAAGATCGAGAGCCGCAGCGTGTTGGCGATCAGCGCGATCGACGCGAAGACCAGCAGCGCCATCAGGCCGCCGGTGAGGATCTTCACCAGGCCGGTCGCGGAGAGGATCTTCTCGGTGTCCTCCTCCTTGTTGCGCACCTCGTCGATCGCGGCGAGCGACGGCTCGCGGACGCCGTCGGCGTTGGCCGGGGCGAGGCGGTCGACGATCGCCGCCACCCCGTCGGGGTCGTCCGGCACGACGCGGTACATGTCCGGCAGCGGGTTGGCGCCGAGCAGGTCGACGCCCCGTCCGAACGCCTCGGGGTTCTTGCGCCGCGCCTCCTTCAGCCCCTGCTCCTTGGGCACGTACTCGACCGACTTGACGTTCGCGGTCCGCTCGAGGGCGGCGGCGAGCTGCTCGCGCTCGGCCTTCGTGGCGTCCTCGGCGACGTAGACGTTGACCAGGACGCGCTCGCGGACCTCGTTGGCGGTGCCCGTCGTCGCCTGGACGATCGGGATGAAGACGCCGAGCACGAGCGCGGTGAGCAGCACGGTCAGCAGCGCCGCCAGCGCGGGCGCCGAGTTGCGCGAGAGGCCGCGGATGGCCTCCTTGAAGAAGAACCCGAAGCTCATGTCAGTTGGGGTTGCCCTCGTCGCCGACGCCGAGCTCGCCGCGCAGGCGGATCGCGAACTCGGTGGTGGACTCGTCGGGGCGGTAGAGGCCGGACTGCTCGTCGCGGACGATCCGGCCGTCGCGCAGCTCGACGACGCGCCGGCGCATCTTGTCGACCATCTCCTTGTCGTGGGTGGCCACGACGACGGTCGTCCCGGTCCGGTTGATGCGGTAGATCAGCTGCATGATCCCGATCGAGGTCTCGGGGTCGAGGTTGCCCGTCGGCTCGTCGGCCAGCAGCAGCGGCGGATGGTTGACGAACGCGCGCGCGATCGAGACGCGCTGCTGCTCGCCGCCCGACAGCTCGTCGGGATAGTTGTGCAGCTTGGTCGAGAGCCCGACGAGGCGCAGGATGTCGGGCACCTTGCGGCGGATCTCCTCGCGCGACTCGCCGATCACCTGCAGCGAGTAGGCGACGTTGTCGTAGACGGTCCGGTTCGGCAGCAGCTTGTAGTCCTGGAAGACGGTGCCGATGTTGCGGCGCAGGTAGGGCACCCGCTTGCGGTCGACCTCGCTGAGCTTCTTGCCGGCGATCAGGATCTCGCCGCTGGAGACCTCGAGCTCCTTCATCAGCAGGCGGATGCAGGTCGACTTGCCGCAGCCGGTGGCGCCGACGAGGAAGACGAACTCGCCGCGGCCGATCCTCATCGAGACGCGCTCGAGGCCGACCGACCCGCCGGCGTAGACCTTCGACACGTCGCGCAGCTCGACGACCGGCACCTCCCCCGCGGGGAGGGGCGCCGGCGCCACGGTCTCGGCGGCGCCGGGGCGCCTGCGGGTGCGGATCTTGCTCATGCGGCCCTGTTTGATAGCCGGTCGGCGGGCGCCGGGGTGCAGGCGCAACGTCACGTGCAGGCGCTGCAACGTTCCTTGCAGCGGCGTGCGCAACCTCGACCGATCCGCCACGCCACGCGATCGATCGAGGTTGCGCACCCATAGCGCGCAAAAACGCGATCGGATGGCCGCGGTGGCGGATCGGTTGAGGTTATGGCGCCGGCCGTCAGTAGCGGAGGCGCCAGCGGCCGAACAGCTCGCCGTCGCGCTCGAGCAGCCAGACGAGCTCGGCGGCGGTCGGCTCGGGCAGCGCGGGCCCCTGGGTGATCGTCGGCTCGTCGCCGCCGCCGGCGACCTTCGGCGCGATCGAGACGAACAGCTCGTCGACGAGGCGGGCGGCGAGCAGGTGGGAGAGCAGCGTCGGCCCCCCCTCGCAGAGCAGCGAGCGGACTCCGTGCTCGGAGCGCAGCCGCGCGAGCAGCAGCCCGAGGTCGTCGCCGGTGCGCTCGTAGGAGACGTCGGCGGCGACGCCCTCGAGCTCGTGGTCGGCGGCGGTGGCGACGATCACGCGCGAGTCGGGGTCCTGGAGCAGCGGCAGGTCCGACGGCAGCAGCAGGCGGGCCGAGACGATCACGACCGGCTGGACCGGATCGAGCCCGTTGCGCTCGCGCGCAGCGCGGAGATCGTCGTTCTTTACCGCCGGGCCGTAGCGCTCGACCCGAACTGTCCCCGCGCCCGCGATCAGCGCGTCGGCCGACGCGCGCAGCTGGTGGAAGAGCTCACGGTCGCCCGGACCCCCGAGGCCACGCGTGTCGCCCTCGATCGCGGCGCGGCCGTCGAGCGTCTCGACCATGTTGGCGACCACGTAGGGCCGGCCCTCGGGAGCGCGCGAGCCGAGGTCGAGGTGACCGCCGAGCTGCTCGGCGGTCACCTCGCCCGGCCGCGGCAGGAGGCGGTTGAAGCTCACTCCCCCACCCTATGCGGCGCCGTCGTCGGCGACCGCGACGGCCGCCCGCAGCGCTACCGCCAGCACGTCCTCCTTCGCCGCGCCGGGGTTGTCGATCCACCAGAGCGCGAGCCCGGCGAGCGCGCTGCGCAGCAGCTCGGCGGTCGGCTCGACCTGAGCGGCGGGGAGCGTCGAGCGGGCGTCGATGAAGGCGACGAGGACCGCCCGCGCCCGCGCCGCGACCGCGGACCGGTATGCGCGGATCTCCCCGTCCCCGCCGCTGTCGCGAAACAGCATCAGCCAGGCGTGGCGGTTGTCCCGCACGTACTCGAGCCAGCGGTCGAGGACGGCCCGCGCCAGCTCCTCGTCGCTCGCCCCCGACGGGATCTCGCCGTCGGCGAGGAAGCGCGGCAGGTCGTCCGAGTGGCGGCGCAGCAACGCGAGGTAGAGCTCCTTCTTGGACGCGAAGTGGCGGTAGACGATCGGCTTGGTGACGCCCGCCGCGGCGGCGACGTCGTCTAGCCGGGTAGCCGCGTAGCCCCGCTCCGCGAAGAGCGTCGCCGCCGCGACCAGGAGCTGGGACCGCCGGCGAGGCGCGGGGGGTCGTGGGTCGGGGATGGGCGCCGTCACGGTTACCGGAGGGTAACCCCGTGCTAGGTTACTAGCCGGTAACCACTGCGAGGAGGCGGCAGCCATGACCGATCCCACGGCGCAGGTCCACGACCCCGTCCACGGCGCCCGGCACGCGTTCACCCCGGGCGGCGAGAACCTCGTCGTCGACACCTGGCTCGACCCCGGCGGGGTCCTGCCACCCCACTACCACCCGTTTCAGGACGAGTACTGGTCCGTGGTCGAGGGCGAGGTCGAGGTGACGCTCGGCCGCGGTCGGCGCACCCTGCGCCCGGCCGACGGCGAGGTCCACGTGCCGCCGAACACCCGCCACGGCCTGCGCAACCGGTCTGCCGCCGCCGTCCACGCCCGCTGCCGGGTGGCTCCGGCGCTGCACCTGCGCGACTTCCTCACCGAGAGCGCCGAGGCCGCCCAGCAGGGCCTGTTCCGGCGCGGCGGCATCCCGCGCGGCCTGCGCGGCGCCCGCTGGGGGGCCGCCTTCATCAAGCGTCACCGCGCCGAGACGGTGATGTCGTTCCCGCCCCGGCTCGTGCAGTCCACCCTCGTCGCGCTGCTCGCCCGCGGCGACGAGGCTCGATGAGCGATTCGTCGGCCCTGGGGCGCAGAATCGCTCATCGAGCGCGGGTCAGGCCTGCTTGACCGCGGTGCCGGGGCCGATCGCGACCATCCGCTCGATCGGCACGCGGGCGCGCTCGGCGATCGCCGGGTCGACCTTGACCACCGGCGCCATGTCGCGCAGGGCGTCGCGCAGCTTCGGCAGCGTGATCATCTTCATGTACTTGCAGAACGCCTGGCGGTTTGCCGCGATGAACGTCTTGCCGGGGTTCGCCTGCTCGAGCGGGTAGAGCATCCCGGTCTCGGTCGCGACGATGAACTCGTCGGCGTCGGACTCGCGCGCGAAGTCGAGCATCCCGCCGGTGGAGAGCATGTGGGTGTGCTCGGCGTCGATGTCGCCGGCGGCGACGAACTCCATCACCTGCGTCGTGCAGCCGCACTCCGGATGGACGAGGAACTCCGCCTCCGGATGGGCCGCCTGCATGTCGTCGATGTCGCGCGGACGGATGCCGGCGTGGACGTGGCACTCGCCGTCCCAGACGTGCATCCGGCGGCCGGTCTCACGCTCGACGTAGGCGCCCAGCCACATGTCCGGCCCGAACAGGATCTCGGTGTCGTCACCGTGCTCGCGCCAGATGTGCTCGACCACCTGGACGGCGTTCGAGGACGTGCAGCAGTAGTCGGTCTCGGCCTTGACCTCGGCGCTGGTGTTGACGTACATGACCACCACCGCCCCCGGGTGCGCGGCCTTCCAGGCGCGCAGCTGCTCGGCGGTGATCGAGTCCGCCAGCGAGCAGCCGGCGTCGAGGTCGGGCAGCAGCACGGTCTTCTCCGGCGAGAGGACCGACGCCGTCTCGGCCATGAAGTGGACGCCGCAGAAGGCGATCGTCCGCTGCTCGGCCGCGGCCGCCTGGCGCGACAGCCCGAGCGAGTCGCCGACGAAGTCCGCGACGTCCTGGACCTCGGGCAGCTGGTAGTTGTGGGCGAGGATCACCGCGTCGCGCTCGGCCGCCAGCGCACGCACCTCGTCCTTGAGCGCAGGGATGTCCTCCAGCTCCAGAAGCTGTGTGGGTGCGGCTCCCGCTGGGGGAATCGACTGGGCCGGCATGTTTCGAACCTCTTTCGGTGTCGAAATGAAAACCCGGTGCCTCGGGGGAATCGGCACCGTCTTGACCGCAGTGTACTCCGCGAGCGCCGCCGCGCCGGTCCGCGGCCCCGCTCACCCCGCCTCGGGCTCGAACAGCAGGCTCACGTCGAGCGCCGGCGCCGAGTGCGTCAGCGCGCCGACCGAGACGAAGTCGACGCCGGACTCGGCGACCGCTCGCACCGTGTCGAGCTCGATCCCGCCGGAGGCCTCGAGCTCGGCGCGGCCGGCGGTCCGCTCGACCGCCGCGCGCAGCGAATCCGCCCCCATGTTGTCGAGCAGGACCCGCCCGGCGCCCGCGGCGAGCGCCTCGTCGAGCTCCTCGAGCGTCTCGACCTCGACCTCGACGGTCACCCCGGGGGGCGCGCCGGCCAGCGCCCTGCGCGTCGCCTCCCCCACCCCGCCCGCGACGCGGACGTGGTTCTCCTTGACGAGGATCGCGTCGAAGAGCCCGAAGCGGTGCGAGGTCCCGCCGCCGGCGACGACCGCCGCCTTCTCCAGCGCGCGCAGGCCCGGCGTCGTCTTGCGGGTGTCGAGGATCCGCGCGCCGGTGCCCGCGACCTCCGCCACGTAGCGGGCCGTCAGCGTCGCGACCCCGGAGAGCCGGCCGAGCAGGTTCAGCGCGACGCGCTCGGCCGCGAGCAGAGCGCGCGCGTCGCCGGAGAGCGCGAGCAGCTGGTCGCCGGGAGCGACGCGGTCGCCGTCGACGGCTCGCGGCTGCACCGCCAGCCCGCCACCGACGGCCTCGAAGACGGCCGCCGCGACCTCGACCCCGGCGACCACCCCGTCGGCCTTGGCGACCACCGAGCCGCGCGCGCGGGCGCCCTCGGGCACCACGGCCGCGCTGGTGAGGTCGCCCTCGCCGAGGTCCTCGGCGAGCGCCCGGTGGATCAGGTCGCGCATCGGCCGCGACTGTACGCCAACGGGCGTGTTGAAGAGGTGCAACGCAGCTTCCGGTTCCGTCCCGCCAGCCGGGTTACGCTGACACCGGCCCCACTTCCCTCCCACCCGACCCGAGGACACCACACCATGAGACTCCGCAGCAAGGCCCCGTTCGTCGCGCTCGCCGTCGGGCTGGCGCTCGCCTGCGGCCTGACCGCCGGCCCGGCGACGGCCGCCGACTCACCGACCGCGAAGGCCGCGCAGACCGAGGAGCGCAGCGGCGCCGACGATCCCCGCTGCAAGATCGCCCTGCGCCGAATCGACTACTTCGAGAGCAGGATCGAGGCCGACGCCAAGCGCGTGGCGCGGGCCAAGCGGCGGCTCGCCGCGGCACGCAAGCAGGCCCGCCAGGCGACCGGCCGCAAGGCCAAGGCGCGTGCGCGAAAGCGCGTCGCCAACCGGCGCAAGCAGCTCAAGCGCGCCCGTGCGACGCACCGCGACACGCGCGCCCAGCTGCGCTCCGCCCGCGCCCAGGCCGAGGCGCAGGGCTGCACCGCCTGACCCGCCGCCGTGCCGCTCAGCCGGCGTCGCCGTTGGCGGCGACGCCGGAGCGGCGCAGCAGCTCGGCGCGGATCAGCGCGTCGAGGTCGCCGTCGAGGACGCCCTGGACGTTGCCGATCTCCACGCCGGTGCGGTGGTCCTTGACCATCGTGTAGGGGTGCAGCACGTACGAGCGGATCTGCGAGCCCCAGCCGACGTCCTGGGCCTCGCCCTTCTCCTTGGCAATCTCCTCGCGGCGGCGCTGCTCCTCGCGCTCGACGAGCTTCGCGCGCAGCATCCGCATCGCCGTGTCCTTGTTCGCCGACTGCGAGCGCTCGTTCTGGCACTGGACGACGATCCCCGAGGGGCGGTGGGTGATCCGCACCGCCGAGTCGGTCTTGTTGACGTGCTGGCCGCCCGCGCCCGAGGCGCGGTAGGTGTCGATCTGGAGGTCGTCGGGCTCGATCTCGACCTCGATCGCGTCGTCGACGAGCGGCGCGACCTCCACGCCCGCGAACGCCGTGTGGCGGCGCGCGGCGGAGTCGAACGGTGAGATCCGCACCAGCCGGTGGACGCCCTTCTCGGCCGAGAAGAGGCCGTAGGCGTTCTCGCCCGCGGCGGTGAAGGTGGCCGACTTCAGGCCCGCCTCCTCGCCGGCGCTCGCCTCGTTTAACTCGACCTTCATCCCGCGCGCCTCCGCCCAGCGCAGCAGCATCCGCAGCAGCATCTCGGCCCAATCCTGGGAGTCGGTGCCGCCGGCGCCGGCGTTGACGGTCACGACCGCGTCGCCCGCGTCGTAGTCGCCGGCGAACAGCCGCGCCTCCTCGAGCGCGGCGAGCCGGCCCTCGATCGCCGCCCGCTGCTCTTCGACCTCGGCGGCGATCGACTCGTCGTCGGCGGCGAGCTCCTCGAGCTCGGCGAGGTCGCCGATGTCGGAGTCGAGCGTGTTGAACTCCTCGAGGCGGCGCGCCAGCGCCGCGTGCTCGGCCGAGACCCTGGCCGCGGCGGCCTGGTCGTCCCAGAATCCCTCGGCGCCCATCCGCTCCTCGAGAGCGGCGGCGCGCTCGGTCAGCGCAACCGGGTCAAAGGTAGTCCGCGAGCAGCTTCAGCTGGTCGCGGAGGCCACTGGCGCTAGGCGCCATGGCACTTCTTGTACTTCTTGCCCGATCCGCACGGGCAGGGGTCGTTGCGGCCGACGCGGTCCTCGTCGGCGACGACGCGCGTCTCCACGCGCGGCACGGCCTGGAACTGCTCCTCGGCGGCGAGGTCGGCGGCGCCCTGGGCGGCCGCCGAGGGAGCGACGGCGCCGGTGGCCGCCGCAGCGGCGGCGGCCGCCAGCGCGCTCGGCTGGTCGGCGTCGGTGCCGCCGGCGTAGCTGAGCCGGCTCGGCTGCTGCGGCGCGTTGCCCCAGGTCTGGGCGCGTGCCTCGTCGTCGGCGCCCTCGACCTGGACGTCGACGACGAAGATGTAGCGGCCGAACTCCTCCCAGATCGAGTTCATCAGCGCCGTGAACATGTCGAAGCCCTCGTTCTTGTACGCCACGAGGGGGTCGATCTGGGCGAACCCGCGCAGGTGGATGCCCTCGCGCAGGTAGTCCATGTCGTGGAGGTGCTCGCGCCAGCGCTCGTCGATGATCTGGAGCAGCATGAACCGTTCGAGCGCCCGCATCAGGTCGGGGCCGAGCTCCTCCTCGCGGTCGCTGTAGGCCTCGACGATGTCCTCGCGCAGCTCGGCGACGAGCGAGTCGCGGTCGATCTGCTGCGGGTCGGTCCGCTCGAGGTCGATCCCGACCGGGTACATCTGCTCGAGCTGGGTGTAGAGCCCGGCGAGGTCCCAGTCCTCGGCGTAGTCGCCGGCGAGGTACTGCCAGACCATCCGCTCGACGACTTCGCCGAGCTGCTCGCGCGCGGTCTCGGACATGTCCTCGCCGTCGAGGATGCGGTCGCGGTACTCGTAGATGATCTCGCGCTGCTGGTTCATCACGTCGTCGTACTCGAGGACGCGCTTGCGGATCAGGAAGTTCTGCTCCTCGACCTTCCTCTGGGCGCCCTCGATCTGCTTGGAGAGCATCCCCGCCTCGATCGGCTCCTCTTCGCCGTCGTCGCCGGTCGGGCCGAGGCGGTCGAGGATCTTGTAGATCCGGTCGCCGGCGAACAGGCGGACGAGGTCGTCCTCGGCGGAGAGGTAGAAGCGCGACTCGCCCGGGTCGCCCTGACGGCCGGCGCGGCCGCGGAGCTGGTTGTCGATCCGGCGCGACTCGTGGCGCTCGGTGCCGATGATGAACAGGCCGCCGGCCTCCATGACCTTCTCGCGGTCGACGCTGACCTGGGCCTCGTACCTGCGCAGCGCCTCGTCCCACGCCTTGTCGTACTCGGGCGTGCCGGGCTCGTGCTTTCCGCGCAGCTCGAGCTCGGCGAGGTGCTCGGCGTTGCCGCCGAGCTTGATGTCGACGCCGCGGCCCGCCATGTTGGTCGCGATCGTGACCGCGCCCGGCCGGCCGGCCTCGGCGATGATCTCGCCCTCGCGCTCGGCGTACTCGGGCTTGGCGTTGAGGACGGTGTGCTTGATGCCGCGCTTGGACAGCTCCTGGGAGAGCAGCTCGGAGACCTCGACCGAGATCGTCCCCACGAGCACGGGCTGCCCCTTGTCGTGGCGCTCCTGGATCGAGCGGGCGACCGCGTCCCACTTGCCGGGCTTGGTCTTGTAGATCTGGTCGTTCTGGTCGACCCGCGCCATCGGGCGGTTGGTCGGGATCTCGACGACCTGGAGCTTGTAGATCTTCATGAACTCGGTCGCCTCGGTGAGGGCGGTGCCGGTCATGCCCGCGAGCTTGTCGTAGCGGCGGAAGTAGTTCTGGTAGGTGATCGTGGCGACCGTCTGGTTCTCCTCCTGGATCGCCACGCCCTCCTTCGCCTCGACGGCCTGGTGCAGCCCCTCCGACCAGCGCCGGCCCTCGAGGATGCGGCCGGTGAACTCGTCGATGATCTTGACCTCGCCGTCGATCACCTCGTACTCGACGCCGCGCTTGTAGAGCGACTCCGCCTTCAGCGCCTGCTGGAGGTGGTTGACGAGGTGGCCGTTCTCGGCCCGGTAGAGGTTGTCGATGCCGAGGAACTTCTCGGCCTTGGCGACGCCGCGCTCGGTGATCGCGACCGTCTTGTGCTTCTCGTCGAACTCGTAGTCGAAGTCCGCCACATACGACTTCGACTTCGCCTCGAGGCCCTCGGGCTTCTTGCCGGGCTCGAGCATCGGCGCCAGCTTCGCGAACTTGTAGTAGACGTCGGAGGACTGCTGCGGCTGCCCGGAGATGATCAGCGGCGTGCGGGCCTCGTCGATGAGGATGTTGTCGACCTCGTCGACGATCGCGAAGCCGTGGCCGCGCTGGGCCTTCTCGTCCATGTCTGTGGCGAGGTTGTCGCGCAGGTAGTCGAAGCCGAACTCGGAGTTGGTGCCGTAGGTGATGTCGGCCTCGTAGGCGGCGCGCTTGTTGCCCCAGTCGCGCTCGTCGGACTGGAGGATGCCGAGCGTCAACCCGAGCGCGTCGTAGATCGGCTTCATCCAGAGCGCGTCGCGGCGGGCGAGGTAGTCGTTGACGGTGACCAGGTGGACGCCGTGGCCCCACGCGGGCTGGCCGTCGGCGTCACGCGAGGTCAGCGCGTTGAGCACGACCGGCAGCGTCGCGGTGAGCGTCTTGCCCTCGCCGGTCTTCATCTCGGCGATCGAGCCGTCGTGCAGCACCATGCCGCCGATCAGCTGGACGTCGAAGTGGCGCTGGCCGAGCTGGCGCTTGGCGACCTCGCGCGTGATCGCGAACGATTCGAACAGCAGCTCGTCGAGCGACTCGCCGTTGATCGCGCGCTCGCGCAGCGCGTCGTAGCGGGCGCGCAGATCGTCGTCGGACTCGAGCTCCAGCTCGGGCTCGAAGTCGCCGATCCGCGCGACGCTCTTCTGGAACTGCTTGAACTTCTTCCCCTCGCCGATGCGCAGCGCTCTGTCGAGAATCGACATAGGGGCGAGACTAGCAATGGGCGGGGTCCCCCGGGGACGGATGCGAGCCGTCCCTCTGGCACGGATGGCGCCGCGACCGCGGGCGGGCCGCGTGGCCAGGTGGCGGACGGCATCATCCGCGGCCGTGAACTTCTGCCGCGACCTGGTCGACGCGGCGCCGCCGGAGGCGCTCGCGCTGATCGAGCTGACCCGCGCGGGCGAGCGCCGCGAGTGGACGTTCGGCGCGCTCGCCGACGGCTCCGCCCGCCTCGCCGGCCACCTCGCCGCGGCCGGCGCCGGGCCGGGCGACCGGGTGCTGGTGATGATCGGCAACCGCGTCGAGTGGGTGCTCACGATGCTGGCCTGCTTCCGGATCGGCGCGGTCCCGGCGGCCTGTCCCGAGCAGCTGCGCGCCAAGGACCTGCGCCTGCGGCTGGAGATCGCCGCGCCGGTGCTGGCCGTAGCCGACGAGCGCAACCGCGCCGAGCTGACCGCCGCCGAGCCGGCGTGCCCGATCCTCTGGACGCCCGACGACCGGCTCTGGCGCTCGGGCGAGCGGGCCGCGCCGGTGGAGCTCGCCGAGACCGACCCCTGCCTGGTGATGTACACCTCGGGCACGACCGGCGCCGCCAAGGGCGTCCTGCACGTCCAGCGCTGGCTCGCCGGGCAGCGGCTGCAGGCCGAGCACTGGGTCGGCGCGCGCGCCGGCGAGACCTTCTGGTGCTCCGCCAGCACCGGCTGGAGCAAGAGCACGCGCAACGTCTTCATCGCGCCGTGGCTGCGCGGCGCGACCGCGATCCTCCACGACGGCCGCTTCGACCCCGCCGAGCGGCTCGAGATCCTCGCGCGCGAGCGGGTCGCGACGCTCTGCATGGCGCCGACCGAGTACCGCGTGATCGCCAAGCGGACGCGGATCCCGGCGCTGGAGTCGCTGCGCGGCTGCGTCGCCGCCGGCGAGGCGCTCGACCCGGGCGCGATCGAGGCCTGGCGCGCGGCGACGGGTGTCGAGGTGCGCGACGGCTACGGCCAGACCGAGACCGGTCACCTCACCGGCTACGCCCCCGGCGAGCGGGTCCGTCCCGGATCGATGGGCCGGCCGCTGCCGGGCGTCGACCTGCGGATCGCCGACGGCGAGATCGTCGTCGATCCCGCCACGGTGCCGACGTTCTTCCACGGCTACGTCGGCGAGCCGCCCGCCGCCACCGACCGCCCCTGGCACACCGGCGACCGCGCCGAGGCCGACGAGGACGGCTACCTCTGGTTCGGCGGGCGCAACGACGACATCATCGTCTCGGCCGGCTACCGGATCGGGCCGTTCGAGGTCGAGTCCGCGCTCGGCTCGCATCCGGCCGTCGTGGAGGCGGCCGCGGTCGCCGCCCCCGACGACGAGCGCGGGTCGATCGTGCGGGCCTTCGTCGTGCTCGCCGACGGCTACGCCGGCTCCGGCGACCTGGCCCGCGCGCTGCAGGACCACGTCAAGGCGGAGACCGCGCCGTACAAGTACCCGCGCCGGATCGACTTCGTCGCCGAGCTGCCGAAGACAGCCAGCGGCAAGATCCGGCGCGCCGCGCTGCGCGACCGCGCCTGACGCCCCCTCTATGTCGTAGCGCCGCGCCTAGGCCAGACGGGGCGATGCCCGGTGCGCCTCCCTCCGCTTCCGTCGCTTCTCGCGGTGCCGCTTGACCTGGCGCGCGAGGTCGTCGGACGCCAGGTTGATCGAGTGGGACATGCTCTGCGAGGCCTCGCGGGCCCGGAGAGTCACGCCCTTGAGGTGGAGTGTCACCTCGACCACCTGGGAGTCCTTGATCGAGGGATTGCGCTCCTCGATCAGCTCGACCTCCAGCTCGGCAAACGGAGATACCTGGCGCGCGACCTTGGCGAACTTCTTGTCCACCCGCTCCCTGAGCTGGTCGCCAACCGGTACGTTGCGCCCCTTCATCGCGATGCGCATACGGCCTCCTGGTGTCGCTTGGAGATTGGTGTCGATACTAGTGCCCCGATCGGCGGCGTCCAATACGTCATCCGTCCGCAAATTGCGCGGGCTTCCACGGATGACAGAGCTCAGCGGCCCGGCGTGAGCGCGTAGGCGACAGCGGCGACCTCCTCCACCCCGGCCGCGGCGAGCGCGCCCGCGCAGGCGGCGACCGTCGCGCCGGTGGTGACGACGTCGTCGACGAGCACCGCCCGGCGCGGCGCGGGGACGCCCGGCCGGACCGCGATCGCCCCCGCGAGACCGGCCAGCCGCTGGCCGCGCGTGCGCCCGACCTGGCGGCCGCCGCCGCGGTCGTGGCGGCGCAGGCAGCCGGCGACGGCGAGCCCGCCGCGGCGGCCGAGCGCCGCGGCGAGCAGCGCGGCCTGGTCGTAGCCGCGCACCCGTGCGCGGCGCGGGTGGGCGGGCACGGGGACCAGCACCGCCGGCGGACGCAGCAGCCCGGCCGGCGCGGCGGCGGCGATCTGGGCGGCGAGCGGCTCGGCGAGACCGGTCGCGCCGTGGAACTTCAGGCCGCGCACCAGCGCGCGCGCCGGCCCCTCGTAGGCCACCGGCGCCCACACCTCGACACCCTCGACGAGCACCGTCTCGGCGCCGCGCCAGCGCAGCTCGCCGCGACAGGCCGCGCAGAGCGGCTCGCCGCGCCGCGCGCGGCCGGCGCAGGCCCAGCAGAACGGCGGGGCGAGCAGGTCGAGGGCGAGCTCGAGCGGTCCCATCCAGCGATCGTCGCGGCCGGGCCGCTACAGCGGACCGCGCCACTGACACAATCGTGTGAGTGAACGGTGCCATCTCCGTGATCGCGGCCGCCCACCCCGAGCTGGAGTGGCTGCCGAACCCGTTCGTGCTCGCCCCGATCGGGCTGATGGTCTTCGTGTATGTCCGCCGCTTCCGGGCTGCGCGGCGTGAGGAGGGCGGCCGCGGCGCGGGCTGGCCGCAGGCGGTCGCCTTCGCCGCGGGGACGCTCGTCCTGCTGGCGGCGGTCGCCTCGCCGATCGACGGCCTCGGCGAGGACTACCTGTTCTCCGCGCACATGCTCCAGCACGTGATGCTCGCCGACATCGCGCCGGCGCTGCTGCTGCTCTCGCTCTCGCGCGTGATCATGCGTCCCGCGACGCGCCGCCTGCACCGCCTCGAGCGCCGGCTCGGCCGGCTCGCCTCGCCGTGGACGGGGATCGTGCTGTGGCTGGTGATGATGTACGTCTGGCACATCCCGGCGCTCTACGACGCCGCGCTGGTCAACCCGTTCCTGCACCTGCTCGAGCACGTCACGTTCTTCACCGCGGGAGTCTGCGTCTGGTGGCCGCTGATCCAGCCGGTGCCGATGCGCCGGCCGCTGAAGGGGTTCCAGACCGTCGGCTACATCGCCGCCGCCAAGGTCGGGCTGGCCCCGCTGGGGATCTACCTGACCTGGACCTCGACCGTCGTCTACCCCTACTACGAGACCGTGCCGCGGATCTGGGGGCTGTCGCCGATCGCCGACCTCAACGCAGGCGGCGCGATCATGATGGTCGAGCAGTCGATCGCCTTCGCGATCGCCCTCGTCTGGCTCTTCGGCCGCATGCTCGCCCAGTCGGAGATCGACCAGCGCCGCCGCGAGCGGCTCGAGGAGCAGGGGATCGCCCCCTAGCCCCGGGCGCTAGCGGAGCGCGTCGAGCGGGCGGAGGCGGTCGACGATGCCGGTGCCGCCGTGGATCGCGCCGATCAGGATCTCGCCGGCGGCGACCTCGGTGCCCGGGAAGACGATCGTCTCGCGCAGCGCGGCGCCCGCGCCGACCGACGCGCCGTCGCCGATCGCGACCGGGCCGATCAGCCGCACGCCCTCGCCGAACTCGACCCCGGCGCCGACCCAGACCGGCCCCTCGACGATCTCGACGCCGTCCAGCGACGTCCCCGCGCCGACGGTCACCCCGGCGGCGAACCGCTCGCCGGTGACGTCCAGCCCGAGCGCCCCGTCGAGCGCGTCCCAGGTGCCCTGGCGCAGCTCGGCGAGCGAGCCGACGTCGTTCCAGTAGTCCTCGATCTCGTGGACGTGGAAGGGCACGTCGCTCTCGAGCAGCGCCGGGAAGACGTCGTTGGCCCAGTCGACGAACGGGCGGTCGGGGAAGTAGTCGAAGATCTCCGGCGAGAAGCAGTAGATGCCGCAGTTGCCCAGCTCCGAGAGCGCCTCGGCCGGGTCCGGCTTCTCCTGGAAGCCCTGGATGCGCCCGTCGGAGTCGTGGATCACCACGCCGTACTCGCGCGTGTCCTCGACCTTCTTGACCGTCAGCGTCGCGATCCCGCCCGCGCTGCGGTGCCGCTCGACGAGGGCGTTGAGATCGGTGTCGGTGAGCGCGTCACCGGAGACGATCACGACGAGGTCGTCTCCGAAGAAGTCGCGCACGTTGCGCACCCCGCCCGCCGTGCCGAGCAGCTCCTCCTCGAAGCGGTAGGTGAGCCGGTCGCCGAAGTAGCCGCGAATCGCGTCCGGGTAGTAGTGCAGGTTGGCGATCAGGTCGGTGAAGCCCTGGCGCTCCAGCATCCCGACGATGTGCGCCATCACCGGCCGGTCGAGCACCGGCACCATCGGCTTCGGGATCTCGAACGTGATCGGCTTCAGGCGGGTGCCGAGACCCGCGGCTAGGACCATGGCTTTCATGCGGGGGGCACGCTAGCGGACCCCGTTGGGTTAGGCTCGCGCGATGGCCGCGATCGAGATCGTGCGGGAGTCGGACCTGCGGGAGCTGCTGCCGCTGATGCGCGGCTACTGCGACTTCTACTCGGTGTCCCCCGCCGACGACGACCTGCTGGCGATGGCGCGCGCGCTGATCGCCGACCCCGAGCGCGAGGGGTTCCAGGTGATCGGCCGCGACGGCGACTCGAACCACGCGATGGGCTTCGCGACCGTGTTCTGGAGCTGGGAGACCTCGTCGGCGAGCCGGATCGGCGTGATGAACGACCTCTTCGTGCTGCCGGTCGCGCGCGGCAGCGGGCTCGCCGACGCGCTGATCGGCGCCTGCGCGGACCGCGTCCGGGAGGGCGGCGGCACCGCGCTGACCTGGGTCACCGCGCGCGACAACGAGCGCGCCCAGCGCGTCTACGACCGCGTCGGCGGCCGGCGCGAGGAACGCTGGCTGACCTACTCGCTCGACCTCTGAGCTCCCGTTCGGGCGCGTCGCGCCCGAGACCGCGCCCTCGCCACGAGCCGCGCGGGTGTCAGCCGCCGCGCCAGTCGCGCAGGTACTCGCGCTGGGCGTCGGTGAGGGTGTCGATCTCGACGCCGAGCGCCGCGAGCTTGAGCCGCGCGACCTCGTCGTCGATCGCGCGCGGCACGTCGAGGACCCCGGCCGGCAGCTCGCCCCGGTTGGCGGCCAGGTGCTCCGCGGCGAGCGCCTGGAGCGCGAAGGAGACGTCCATCACCGCCGCCGGGTGGCCCTCGCCGGCGGCGAGGTTGACGACGCGGCCGGAGGCGATCAGGTTCAGCCGCCGGCCGCCGAGGTCGTACTGGTCGACCAGCGGCAGCACGGCCCGCACCCCGCCGCTCGCGAGCGCGCGCAGGTCGGCGAGGTCGATCTCGACGTCGAAGTGGCCGGCGTTGGCCAGCACCGCGCCGTCCTTCATCCGCTCGAAGTGCTCGGCACCCAGCACCGAGCGCGATCCGGTCACCGTCACGAACAGGTCGCCGCGCTCGGCCGCCGCGAGCGCCGGCATCACCTCGTAGCCCTCCATCCGCGCCTCCAGCGCGCGCAGCGGGTCGACCTCGCAGACGACGACGGCCGCGCCGGCGCCGCGGGCGCGCTGGGCGATGCCGCGGCCGGCGAAGCCGTAGCCGAGCAGCACCAGCGTGTGGCCCGCCAGCAGCAGGTTCGCGGCCCGCAGGATGCCGTCGAGCGCCGACTGGCCGGTCCCGTAGCGGTCGTTGAGGGTCCGCTCGGCGAGCGCCTCGTTGAGCGCCAGCACCGGGCAGCGCAGCGCCCCCTCCGCCTCCATCCGGCGCAGCCGCAGCAGGCCCGTGGTCGTCTCCTCGGTGGCGCCGACCAGCCCTCCGACGGTGTCGTCGCCGCCGGCGTGCAGCGCGGCGATCAGGTCGCCGCCGTCGTCGAGAGCGATCCGCGGGCGCGACGCGGCGACCGCCTCGACGTGGCCGAGATAGGCGTCGACGTCCTCGCCGCGGCGGGCGTGGACGTCGATCCCCGGCTCGCGGGCGAGCGCCGCCGCGACGTCGTCCTGGGTCGAGAGCGGGTTGGCCGAGCAGAGCCCGACCTCGGCCCCGCCGGCCGCGAGCGCGCGCGCCAGGCAGGCGGTCTCGGCGGTGACGTGCAGGCAGGCGCCGACGCGCAGGCCCTCCAGCGGCCGGTCGCCGGCGAACCGCTCGCGCAGCCGCGCGAGCACCGGCATCTGCCCCTCCGCCCAGGCGACGCGGGCCGCGCCCTCGGCGGCGCGGCCCGCGTCGGCGATGTCGCTAGTAGCGGTAATGGTCGGGCTTGTACGGGCCCTCGACGGGGACGCCGATGTAGGCGGCCTGGTCGGCGCTGAGCTCGGTGAGCTTGACGCCGAGCGCGTCGAGGTGCAGCCGCGCGACCTTCTCGTCGAGGTGCTTGGGCAGGACGTAGACCTGCTTCTCGTACTCGTCGTTCTTGGTGAACAGCTCGATCTGGGCGATCGTCTGGTTGGTGAAGCTGTTCGACATCACAAACGACGGGTGGCCGGTCGCGTTGCCGAGGTTCAGCAGCCGGCCCTCGGAGAGCACGATGATCGAGTGGCCGTCGGCGAAGGCGAACTCGTCGACCTGCGGCTTGATGTTGATCCGCTCGACGTCGGCGCGGCCCTCGAGGCCGGCCATGTCGATCTCGTTGTCGAAGTGACCGATGTTGGCCACGATGGCCT
>JAAYBF010000090.1 GCA_012718975.1 Solirubrobacterales bacterium | reverse complement strand
TCTCGATCCGGAAGTGGCGCTCGGCCAGCGCCGCGATCTGGGGCAGGTGGGTGATGCACAGCACCTGGCGGCCGTCGGCGAGCGCCCGCAGCCGCTCCCCCACCGCCCGCGCCGTCTGCCCGCCGACACCGGAGTCGACCTCGTCGAAGACCAGCGTCGGCGCCCCGCCCGCTCCCGCGACGGCCATCAGCGCCAGCATCACCCGCGACTGCTCGCCGCCCGAGGCCGCCTCGCGCACCGGCGCCGCCGGGACGCCCGGGTTCGGCGCGAGCATCAGCTCGACCCGCTCCGCCCCGCTCGCGGCGATCTCGGCGCGCGGCTCGAGGACCACCTCGAAGCTCGCGCCGTCCATCGCCAGCGCCGCCAGCTCGGCGACGACCAGCTCCGCCAGCCGCTCCAGCTCGGCCGCCGCCTCGGCCACCGCGGCCTCGGCCCGCTCGAGCGCGACCTCTCCCCCCTCCAGCCGCTCGATCTCCGCCCGGCACGACTCGGCGTGGGCGAGGACGGCGGCGACGGTGCCGCCGTGCTTGCGCGTCAGGCGGTCGTACTCGGCGAGCCGGCCCTCGACCTCGTCGAGACGGCCCGGATCGCCGTCGAGCCCGTCGAGATAGCGGCGCAGCTCGCCGGCGAGGTCGTCGGCCTCCAGGCGCAGCCCGCGCAGGCGCTCGGCCAGGCCGTCCAGCTCCGCGTCGGCGCCCGCGACGGCGTCCGCCTCGCGCTCGGCCGCCCCCAGCAGCGCCGCCGCCCCGCCTTCGCCGTCGGCGGGCGCGAGCGCCTCGGACCCGGCCGCGGCCGCCGCGCGCAGGCCGTCGAGCTGGCGCAGCCGGCCGCGCTCGGCCGCCAGCTCCGCCGCCTCGGCCTCCGCCGGGCCGACCGCCTCGATCTCCTCCAGCTCGAAGCGCAGCAGGTCGAGGTCGCGGTCGCGGCTGCCCGCCCGCTCGCGCAGTCCGTCGAGTTCCGCGCGCGCCGCCCGCAGCCGGCCATGCGCCTCGGCGACCCGGCCGCGCAGCTCCAGGTGCGCCGGCCCGCAGAAGCCGTCGAGCAGGTCCAGCTGCGCCGCCGCGACCGTCAGCTTGCGGTGCTCGTGCTGGCCGAAGAACGACACCAGCCGGCCGCCCACCACCCGCAGGTCCGCCGCCGTCGCCGCACGGCCCTGCACGTAGGCGCGCGAGCGGCCCTCCGCCGACACCCGCCGCGCGAGCACGACCTCGCCGTCGCCGACGTCGATCCGCTCGCGCAGGTCGGCCAGCTCGTCGCCGTCGAGCGCCCCGTCCGCGAGCTCGAAGACGCCCTCGACGTAGGCCTCGTCCGCCCCGGGCCGCACGATCCCGTGGCGCGGCTTTCCGCCCAGCAGCAGGTCGAGCGCGTGCGCGAGCACCGTCTTCCCCGCGCCCGTCTCGCCGGTGATCGCGTTGAGCCCGCCGCCGGGCCGCAGCTCGGCCCGCTCGATCAGCAGCAGGTTCTCGATTCGCAGCTCCAACAGCACGGCACTGGTGTACCGGCGGGGCCGGACGGAGGCGGTGGGCGCGTCAGTTCAGGGCCGGCCAGTCGAGCGAGTTGTCGTAGGGGGCGCTGTCGCCCTGAAGGTCGGGGTGCAGCAGGCAGGTTCGCGACAGCTCCGCCGGCAGGCAGGGGTTGAACGGGTTGACCCGGCCGTAGGCGGCAGGATGGAGGGTGTCGGGCGGCGACGGCAGCCCCTCGAGCGGCTTGCACTCGCGCTCGGCGTCCCACAGCCCGGAGGCGGCGTTGCGGCTGAGCTCCATCAGGTTCGGGATGTCGTCGTGGTCCTGGTCGTCGGCGCCGTCGCGGATGCCGTCGCCGTCGCTGTCGGGATCGACCAGGTCGGTGCCGGCGTAGGGCACGGCGTACGGCCGCTCGCCGGAGTAGCACCCCGACCAGTACGTCGGGTTCATGCGCCCGCGCGTCTCGTCGTAGTTGGTGAGGCCGTCGGCGTCCTCGTCGCGCTCGTCGTCGGACAGGTAGCCGTCGGGCAGATGGTCGTAGTAGGTGGTCTCGGTGACCCGGTAGCCGGGCAGGATCGCGGCCGACTCCGCGCCGTCGCGGTTGACGTCGAGCAGGCCATAGCTCGCCCGCGTGCTCGCCGGATCCCACCACGGCTGGTCGTGGTCGACCAGCGACGGGTTGCGATACCCCGCCCCCGCGGCCCAGGCGAGGAACGCCTGGTGGAGCGGATAGCCGGCGGCCGGCAGGTTCGGCTGGCGCCGTCCGGCGCCGTCGAGGCGGTAGACCGAGTACTGCTCGCCGTCGGAGTAGTAGAGCGGCGTCAGCGTCCGGGCCGCACGCCCGGCAGCCACGCCGTGGCGCCAGAGCCGCTGCTCCTGGCGCAGGGTCAGCGAGTCGCCGTCGAAGTCGGTCTCGGCGTCGCCGGGGTCGAGCGGATTGGGGTAGGGCCGCTTGCCGGGATAGGGCACCGCGGTGTTGGGGTCCTGGAGCTCGTCGTCGTTGAGGTCCTTGGCCGACTTGTACTCGTAGCCGTCCTCGATCCCGTCACCGTCGGTGTCGAGCAGGCACGGGTCGGTGCCGATCTGCAGCTCGAGCTGGTTGGGCAGCAGGTCGTCGTCGTGGTCGGCGTCGCTGTTGCACGCGGCGAGCGGCTTGTCGGGCGTCGGCTTCCCGCCCGGCCGGTCTCGCCCGATGCCCAGGACGACCGGCGACAGCCGACGCGGCGTGAAGCGGCTGAAGCGCCCCGAGAGGACGCGCAGGCGCATCCGGGTCGGCCGCTGCGCGCCGTCGCGCACCAACAGTAGGCGCGCGACGCCGGCGCTCACCCGGAGCACGAGCTTGCGCCGCGTCGCGCGGCGCGGCTTGACGAACGCGGTGCGTCCCCCGGAGCCTCTGAAGACGACGGTGTTGCGCCGCGGCCGCGGGTGGAAGTTGCGTCCGCGGATCCGCAGGACCGCTCCGACCTCGACGCGCATCGGCATGACACGGGTGATCTTCGGCTTGGCGGCACCGGGCCGCTTCTTCTTCGCTGCCGCGGGTCCGGCCAGTGGGACGAGCGCCAGCGCCCCGGCCAGGGCCACGGCGGTCGCCAGCAGTACGGCGCGCATTCCCACGATGCTCCTATCGGCCGCCGTCCGAATCGCTTGAGCGGTGGCCGCCGTCGGCGGCCGCCGGGACGACGGCCGTCTCGGTCACCTCGACGCGGTCGACGAGCCGCGGCAGCGCGAACCGCCGTGCCGGCGCCCCGCTCGAGGCGGCGGCCCGCCTGCGCTCCCCGCGGCTGCGCACCTCGACGCGGCGGATCTCCTCGACGCGCAGCCGCAGCGACTCCCCCGCCTCGTCGACGAAGGTGTGCTCGGAGCCCGGGCCCAGGTGGACGTAGACGCAGTTGGCGCGGCTGGGCACGCAGCGGCCCTCCCCGACGGCGCGCAGTGTCGCGTCGACGAGGAAGACGGCGTTGCCGCCGGCCTCGGTCGTGCCCATGAAGATCAGCGCGGGTGCCGCCTCGTTGGGCAGCATGTCGAGCTTGTCGAGACCCCGGATCGAGCGGCGCCGCTCGCCGGCCCACAGCGTCACGTCGGCGACGTAGCGGTAGGAAACCGTCTCGGTCTCCACGTCGGGCGGAGGCACGGGAGCGGGAGCGCTGCCGCCCGAGCCGCCGTCCGACGGCGCCGTTCCTCCCCCACCGCCCGGGGCGCCGGCGGTTCCGGTGCCGGACGCCGCGGCCGAGGCCGTCGAGGTCCCGCCGCGTCCCGCCTTGGCGATCGCGCCGGGCGGCGTGAACGGGTCGCCCTCGGGGAAGCGGTCGAGCGCCGAGCCGGTCGCGCTCGACCCGGTCGCCTCCTCGTCGAGGGTGACGACCGTGGCCTGCCGCTGCTCGACGGCGCCGGCAGCGGCGGGATCGGGCGCCGGCGGCTCGGCGGCCGACTGCGAAAGCAGCACCGGCACCGCGAGGATCGCGAGCACGAGCAGCAGGGCGAGCGGCCAGAGGCGTCGCTCGCGCAGGTCGTGCCAGACGTCGCGGGCGGCGTCGGGCATCACGGGGTCGCTCCGCTCGTGGTGGCGACCGGCGGCACGGGCGCCGCGCCGGAGGCCGGCGTGACGGCCGGTCCAGTCGGGGTCGCGCCGGCCGTCGCACCCTCGCCCGCGGGCGCCAGGTAGACGGTCGCGGTCAGCACGGCACTGATCCGCGGGTAGATGTCGGGCTCGCTGCTGAACTCGACGCCGTCGATCGTCAGCAGCCGTCCGCGGATCGCCAGCTCGTCGCCGTCCAGCTCGACGTAGCGCTTGACGCGGTGGAAGAAGTCGGAGAGGTCGCCGAAGTCGCCGGTGAACTCGAGCTCGAGGCCCACGGTGTCAAGGCCCGCGACGCCGGAGGTGGCGACCGCTCCGGCCGTCGCGGGGGCGGTCCCGCCGCCGACCGGCAGCGCCCCGTCGTTCGCGGGCTGGGAGGTCGCGGTCGCCCCGGGCTCGAGGCCGGACTGCTCGGCCGCCGTGTTGGCCGAATCGGCGGTCGCGACCGCGCCGCCGGCGGCCTCGGCGGCCTGACCGGGCGCGCTCTGAGCCGGCGCCCCACCGGGGTCGGCGGGCTGCGACTCGACCGGTGCCGGCACCGGCGCGGCCTGGCGCTCCTGGGCGGTGATCCGCGTGAAGGTGATGTCGGTGCCGCGCGCGGCGGACTCGAGCTGGACGAGCACGGTCGGCATGTCGACGGCGGTCGGCACGGCCTTGCCGAGCCGGACCAGCGCCGCGTAGTCGGCGGTGAAGTCGCTCTTGGCGCTCGACAGGCTGGCGAGCCGCAGCTCGGCGTCGCTGCGCCGCTGCTCCTGGACGGCCAGATCCTGGCCGGCGCTGGCGGCCTCCTCGCGCTTGGGCGCGAGCAGCAGGAACCAGTATGCGCCGATCAGCAGGATCGGCACGAGCGCCAGGACGATCTTGCGGTCGCGCTCGGTGAGGCTCATGAGCCGCCTCCCAGCGCCGCCGGGACGCTGCGCCGCCCGGCCGGCGGCTCCGCGGGCGCGGCGGGCGCGAAGACGACGGTGACGTCGAAGCGGTAGTAGTCGCCGCAGCTGTCGAGCGTCGGCGACCCGCGCTCGTCCTCGAGCACCGACTCGGTGAGCGTGACGTCCTCGACGCGGTGCATGCGGCGCAGGCGCAGCATCAGGTCGGCGACGTCGGGCTGACGCGGCAGGCAGCCGCTCAGCATCGCGCTCGGCCCGGCAACGGCCGCGGTCGACCCTTCGCCGCCGGACACCGATGCCTGGGCCGAGTGCAGCCAGCCCTTGGCGGGCATCACCCGCGCCAGCTCGCGCATCATCCGCTCCCAGTCGAAGCGGCTCGCGGCGAGCTGGCGGACCGAGGCGACGCGGATCTCCTTGGTCTGGGCGAAGTCGCCGAAGGCGCCCAGCTCGGCGACCTGACGCTCCAGCGCGTCGGCCTCGGCGCTCGCGACCGCGGCATCGGCGGCGCGCGTCGTCGCGTCGTTGGAGACCTTCACGTATAGGACGGTCAGGACCAGCAGCACGGCGAGGGCGCCGAGCAGCGCATACGCCCCACGGCCGTCGCCCGACGGCTCGCGCCGGCGCTGGTCCTCCGGCAGGAGGTTGACGGGCCTCACGCGGCGGCTCCGAGGGCCAGGCCGGCCGCGACGGTGTAGCGGTAGGGCCGCCCGTCGTCGGGCGCCGGCCCGCCGTCCAGCGCTCCGAGCGGCGCCCCCGCGGTGACCGGCAGCGTGAGCTGGGCGCCGACGTCGGCGACGAAGGCCCCGTCGCCGGCGCCTTCGCCGGTGAGCACGACGTCGCCGACGGGCCGCGCCCCGGGCTGGCCCATGTAGTAGTCGATCGACATCCGGATCTCGTCGGCGACGGCCGGCGCCGCCCCCTCCGCGTCGAACGGCGTCGCGAGCGTGCGGGTGAACAGGCAGGTGTCGTCGAGCGCGATCGCGAGGTTCGAGACTCCGCCGAGGTGGCAGTAGACGCGCGCGTCGCGCGGCAGCGCCCCCTCGGGCTCCGGCGCGGCGGCCGGGTCCCCCGGCGGCGCGAGCGCCCGGACGAGCGCGAACGCGTCGAGGTCGACGCCGTCTGGCTTGAGGCCGGCGTCGCGGACCGCGGCGACGTACTCCTCGATCATCGCGCGCCGCGCCGCGACGACCAGCACCTGCATGCGCTCGCCGTCGCCGTCGCGGCTGTAGCCGGCGACCTGGTGGTCGACGATCGCCTCGTCGAGCGGCATCGCGATCGCGTCCTCGGCCGAGTAGCGCAGCGCCGCGCTGCGCTCGGCCTCGTCCTCGATGCGCGGCAGGTCGAGCATCCGCACGACGATCTGCTGGTTGGCCACGCCGATGCGCACGCGGCGCGGGAGCTTGTGGGCGGCCGCGAACTCGCGCAGCGCGCCCGAGAGCGCCGCGCGGTCGCCGACCTCGCCGTCGGCGAGCGCGCCGGGTGGCAGCTCGGCGCTGGCGGCGGTGGTCAGCCGGCCGCCGGCGACCTGCGCGGCCGCGACGAAGCGGCCGTCGATGTCGAGCCCGCAGGCGCCGCTGGAGGGGTTCTTGCGCAGTGATCTCGCCAAGGCATGGGAAAGGTCGGACGTCCCTCCCCCTATCGGCAGGGGCCCGCCAGCCTTGAACGGCGGCGCGCGGCTACAGGAAGCGGTCGCTGTAGAGCTCGATCAGCTCCGGCCCCGCGAGCGCTCCGACGAGCCCTCCGAGCGCCAGGAAGGGCGCGAACGGGACGCCCTTCTTGCGCGCGTCCCGGCCCTCGCGGGCCACGATCGCCAGGCCGACCACGGATCCGGCGAGGAAGGCGACCAGCAGCGCCGGCACCACCGACAGGCCGAGGTAGAGCCCCATCGCGCCCGCCAGCTTGACGTCGCCCATCCCCATGCCGGCCGGGTAGGCGAGCGCGGCGACCAGCAGGAAGCCGAAGGCGCCGGCCCCGGCGGCCAGCGCCTCGGGCAGGAAGCCGGGGTCGACGGCCGCCCAGGCGGCGAGCGCCCAGACGGCGGCCGGCGCGAGCAGCCGGTTGGGCACGATCCGGTGCTCGAGGTCGATCGCGGCGACCACGACCATCAGGGCGGCGAACGGCAGGTAGAGCGCGAGCTCCGGCTCGATCCCGCGGACCGCGGCGACCGCCGCGAACGCCGCGCCGGTGACGGCCTCGACCAGCGGGTAGCGTGCCGGCACCGGCGCCCCGCAGTCGCGGCAGCGGCCGCGCAGCGCCAGCCAGGAGACGATCGGGACGTTGTCGTAGACGCGGATCTCGTGCCCGCAGGACGGGCAGCGCGACCGCGGCCGGACGACCGACTCGCCGCGCGGCACGCGGTAGGCGACCACGTTGAGGAAGCTGCCGACCAGCAGGCCGGCGATTCCGACCACTGCGATCGCGGCGGCGTCTGGCATCGGCCGGGCAACCTACCGGGCGGGTCGGGCGTCAGCAGCCGGAGTGCGGGCTCGCGGTGGTCGGCGCGTCGCGGCACTCGCGCCAGGCGCTGCGCTGGAACAGCGTCAGCGAGCGCTCGGGCGTCTCGGTGTCCGGCGTCAGGCCGCTGATCCCGTCGGAGGGGTAGTAGAAGTCGCTGGCGTTCTTGAACTCGACGTAGCGCGCGTTGATCGCGCCGTAGAAGCGCATGCTGTTCTTGAAGTAGACGGTCGCCAGCGGGGCGTGGAGCAGGGCGTGGAACTCGCTGGAGTTGTTGATGTCGACCGCCGGCTGGCCGCCGACGTCGCCCCCGTAGACGTAGATCTGGAACTGGGCGGTGCTCTCGTCGGCGAGCACCTTGAAGGAGTTCTTCACGCTGAAGGTCCCGCTGCCGGAGCGGCAGCCCGAGCCCGGGCGGGTGGGCGAGTCGATGAAGACCCGCACCTTCGCCCCGGCGGCGACCATGAAGTCGGTCGAGTTCTTGATCGCGAGCTTGCAGAAGTTGTAGTCGCCGCCGTGGAAGGTGACCTTGCCGTTGTTGAACTCGGCCTCGCGGTAGGTGGCGTTGTAGTTGACGCCGGCGCCGTTGGTCAGGGTCCAGCCGATCCCGGTGCCGTTCATGTTCTCGCTCGCTGTGTCGCCGATGTCGACCGGCGCGAGCACCCACGGACCGGCCGTCGCGGGCCGGTAGACGGTCCCCTGCTGGATGACCGAGTTGTTGTGCAGGATCGGCGCCGGGGCGCCTGGCCCGAGCGTCGCGGCGCCGGTCACGAAGCTCGCGTTGCGCAGCTCGACCTGGCCGTTGGAGGCGACGCTCGCGTAGATCTTTCCCGAGTTGCCGATCTTCACGCCGTCGAGGCCGACGATGCCTGCGACCGGGAACAGGCTGGTCTCCTCGCTCTCCCCGCTGGTGCCGGTGAACAGCGCCAGGCGCGCCTGGACGCGGCGCACGGTGCCGTGGTCGACGCCCGTCGCGGTGATGCAGCGAGAGCGCAGCGTGAGGTCCTCGTCCTGGGCGTCGAACTCGATCGGGAATCCGGCGCAGTAGCCGCCCGGCAGCAGCTGGGTGTAGTTGTCGGCGGTCAGGTCGGGCGTGACCTCGTAGCTCCAGGTCGTCGGGCCGGACCCGCCGCTGCCGCGGCAGGAGCCGTCGGCGAGCTCCTCCTCGACCGCCAGGCAGCCGCCGCCCGCGAGCGGCAGCAGGTTGTTGACGCGGTAGGTCGCGACCTCCAGTCCGGCCTCCGCCGACTGGAACGCGCCGCGCGCCTCGCGATCGGCGTTGGAGGACTCGTTGAGCTGCATCGCCCCGGTGAACGCCATCGCCGACAGCGCCAGCAGGACGGTCAGCGCCCCGATCGCGACGACGATCGCCACGCCGTCCTCGGACCCCGCCGCCCGCCTCATCCCTCCTCCTCCCGCTGCAGGGTCAGCGACGACTCGGTCGCCGGATGGTCGTAGAGCAGCACGACATCGGCGTCGGAGCCGTCGGCCAGCCACAGGCGCAGGCCGATCCGCCGGCCCGCCGCCAGCTCGTGGGCCTCCGCGAAGGCGAACTGGACGGTCACCGGCGCCGGCTCGACAGGCCACGAGAAGGATCCGCTGACGCGCCCGATCTCGCTCGGCGGCTGACCGACCGGATCCCCCGCGGAGCCCGGGACGTCGAGCAGCGCCGCGCACAGCTCGACGTCGTGGGGCGCGTCGTCCAGCGACCGGCTGTACAGGCGCAGCTGCCCGGTGCCGGTGAACGCGAACGGCTCGGCGAGCGGCGCGCTGACCCAGAGCGCGCCCTCGCGGTCGTCGGCCGGGCTCGGCGCGAGGTGGCAGGCGGAGTCGCGCAGCAGCGGCCGGCCGGCCTCGACGGCCGGAGTGACGTCGGTCGCGAAGCTGAGCTGGGGCGGCCCCGGGTCCTCCGGCTCGAGCGGAGCGAGGCCCTCGGGGGTCATCAGGTCCGGGCGCGGGCAGGCGCCGCCGCCGCCCGCCGCGCAGCCTGCCGGGATCGCGACGGTGCGGTGCAGGGGCCGGCTCTCCGGCGCCGCCGGAACCGGCTGGCGGGCGCTGTGCTGGGTCGCGTCGGTGTTGGTGAGGAAGAAGGTCTCCGGCACCCCGAGCGCCTCCTCGCTGCACAGTTCGAGGCCGCCGCCGTCCCCGGTCTGGCAGAGCGTCGCGGGGGTCTCGTCGTTGTTCGCCGCCGCGAGCGGGTCGATCACGATCGTCGACGTCCAGACGGGCGCCAGCGAGTTCCCGAGGCCGCGCGGGCGCACCACCACGGTGACGCGGCGGTACTGGCCCTCCCCGCTCGGGCAGCCGTCGAGACCGGCGCAGCCGGGGTCCGAGGCGGCCGTGACGAACCGCCAGACCGTCATCGCGAAGCGGTCGGAGTCGGTGCGCGGGATGTCCTGGCGCAGCGCGACCACGCCCGCCGCGTCGCGCGCGAGCGGCTCGACCGCCGTCGGATCGCCCCGGTCCCACGCGAACCCGGCGGCGCTCAGCCGCAGGGCCGGGTCGTCGGGCTCGCCGTCGCCGGCGACGGTCGCGTCGAGCGGGTGGGCGACCTGCTCGTAGGGCAGCGCCCGGATCGCCTCGACCTCCCGCTGGGCGCGGTCGACCGCCGCGGTCTTCAGCTCCGACTGGCTGGTCGAGGCGCGCGA
>JAAYBF010000011.1 GCA_012718975.1 Solirubrobacterales bacterium | reverse complement strand
CCGGCGGGCTCGCCGAGTTCGAGCGTGCGGCGGCGCTCCAGCGCGAGCTCGGCGTCGACGACGCAGTCGCGCTCGACCGCGCGGAGATCGCGCGGCTGGTGCCCGACATGAGCGTCGACGACCTCGCCGGCGCCCTGCTCAACCCCTCCGACGGCTACCTCGACGGCCAGCAGCTGTGCATGACCTACGCCGAGCGCGGCGAGCGGCTCGGGGTGCGCGTCCTCGGCCGCCATCCGCTGACCGGCTACGAGCAGCTGCCCGGCGACCGTCACCGGCTGGTCACCCCGCGCGGATCGTTCGACTGCGACGTGGTCGTCAACGCCGCCGGCGCCTGGGCGCCGGCGGTCGGCGAGCTGCTCGGTGCGCCGCTGGAGATCGTCGCCGAGCGCCACGAGGCGTGCGTGATGCGCCTGCCGGCCCCGCTGGGCTACGAGCTGCCGTCGATCATGGACTACGTCCCCGGCAGCGGCGAGAACGGCCTCTACCTGCGCCCGGAGGGCGAGCGCCAGCTGATCGCCGGCCTGCACTCCAACGACCTGCTCGGCGACCCCGCCGACCCCGACGACTTCTACGCCGGCGCCGAGCAGGCGTTCGTCGACGCGCTGATCCCGCTGCTCGTGGCCCGGATGCCGGGCTTCGACGACGTCGGCCTGGAGACCGGCTGGGCGGGGCTCTACCCCAACAGCCCCGACGAGCGGTTCATCATCGGCGCGATGCCGGGCCGGCCCGGCGTGGTCGCGGTCGCCGGCCTCGACGGGGTCGGCGTCTACATGTCGCCGGTCGCCGGACGGATCGGGGCCGACTGGGTCCTCGACGGCGGCCCGCGCCGCGACGCCGAGCGCGAGCGCTTCGCCCCCGAGCGGTTCGGCGCGCGCTGAGATGCCCGGCCTGTCGGCCACGGCCAGAAAGTCCGACCGCGACTTGGTTCAAGGGACCAATTGCCTCGCTCTGCCCAGCGGCGGAAGCTGGGACCACCCAACCCGGCGCGGCGACGGACACGCCGGCAGAGAAGGAGCAAGGATGAAGCGAGACAGACGAGGTGGGCTACCCCGACTCGTACTCGTCCTGCTGGCGGTCGCATCGCTGTTCGTGATCGCGGCCTGTGGCAGCGACGACGACTCTTCGAGCGGCAGCGGCGGCGGCACCGACACCGCGGCGAGCGGCTCGGGCGAGCAGGCCAACGTGGCGTTCTTCGGGCTCTCGGCCGAGAACGCCTACACCCAGTACATGTACGAGGCGGCCAAGGAGGCCGGCGCAGAGCAGAACGCCGACGTCGAGTTCTTCGACGGCAAGTTCGAGGGCCCGGCGCAGATCGCCCAGATCCAGGACGCGATCACCTCGGGCAAGTTCGACGCCTTCATCATCATGCCCAACGACACCGCGGGCGTGGTGCCGGTCGCCAAGCAGGCGATCGACTCCGGCATCGCCGTCTCGGCGCTGCAGTTCCCGATCGGGCCCGACCCCGTCGACGTCAAGCCGCAGGTCGAGGGCCTGACGACGTCGGTGATCGAGGACGTCGAGTCGGGCGCGCGGATCACGGCCGAGTCGATCAACGACATGTGCGTCGACCGCGACCCGTGCAAGACAGCCCTGCTCTGGGGCTCGCGCAAGCTCTCCTGGGACGGCGCCGCGAAGCGGCCGGTGCTGATGGACGCTCTCGACCCCAACGTCGAGATCGTCGCCGAGGCCGACGCCGGCTTCCTCCAGCCCGACGGTGAGAAGGCGACCGCGGACATCCTCCAGGCCCACCCCGACCTCGACGTCCTGGCGACGCCCTCGGGCGACCAGATGACGCTCGGCGGCGAGCGGGCGATCAAGGCCGTCAACAAGGAGATCGGCCTCGCCGACCGGCCCGAGGACGCGATCGCGATCGTCGGCTACGGTGCCGCCGGCGCGGGCGTGCAGAAGGTCCGCGACGGGATCTGGTACTCCACCTACGCGCTCGTCCCGGCCTCGATGGCCGAGGCGGCCCTGACCTACACCCTCCAGGGCGTGCGCGGCGAGCCGGTCGAGACCGACGGCATCGGTCAGATCGAGATCAGCCCGATCGGGGACAACATCACCAAGGAGATCCTCGAGGAGAACCCCGACTTCGAGGCCGAGTGGGAGGGCTAGCGGGCACACGCCGCTAGCGAGAGGAACGCTCAGGTGACGACGGCTCCGCCACTCGTCGAGCTGCGCGACGTCAGCAAGCGCTACGCCGGAGTCCAGGCGCTGGCCGGGATCGACATGTCGATCCTGGCCGGCTCCATCCACGGGCTCGTCGGCGAGAACGGCGCTGGCAAGTCGACGCTCGGCAAGATCATCGGCGGGGCCGTCGTGCCGAGCGGCGGCACGATCCTGATCGACGGCGAGCGGGTGTCCTACCGGGCGCCGCGCGAGGCGCTCGCCGACGGCATCGCGGTCATCCAGCAGGAGCTGGCGCTGGTGCCGGAGATGACCGTCGCCGACAACGTCTTCCTCGGCACCGAGAGCGCGCGCGGCGGCGCGGTCTCGCGGCCGGCGATGCGCCGCCGCTGGACCGAGCTGGAGCAGCGCGCCCAGTTCGGGCTCGACCCCGACACGATCGTCGCCGACCTCAGCGTCGCCCAGCAGCAGAAGGTCGAGATCCTGCGCGCGATCGCCCGCGACGCGCGGCTGATCGTCATGGACGAGCCGACCTCGTCGCTGGCGCGCGAGGAGACCGAGCAGCTGCACGCGCTCGTCCGCGGCCTGCGCGACGACGGCATCACGATCGTCTACGTGTCGCACTTCCTCGAGGAGGTGCTGGCGCTCTGCGACACCGTCACGGTGTTCCGCAACGGCGAGCTCGTCGAGACCCTCGACGCGGCCGGGACGACCGTCGACCGGCTCGTGGTCGGGATGCTCGGCCACGAGATGAGCACCACCTTCCCCGCCAAGCAGCCGCCGCCGGCCGGCGCCGAGACGGTCCTGTCGGTGCGCGGCATCTCGCGCGCGAAGGTGCTCGAGGACATCTCCTTCGAGGTCCGCCGCGGCGAGATCGTCGGGCTCGCGGGCCTGGTCGGCAGCGGCCGCAGCGAGGTCGCGCGGGCGATCTTCGGCGCCGACCCGGTCGACTCCGGGACCGTCGAGGTCGACGGCGCACCGCTGAAGCTCGGCTCGCCGCGGCGGGCGATCGCCGCCGGCATCGCGCTCGCGCCCGAGGACCGCAAGCGCCAGGGGCTGCTGCTCGAGCTGCCCCAGCGCGACAACGTGGCGCTGCCGAACCTCGCGACGCTGAGCCGGCTCGGCTTCACCGACCGCCGCCGCGAGGACGCCGACACGCGCGCGCTGCTCGCCGAGCTCGGCGTCACCCCGCCCGACCCGGCGCGCCCGGTGCGGACGCTCTCGGGCGGCAACCAGCAGAAGGTGCTGTTCGCGAAGTGGCTGCTGCGCGAGCGCAAGGTGCTGATCCTCGACGAGCCGACGCGCGGCGTCGACGTCGGCGCCAAGCGCGCGATCTACGAGCTGATCGTCTCGCTCGCCGAGCGCGGCCTGGCGGTGGTGGTGATCTCCTCCGAGCTGGAGGAAGTCCTCGGCCTCGCCCACCGGGTGCTGGTGATGCGGCGCGGGCGGATCGCCACCGAGCTGACCACCGACGCCATGTCGCCGGACGCCGTGATGCACGCAGCCTTCGGAATAGACGCAATCGAATCGGAGATCGCGAAGTGACCACCGACACCGCAACCGAGACCACGGCCGCGCCGGCCGCGGCCGCCCGCTTCACCGGCGGCCGCGACATCCCCGCGCTCGCCCGCGACTACGGGATCATCGTCGCCTTCGTCGCGCTGTTCGTGATCCTCGCGATCACGACACCGAACTTCCTGACGTCGCAGAACCTGCAGAACGTCCTCGACCAGAACGCCTACATGGGCATCGCCGCCTGCGGGGCGACGCTGGTGATCATCGCCGGCGGCTTCGACCTCTCCGTCGGCGCGATCTTCGCGCTCGCCGGGGCGGTCGCGGCCTGGGTGGCGATCAACGTCGACCCCGTCGTCGGGCTGCTCGCCGGGGCCGCGGTCGGGCCGGTCCTCGGCGTGCTCAACGGGCTGCTGGTCAGCGGCGTGGGCATCCACTCGTTCCTGGCGACGCTCGCCTCGAGCCTCGCCTTCAGCGGGCTGGCGGTCGCGGTCACCGGCGGCTTCCTGATCGACGTCTCCAGCGACGAGAGCTTCGTCTGGCTCGGCCGCGGCGAGCTGATCCCCGGCGTGCGCAACTCGATCCTGATGTTCGCGCTGGTCGCCGTCGCGCTCGGGCTGCTGCTCTCGCGGACGCTCTACGGCCGCTACGTCTATGCGGTCGGCGGCAACGTCGAGGCGGCGCGGCTGTCGGGCGTGCGGACCGGCCTGATCACGGCGATGACGTTCGTCATCTGCGGGCTGACCGCGAGCCTCGCCGGCGTCCTCGAGGCCGCCAAGGCCGGCAGCGGCCAGGCGCTGCCCGGCGGCGCGGCCGGCCTCGCGCTCGGCACGATCGCGGCCGTGGTGATCGGCGGCACGAGCATCAAGGGCGGCCAGGGCGCCGTCTGGCGGACGGTGCTCGGCGTGCTGCTGCTGGCGCTGATCAACAACGCCTTCAACATCCTCAACCTGCAGCCGCAGTGGCGCGACATCCTCACGGCGGCGATCATCGTCTCGGCGGTGGCGGTGAACACGATCGCGGCGCGGCGATGAGCGACGGTGACCGGCGCCCCGCGCGCGCGGCCGTGTTCGGCACCGGCCGCTCCGGCACCGAGATCGTCCGCGCGGCGGCGCTGCGCGACGACGTCGAGCTGGTCGGCGGCGTGACCGTCTCGCCGGAGAAGGCCGGCGCCGACCTCGGCGAGCTGACCGTCGGCGAGCGCCTCGGGATCGAGGTCGTCGCCGACCTCGACGGGCTGCTCGCGCGCGCCGACGTCGACGTGGTGCTGCACACCGGGGTCGGCTCGAACGCCGAGCGGGCGGCGGTGCTCGGCCGCTGCGCCGCCGCCGGCAAGGACGCGATCACCGTCGCCGGGATGGTCCATCCGCCGACGGCGATCGGCGCCGCGGCCGCCGCCGAGCTGGACCGGACCGCGCGCGAGGGCGGCGGGCGGATCGTCGGGACCGGCGTCAACCCGGGGCTGCTGCTCGACACGCTGCCCGCGCTCCTCGGTTCGATGGCGACGCGGATCGACCACATCCACGCGCGCCGCGTCTCCGACATCCGCAACTGGGGCGCGGGCGCGCTCGACACCGAGGTCGGCCTCGGGCTGGCGCCGGAGGAGATCCGCGGCGCCGCCGGGCTCGCGCTCGACGAGTCGCTGGCGCTGATCGGCGACGCGCTCGGCCTCGGCCTCGACCGGATCGAGGACGTCCACGAGCCTCTGCCGGCGCCGACGGCCCGCGAGCACGCCGGCCGCCGCGTCGAGGTCGGCGCCAACAACGGCTTCCGCCGGCGCGCGCTCGGCCACCGCGGCGGGGCGGTCGTCGCCGAGGTCGAGTGGTTCGCCGTCTTCTGCCTCGACCCCGACGTCGACGGCGAGACCGACTCGGCGACGGTGACCGTCACCGGTGACGCGACCGTCGAGAGCTCGGCGACCGGCACCTTCTGCGGCGACCCCTACCCGAGCACCGCGGCGCGCGCGCTCGCCGCGATCGGGCCGCTCGCCTCGATGCCGCCCGGGCTCTACCGCCCGGACCAGATTCCACTATCGCGGAGGGACCGATGAGCAGCGAAAGCAAGCGGATCGACGACGGCCTCGAGGCCGCGCCGGTCTTCGAGGCGGCGGGGCCCGAGGTCCGCCTGCTGGGCTCGGAGTGCCCGCGCTGCGGCGCGGTCGCCTTCCCGCGCCGCGAGGTCTGCGTGCGCTGTGCCGGCCCGCACCGCCCGCGCGAGCTGTCGGGCGCGGGGCGGCTGCACTCCTGGACGCGGCTGGCGAACCCGCCGCACGGCTTCGACGGCGAGCTGCGCTACGGCTGCGTCGACCTCGTCGAGGGGCCGCGGGTGCTCGCCCCGGTCGCCGACGCGGAGCCGGCGATCGGGGTCGCGGTCCAGGCCGTGCCGGGCGCCGGGCGCCACGGCGCCGACGGCTTCCGGTTCGAGGTGCGCGATGCGTGAGGTGTTCGTCGCCGGGATCGGCATGACGCCGTTCGGCCGCTTCCCCGACACGACGATCGAGGCGCTCGGACGCCAGGCGATCCTCGCCGCGCTCGAGGACGCCGGCATCGGCCAGAACGACGTCGAGGTCGCCTACGCCGGCCACGCCCGCACCGGCCGGCTGCACAAGCGCGAGAACGGCGTCGGCCAGCTCTGCTGCTGGTCGGCGGGGATCCGCGAGATCCCGATCGCCGGGGTCGGCAACTTCTGCGCGTCGGGCTCGACCGCGCTGCGCGAGACCTGGATGGCGGTCGGCTCCGGCCTCTACGACGTCGGCCTGGCGATCGGCGTCGAGCAGCTCTCCAAGCGGCCGGAGGGCGGCCAGCCGCTGACCTCCGACGGGATGGAGCTCGAGGGCGAGCTGGGCTTCACCCCGCCGGCCTTCTTCGCGCTCGCCGCCCGCCGCTACATGCACACCACCGGGGTCGACCCGGCGGTGCTGGCCCAGGTCGCGGTCAAGAACCGCCGCCACGCCTCGCTCAACCCGTACGCCCAGTACCGCTCGCCGATCACCCTCGGCGAGGTGCTCGGCAGCCCGATGGTCGCCGACCCGCTCACCCGCCTGTCGTGCTGTCCGACCAGCGACGGCGCGGCCGCCGCGATCCTCGTCAGCCGCGAGGCCGCCGAGCGGCTCGAGCTGGACCGGCTGGTGCGCGTGCTCTCGTCGAGCCTCGCCTCCGGCGGCTACCGCGGCGACGACATCGCCCACCTCGACCTCGACCACCGCGCCGCGCTCGCGGCCTACGAGATGGCCGACGTCGGGCCCGAGGACGTCGACGTCGCCGAGGTCCACGACGCCTTCACGATCTGCGAGATCATCCACTACGAGGACCTCGGCTTCTGCCCGATGTGGGAAGGTGCGGCGATGGTCCAGTCCGGCGACAGCTCGCTCGGCGGCCGGCTCCCGGTCTCCACCAGCGGCGGGCTTCTCTCGCGCGGGCACCCGCTCGGCGCGACCGGCATCGCCCAGGCGCACGAGGTCGTCACCCAGCTGCGCGGCGAGGCCGGCGAGCGCCAGGTCGAGGGCGCGCGGATCGGCCTGACCCACTGCGTCGGCGGCTTCGTCACCTCCGACGCGGCCGCTTCGGCGGTCCACATCCTCGCGGCGGCCTGAGGCCGGCGTGGCGGAGGCGTTCACCTGGACGACGCGCGTCCGCTACGCGGAGTGCGACATGCAGGGCCACGTCTTCAACGCCCACTACCTCACCTGGGCCGACACCGCCCACACCGAGATGATGCGCGCCGCGGTGGGGCCGCACCCGGAGCTGGTCGCCTCCGGCGTCGACTTCGTCGTCGCCGAGGCGCGCGTCCGCTACCGGGCCGCGGCCGGCTACGACGACGAGATCGCCTTCGATGTCGCCGTCGCGGCGGTCGGCGAGACGTCGATGACCACCGCGATGACCGTCCGCCGCGGCGCGGACACGATCGCCGAGATCGAGGTCCGCCACGTCTGCGTCGACGCCGAGACCTTCCGCAAGCGGCCGTGGCCCGACCACGTCCGCGCCGGCGTGGCGCGCTTCGCCGCCGCCTGAGCGGCACCGGGAGAGATCGCCCATAGTGACCGCTCTTGGTTGCGAAAACGCGGATTTTCCGTAGTATCTAGCCCCAGATGAGCGGAACCACGCACGACGGCGCCGATCGGGCTTCGATGCTGGTGGCCTTCAGAGGCCGGAACGTCCTCTCGTTCCGGGATGAGTTCGAGTTGGCTCTCGAGGCGACGCGGCTCTCCGAGGAGGACGTGCCACGGGAGGTTCCCTGGCGTGAGGGCGGCCGCCCGATGCGCGTCCTACCGGTCGCGGGGATCTTCGGGGCGAACGCGTCGGGTAAGTCGAACATGCTCAAGGCCATGGCGCAGATGCGCGGGTTCGTCCTCCACTCCTTCAAGCAGGCAGGCCCGCAGACCAGGCTCCCGACCCAGCCGTTCCGGCTCGGCGAGAACGACGCCGAGCCGTCGACGTACGAGGTCGAGGTGGTGCTCGACGGCGTGCTCCACGTCTACGGCTTCCGCGCCGACTCCGAGCGGATCGTCGAGGAGTGGGCGCGCAGCTACCCGCATGGCCGTGCCGTCCAGCTGCTCCAGCGCGACGGTGACGACGTCCGGCTCGGCACTCGCCACCGGGCCCGCGGACGCGCGACCGAGGAGATCCTGCGGCGCAACGCGCTCTTCCTCTCGACCGCGGCGGCGACAGCGCACCCGTTGTTCCTGCCGCTCTACCTATGGTTCCAGCGCAACCTCCTCTTCGCGGACGTCCACAGCCGCACCCTTCGCCAGGGCATCACCGTGAAGCTCCTGGAGGAGGAAGGGCGACGCGAGCAGGTTCTCGAGCTGTTGCAGGAGGCCGACTTGGGCATCGTCGACGTCACGCGTCGCGACTACGACGACGAGCTCAAGGAGAAGCTCGCGAAGGTGGTCGACGTGCTGCGTGGCGAGGACGGCAGCGGAGAGGGCGACGACTTCGAGGTCGAGGACTTCGACGTGAGCATGAAGCACCAGGCAGTCGGCGGCAGGGCCGTGGAGCTCGACTCCGCAGACGAGTCATGGGGGACCGTGGTCTGGTTCGGGCTGATCGGGCCGGTCGTCGAAGCGCTGCGGCAGGGGTCGGTGCTGCTCGCGGACGAGCTGGAGGCCAGCCTCCACCCGCTTCTGACCGGGACGCTGGTCGATCTATTCCAGTCCAAGGTGAGCAACCCCCGGCGCGCCCAGCTGATCTTCAACTCGCACGAGGTGACGCTCCTCGGCGACTCCGCGGACCGACCGCTCGGGCGCGACCAGATCTGGTTCACCGAGAAGGACCGGCAGGGGGGTAGCAGCCTGTACCCGCTCGCCGACCAGGCGCCGCGTCGCGGGGAGGCACTCGGACGGCGCTATCTGGCCGGCCGCTACGGCGGTGTTCCGGTCGTCTCGCGCGGTGTGCTGGAGCGGATCGCGGAACCGGTCGGCGGTCGCGACGGCTAGTGGCTCGGCGGTCGCGAACGGTGCCGGCGCGGTCCGGCCGCCGCGAGCTGCTGGTCTTCCTCGAGGGCGCGGTGACCGAGGAGGCCTACGTGAACGCGTGGCGTCGCGAGAATCGCCACGTCAACGTCGAGATCGATCCGTTCCACGGTCCACCGATGGCCCTCGTCGATCGGGCGATCGGGGCCAAGGCGAGGAACGAGAAGGACGCCAGGCGCGGGCGGGGCCGCGCGCACGACGAGGTGTGGTGCGTGTTCGACGTCGATGAGCACCCTCACTTGCCGGATGCGATCAGGCGGGCGCGCGACCACGGGATCGGGGTCGCGGTCTCGAACCCCTGCATCGAGCTCTGGTTCATCCTCCACTTCGCCGACCAGACTGCGCACATCGGACGCCGCGAGGCCCAGCGGCGGGCGGAGGATCATCTCGGCTGCCGCAAGGTCCTCTCGGCTGCCGCGCTGGACCGACTGGTCGCCGCCTACCCGGACGCGAAGGCGCGAGCACGGAGCCTCGACGAGAAGCATCACGGCGACGGCACGCCTGCCCCGGGCAACCCGGGCAGCGGCGTGTGGCGGCTCGTCGACTCGATCGCCACCTAGGGGCAGCCAGGCGCCGACCGCCGGGGTGTCGGCGCCTCAGGCCTCGGCGGGAGCCGGGCCCGGGCGGCTGGCGCCGGAGGGCCGCCAGCCGTTCGCGACCGCCTCGACCGCCTCGGCGACGCGGGCGGCGGCGTCGTCGACGAGCGGCTCGTCGAGCGGTGTCGTCAGCGCGATCAGGCCGGTCGGGTTGAGCAGCACGCCGCGCTCGTAGCTCGCCCACCAGACCGCGAGCTGGAGCGCGCCCGGCGACTCGCCGTCGGGCGAGAGCGGCCACGGGCGCCAGAGCGAGCCGTCGCCGCGCAGCTCCCAGCCGGCCGCCTCGACGCGCGGGCGCAGGACGTCGGCGAAGCGGCGCCCGAGCCCGTTGAGGCGGTCGACCGCCGCCCGGTCGAAGAGGTCGAGCGCGACGCTGCCGGCGGCCATCGTGACCGGGTTGCCCGAGAACGTGCCGCCGTGCTCGAGCCCGTCGGGGCGCTGGGGGTCGAGCTCGGCCATTACCTCGGCGCGGCCGGCGATCGCGCCGACGGGCAGGCCGCCGCCGATCAGCTTGCCGAGCACCGTCAGGTCCGGGGCGAGGCCGTAGTCGGAGGCGCGCCCCGCGTGGGCGAGCCGGAACGAGATCACCTCGTCGGCGACCAGCAGGATGCCCCACTCGGCGCAGAGGTCGGCGAGCGCGTGGGCGAACTCGCGCGTGGCGGGGATCAGCCCCGAGCGGTTGGCCATCAGGTCGACCAGCACGGCGGCGGTGCGCGACCCCTCGCGGGCGATCGCCTCGCGCAGCGCGTCGACGTCGTTGAGCGGCAGCAGCGTCGTCTCCGCCCGCACCGACTCCGGCAGCCCGCGCCACGAGCGCCGGTCGCCGGCGGCGAGGACGGCGTCGGAGGTGCCGTGGTAGGCGCTGCGGACCAGGATCGTGCGGCTGCGGCCGGTGTGCGCCCGCGCGACGCGCAGCGCGGTCATCACGGCCTCGGTGCCGGAGTTGGCGTAGCGGACGCGGTCGGCGTGCGGGAGCCGCGCCAGCAGCCGCTCGGCGTGGTCGAGCTCGGCCTCGTTGGGCAGGCCGAACGAGCTGCCGCGCTCGAGCGCCGCGGTCGCCGCGGCGACGATCTCCGGCTGGGCGTGCCCGTGGATCAGCGTCGTGAAGTTCGCGTTGAGGTCGATCAGCTCGCGCCCGGTGTCGTCCCAGACCAGCGCCCCCTCGCCGCGCACGGCGTAGGGGGCGCCGGCCGGGCCGACCAT
>JAAYBF010000010.1 GCA_012718975.1 Solirubrobacterales bacterium | reverse complement strand
CGCGACGTCTTGGGGTCGAGGCTGGCCGTGGGCTCGTCGACGAGCAGGATGTCGGGGTCCTGCAGGAGGGCGCGGGCGATGCCGACGCGTTGGCGCTGCCCGCCGGAGAGCTGGTCGGCGCGCTTGTCGAGCTGGTCGGCGATCCCGACGCGCTCGAGGAGCTCGTAGGCGCGGTTGACGGTGCGCGCCGGGAAGCGCCGGAACCAACTGCGCCAGAAGCCTACGTAGCCGAGCTGGCCGGAGAGGACGTTCTCCATCACGGTCAGGCGGTCGACGAGCGCGAACTCCTGGAAGATCATCCCGATGCGGCGCCGCTCGAGCCGCAGCCGCCGACGGGAGAGGCTCGTGAGGTCGACACCCTCGAGCTCCACGGTGCCGGCGGTGGGCTCGACGAGGCGGTTCACGCAGCGGATCAGCGTGCTCTTGCCGGCCCCCGAGGGACCGATGAGGGCCATGACCTGCCCGGCCGGCACGCTCAGGTCGACCCCCTTCAGCGCGACCTCGCCGCGGCCGTACTGCTTGACGAGTCCGGTGATCTCGAGGATGGCGGGTCCTTCCCGTTACTCGCCGATCTCGGCCTCGGCGGCGGCGATCCGGCGCAGGACCTCCCAGTCGGTCGCGTAGTCGACCGGGACCCAGCGGTTCACGTCGGTGAACTCGGCCTGCAGTGCCGTGCCCTCCCAGTCGAACGTCAGGAACGCCTCACGCACGGCCGCGTAGAGCTCGGGGTCGAGGTCGTACACGGCGCCGTAAGCGGTCGAGGGGAACGTCTGGGACGTGTAGATGATCTCGAGGTCGTCGAGCGAGAGCACCTCGCGGTTCACCATGCGGCGCAGCACCGTGCTGGCGATCGCGGCGGCCTCGTAGTCGCCGTTGACGACGCCGAGGATGCTGTTGTCGTGGCCGCCGGAGAAGGCCGTCTGGTAGCCCTCGTCGGGCTTGAGCCCGAGCTCGGCGTAGAGCAGCGCGGCTGGCGCCTTGTAGCCGGAGTTGGAGGTGGGGGAGACGAACGCGAGCTGGCGCCCCGCGAGGTCGGCGAGCTCCTCGATGTCGCTGCCGCGCTTGACGATGATCTCCATCTCGTAGCCGAACGAGCCGTCGTCGGCGGCCATGAGCGCCATCGGGTGGAAGCCCGCCATGTTCACGCCCTCCTGCACCGCCCCGGCGGCGAAGCCGGCCACGTGCAGGCGGCCGGCCCGCATCGCCTCGATCTGGGCGGCGTACGAGCGGACCGGGAAGTACTGCACGGGCAGCCCGGTCTTCTCGGACAGGTAGTCCATGAACTCGGCGAAGGCGCCCTGGTAGACGGCGGGGTCCTCGGTGGGCGCGTAGGTGAACACGAGCGTGCTGGGCCTGACGTACTGCGACGCGTCCGTCGGGGGGTCGGCGAGCATGTCGCCGTCGACGTCGCAGAAGCGGGTGTCGAGCTCGCCGCGGGGGCAGTCCTGCTGCGCCGTCGCGAACGGCAGCAGGACCAGCGCGGCCAGAGCGGCCAGGATCGGGCGGATGTGGCGGTTCCTCTCGGTCATGTCGTGCTCCTTCCTCTCGTCGTCGCGACCCGCTCGCGGGTCGCGCTCCTCACGCGTCTCGTCGGCGCCTCTCGGGTCGTCGGGCCGCGCGGTAGCGCCTCCCACGCTCGCGGCGGCGCCGCGAGGCGGCCCTTCTCGCGCTCAGCCCGTCATCGTGGGCTCCGATCTGTCGACCCTCAGGGACAGGTAGTAGCGGTCGCCGCGGTAGAGCGTCCGGGTCAGCCCGATGAGGCGCCCGCTGTCCAGGTAGGTGACGCGCGTGACGCGCAGCAGCGGCGCCGACGGCGTCACGCCCAGGAGCTCGCAGTCGGCCTCGCGCCCGTTCACGGCCTCGACGGTCTGGTCCGCCCTGGCGACCTCCCGGCCCAACAGGCGCGCGACCTCGTCGTAGAGCGAGGCCGCGTAGTCGGCGCCGTCGAGCTCCGCCGCGACGTCGGGGAGGAGCACGACGACGTTGAGCCCGATCGGCTCGCCGTCGGTGGTCCGCAGGCGGGTGACGCGGTAGACGAGGTCGGTCGGCGGCACGTCGAGGAGTGAGCCGTCGTCCTCCCCGGCCGGCTCGTAGCCGCGGGAGAGCACCGTCGTGTCCGGCCTGAGCCCGTGGGCGATCGCGTCCTCCCTGAAGCCGAGGAGGCGGCTCGCGACGCGCTCGATCTTGTCCCGCGCCACGAACGTGCCCACGCCGCGCCTGCGTACCACCAGCCCGGCGGCGGCCAGTCGCTCGAGGGCCTGGCGGACGGTCATGCGTGAGACCCCGTAGCGCGCGCAGAGCTCCTGCTCGGTGGGCACGCGCGCGCCGATGACGAGCTCGCCGCTGGCGATCGCCTGCCTGATGTCGCGCTCGATCCGCGCGTATAGCGGTACCTCGTCACGGAGCACCCGCGCCTCGCCCCTCCCTCGGTCGGTCCTGCTGTGTTTGTCTAGACGACTATACCTGAAAGCGCGCGGCGTCGGTCCACAGGCAGGGGGCGGGCGAGATCGCGGTCCCGCGCCCGCGACCCGCGCCGCCACGCTCGGCGCCGCGTCCCGCGAGCCCCGCGCGCGGCCGTCCGCGGCACGAGTCGCCGATGCCACTCCCGAGGCCGGGCGCCACGGGCGAGCATGCCGCTCGTGTCCTCGTCGTGGCTCCACACCCCGCGCCCGTCGGTCCCCGCGGCGACGCCGGACCTGCGGCCGCGGATCTGCGTCCGCCCCCCGTACTTCGCCCTCACCGACCTCGCGCTCGCGGGCCTCGACCTCCACGCCACCGCGGTCGCGGAGTCGCCCGCCGGCCTCGAGGTCGGGCCCATGCCGGCGGCCGAGCTGGGCCGGCACGCGGCGATCGTCGGCCTCTCGCTCGCGGCCTGCAGCCAGCCCGACGACGCGCGCCGCTACTACCTGGCGCGCCGAGCGGAGTGCCGCTACAGCCCCAACGCCGCGCCCTACGGCACGCCCGTGCGCTTCGCGGCGCGGCTGCTGGCCCTCGACAAGCGCGCCTGCCGCGCGGCGGTGGAGGCGACGGCGGGCGGCGCGCCGCTGGCGTCGTTCGAGGTCGACTACACGGTCCTCACGGAGCCGGCGTTCGAGCGCCTGTTCCGACGCTTCGCCAGGGACACGCCATCGGTCCCGAGCCCGTACGGCAGCCTCCTGGCGACGGCGTGGCAGGGGAGCGGCGACCTCGTCGAGCAGGTCGTCGCGGCGGTGCCGGCGGCAGCCTGCGCCGGGCACTTCGACGGCTTCCCCGCGCTGCCCGTGGCGGTGCTCATGGGCCAGCTCTCGTACCTCGCCGGCCGGCTGCACGATTCGCCTTACCGCGTCGTGCGCGGTGAGGTCGAGGCCAGCGACCTGGCGTGGGCCGGCGAGCGCGTCGCGTTCAGGGCGGCGCGGGCCGGCGCCGGCGGCCACCCGGACGTCGGCGCGGCGCGCCGCTACCGCTGCGAGGCCGTGGCGGAGGGTCGGCCCGTCGGCGCGATGACGCTGTGGCTCGAGTCGGTCGGCGAGGGCGGCCGGGCGTCAGTTGACGAGCGTGTCGCGGACCAGGACGTCCTCGGTCCGGGGTAGGCGCAGGAACGGCCGCATCTGCTCCGGCGGCAGCGGTCGCGAGAACAGGTAGCCCTGACCGAGCTGGCAGCCGAGGTCCAGCAGGACCTGGCGCTGGGACTCCGTCTCGATGCCCTCGGCGACGATCACGAGGTCGAGGTGCTTGGCCACGTGAGTGATCGCCTCGACGAGGGCCAGCGCGAACTGGGGCGCGTGCAGCGGCGAGCCGAGGTCCTTGACGAAGCTCTTGTCGATCTTGACCGTGTCGATGGGCAGGTCACGCAGGTACGCGAACGACGAGTAGCCGGTGCCGAAGTCGTCGATCGCGATGCGCACGCCGAGGCGCTGCAGGCGCTGCAGCGTCTCGACGACGTGGTCGACGCCGTGCATGACGAT
>JAAYBF010000089.1 GCA_012718975.1 Solirubrobacterales bacterium | reverse complement strand
TAGCATGCGGCCGACGGAGGCATGAACGTGCCTGTTCCCACTGGAGGGAGTGGAAGATGAAGCGAGGAGTTGGCCGGCGGTTCGCCGTCGGGACGGCGGTTCTGCTGGCGGCCGGCGCGCTGGCCGCGTGTGGCGACGACGGCGATGGCGGTGGTGGCGCCGACGCGGCGGCGGGAACGCCGGAGGCCGAGGCGCGCGCGGCCTTCGATCGGATGCGCGACGCGCTCGCGGCGGAGGACGGCGCCGCCGCATGCGGCGAGCTGTCGGAGGAGGCCAACCGGCAGTTCGCCGGCCTGAGCACCGAGGATCCGCCCACCTGCGCGGATGGTTTCGAGACTTATCTGACCGCCGGCGATCTCACCGAGGACACCGATCCGACGGTCGTCGCGATCGACGTCCGGGGCAACCGCGCCACGGTGCATGCCGAGCTCGACTCGAGCCCGGGTCCGCAGACCGCGAGGCTAGTCCAGGAGGACGGGACGTGGAAGGTGGCGAGCTGGCTCACGGACTGACGGCGTCGGGCCGTGGCCGGGCGATCGCGACGACGGCCTCGTTGGAGGTCGTCCTGACGAGGCCCTCCGGCGTCTTGCGCACCGCCGTCAGCCGCGCGAGGTAGACGCCGGGCGCGTCCGCCCGGATGGTGGCCGGTCGTGCGGCGAGCTTCGTGCCGAGGGCGTTGCGCCAGGGCGTGGCGCCGGACCAGATGACCCCGTCGTTGCTCACCTCGACCCGGTAGCGGACCGAGCCCGCCGGGAGCAGCAGGGGGGTGACGGGCTCTCCGGGCGCGCCCGGAGCGAGCGCGAGAGCGGCGGACGCCCCACCGCGGGCGAGGACGACCAGGCCGTGGCAGTCCCGCTCGGTGTCCGGGTCGGCGCAGCCGGTGAAGGCGCTTCGGCCGGTCTCCTCGCGCATCCGGCCGCTGGACAGCAGCACGATCCCGCCGTCCCGGGAGCTGGCGATGCCGGTTACGTTCTGCAGGAACGGGAGGGTCGAGGGCTCGAGGCGGGGCTGGGCGAGAAGCTCGGCCCGTGCGCGTCCCGGCGCCTCGAGCCGATCGATCTGGGACGGTCCGAACGGGTTGTTGATCGCCAGCAACTCGCCGCTCGCGGGGACGATGTCCAGGCCTTCCGTCGTACCGTTGGTGAGGATCACGGCCGGCGGGTCGAAGGTAGGGCCGCGGTTGGGGTCGGGCGCCAGCAGCGGAGCCAGGCGGGTTGCGGACGGACCGTCCTCGACGTCGAGCGGGACGCGCTCGACCCTCGTCCGGGCGCGGTCGTCCTCGAACAGCTTGCCTAGGAACGCGGATGCGTAGGCGATCCCCTCGCCGTCGACGGCGATCTGGCTCGGCCAGCGCATCACCTGGGCGCCGCGTTCGCGCGGTGGGAGTCCGGCGCGACAGGCTCCGGGATCGGGGCCGCACGCTTGGAACCTGCCGCGGCCGTCGGCGACGCCCCAGCCCCAAGCGCGCACGAGCTCGCCCCCGCGCCCGAACAGCAGGAGGCGGCTGGTGGCGCTGTCGCCGACGAGCACCGCGCCGGGCCGTCCCGGCACCGGCGCGATCGGGAGGAACTGCCGCGGGCCGTTGCGGGGAGTGCCGCCGACGTCGATCGGCCACTGCCGGAGCCGCCGGCCGGCGGGGTCGAACTCGGTCACCGCGCGTGCGGCCGCGTCGGTGGTCAGCACCGTACGGCGGACGGGGTCGACGGCGACGCCGCCCGGTCGGCCCGGGGCGGGCCACGCCGCGACCTCGTTGGCGTCGCGGTCGAGCCGGCGGACGCGGTTGGACGGTGGCCCCTCGAGCACGTAGATGCGGTCGTCGACCTCCGCGGGCCGGAACCCGTGGTCGATCGCGACATCGACAGGGGCGGTGAAAAGACCCCCTGTCCCGCCGGGCCGGTCGCCGACGAACCCGGTGACGCCGTATGTGCCGGACGCGCTCGCGGCCGGCGGGAACAGCGACGCCAGGACGGCGACGGCCGCGGCCGTGATCCACTCTCTGCTCATCCGTCTCCCTCCAGACGTCGACGCGCTCTCCACCAGCCGGGCCTTGTCCGCCACGGTCGTGGTCGGCTAGGCTGGGTGCCTGCCCGAGGCTACACGCCCGGGGGAGGGAAAAACATCGGGGTTTGGAGGGAACCGGGATGACTTTTGATTTCTTGCGCGCCGGCGGCTCTGCTGCGGCGTTCTGTGCGGCCGTTGCGCTGGCGGTCTCCGGCTGCGGCTCGGGCGACGACGCCGACGGAGACGGCGGCGGCTCCGGCGATGCGGCCGCCCAGACCTCGGAGCAGAGCGCTCCGGTGCGCGACAGCGGATCGCCCGAGGACCGCATCAGAGCGACCTATGCGGCGCTGATCGATGCGTTCTACGACCACGACGCCGCGGAGTTCTGCGCCCTGATGAGCGACGCCGGAAAGCGGCAGATGATCGAGGCCACGGGGGCGAAGGACTGCGAGACGCACGTCGACAAGCTCGTTGAGCTGGACAAGACCGGCCGCCCGGGCGACGCGAAGCCGAAGCTCGTGAAGGTGACCGTGCGCGGTGATCGAGCGCTCGCCGTCGCCAAGACGCCGCGCAGTCTGCGCTACGGCGTCAAGTTCGCCCAGGAGGGCGACACCTGGGTCGTCGACGGCGCCCCGACGCAGTGACCTTGGGCGCCGCGGCGGATCACCCGTC
>JAAYBF010000088.1 GCA_012718975.1 Solirubrobacterales bacterium | reverse complement strand
TGCCCAAGAGTTCACATCGACGGCAAGGTTTGGCACCTCGATGTCGGCTCATCGCATCCTGGGGCTGGAGCAGGTCCCAAGGGTTTGGCTGTTCGCCCATTAAAGCGGTACGCGAGCTGGGTTCAGAACGTCGTGAGACAGTTCGGTCCCTATCTGCCATGGGCGTTGGAGAGTTGAGAGGAGTCGTCCCTAGTACGAGAGGACCGGGATGAACGGACCTCTGGTGTACCAGTTGTCCCGCCAGGGGCATCGCTGGTTAGCTACGTCCGGATGGGATAACCGCTGAAAGCATCTAAGCGGGAAGCCCACCTCGAGATGAGCTCTCCCATCCCCTTTGAGGGAGTAAGGACCCTGGAAGACCACCAGGTGATAGGCCGGATGTGTAAGCGCGGTGACGCGCTCAGCAGACCGGTACTAATTGTCCGAGGGCTTGACGGATATTTGATCCTTCTTGGTTGTCCAGGCGGCGCGCGCCTCGGTGCGCGCCCTTGTTTGGCTGGCTGTGCGGTTTTGAGGGCCCGGCAATTTGCCGGTCCTGTGCGTGGGCGGTAGTCAAGAGCCGCCCGCGTTACGGCTTTCGGTGGCTTTGCGAGGGGGAAACACCTCTTCCCATTCCGAACAGAGCAGTTAAGCCCCTCTGCGCCGATGGTACTTGGCCTGAAAGGGCCTGGGAGAGTAGGTCGCCGCCGATTCTTGACTCGAACGGGCCGCCCAATCGTGGGCGGCCCGTTCCCTTTACCAGCTCCGATACCCCAAGATGTCAACGCTCGCTGTCATCCTGATCGTCGCCGCCGTCGTGGTGGTAGCGCTCCTGATCGGCGGGATCGTGGCGGTGCGCGGGCGCATGGCCAGCAACGCGGGCGCCTACCAGGAGCACCTCGCCGAGGCAGACCACGCGCTCGAGGCGGCCAGGGCGGCCGATCGCGGCTGGGACCGCGGCGTGATGGAGCAGGTGGCGGCCGCGGCGCTGCACGAGCACCATCCCGAGTGGGATTACGAGGCGCTCGAGCTGGTGCTCGTGGACGACCGACCCGGCATCGACGAAGACCGGGCTCACTTCGAGGCGCGCGACCAACGTCGGCGGATGCTCGTCGTGCTCGCCCGCTCCGAGGCGGGCTGGGCGGCGGCCGAGGTCAGGTGAGCGCGGCCGGGTGCAGGCGATCGCCCCGGCAGCCGAGCTGATCCCGGGCTTTCAGCCTGAGAACGACCTCGAGCGGCGCATCACCGAGGACCCCGTCGTCCTGCGCGGGCTCGCATGGGGCGAACCACGCACAGGGCACCCCGAGGGGAGCGTCGGGGCGCATGTCGGCGACCTGCTGCGGCTGATCGACGAGTGGGGGGAGGAGGGCGTCCGGCGCAGCGAGCTGCGGTTCGTCACGCTCGTCCACGACGCGCTGAAGTACAAGGTCCGCGAGTGGCTGCCCCACCACGGGCCCAACCACCACGCCGCCCGTGCCCGGCGCGTCGCCGAGCAGTACGTCGAGGACGAGCGGCTGCTCGCGACCGTCGAGCTGCACGACCGGCCCTACGGGATCTGGCGCAAGCTCCGTCGAACCGGACGGTTCGACGAGCGTGCGTTCACGGCGATGCTCGAGCGGATCCCCGACCGCGAGCTGTTCCTGCGCTTCGTCGAGCTCGACGGGGCGACCGCGGGCAAGAACCCCGAGCCGATCGCCTGGTTCAGGGGCGAGCTGGAGCGCCGGCGCCAGGGGCGATGACGCAACGGTCGGCGTCGGCGGCGCAACGCCCGCGACGGCGGTCGGCCCACCGGATCGCCGCGGCGCAGTCCTGCGCCTGCGGACGCGGCGCTTGACGGGGGCGCGGAGCAGTGCCGCCGCGCAAGGGCACCCGCGCGGGCGCGTCGGCGAGCGGATCGCCGCCGCGGACGGTCGGGGAGGTCGCGACCGCGCCGCGACTGCCGAGGTGGGGCACCGTGTCGTCGTCCGGAGCCAGCGCCAGCGGGACGCCGCGCTCGTCGAGGCCGTACTCGCCGAGCGTGACGAGCTCGACCAGCACGTCGGCGCGGGCGAGGACGGTCTGTGTCAGGCGGGGGAACATGTGTTCGTAAAGCTAGGCCGGCCCTCGGACGGACCGCGACGGGCTGCAAGGACTCTTGCAGGCGTGGCGCCGGCGCGGCGTGGAGGCGGTCGGCGGCGGCGCTAGGGTGCTGCCGTGGTCCACCTCAGGATCGTCGCGCCGCCGGACGTCTCGCGCCAGGCGGTCGAGCTGCTCGACGCCGCGGAGTCCGTCTACAACGTCGTGCTGGTCGCCGGCGCGGCGACCAAGCCGCGCGGTGACCTGATCCTCGCCGACGTAGCCCGCGAGGACGCCAGCGTCGTCCTCGGCGACCTCGCCGAGCTCGACCTGCCGAAGTGCGGCTCGATCACGATCATGCCGGTCGAGACCCAGCTCTCCGAGGGCGCCCGGCGCGCCGAGAGCCGAGCCGCCGGACTGCCCGGCGACGCCGTCATCTGGGAGGACGTCGACGCCCGCAGCGAGGAGCTCACCGAGCTCTCGGCCACCTTCGTCGCCTTCATGGTGCTCGCGATGCTGATCGCCTCGCTCGGGCTGATCCTCGACCAGCCGATCCTGATCGTCGGCGCGATGGTCGTCGGCCCCGAGTTCGGCCCGCTCGCCGGGATCTGCGTCGGCATCGTCCAGCGCCAGCGCCAGCTCACCCGGCGCTCGCTGCTCGCGCTCGGCGTCGGGTTCCCGGTCGGGATCGCGGCGACGCTGCTGTTCGCGCTCGCGCTCAAGGGATTCGGCCAGGTGCCCGACGGCTTCGCGCCCGGCGAGCACCCGCTGACCAGCTTCATCGCCCAGCCCGACGAGCTGTCGTTCGTGATCGCCTTCATCGCCGGGATCGCCGGGACTCTGTCGCTGACCAGCGCCAAGTCCGGCGCGCTGATCGGCGTGCTGATCTCGGTCACCACGATTCCCGCCGCGGCCAACGTCGCCGTCGCGCTGGCCTTCGCGCAGTGGGGCGAGGCCGGCGGCGCGCTCGGCCAGCTGTGCATCAACCTGCTCGCGATCGTCGCCGCCGGCACGCTGACCCTCTACGTGCAGCGCCGGATCTACCGCGCGCGGCGGCTGCGCCACCTCAGCGACCCCAGCCGCGCGCGCGGCGGGCTGCCCGTCGGCGCCAGCCGCCGCAGCCCCGGCGGCAGGTGAAGGGCGCGCCGGAGCGAATCCACAGGCGAAATGGGCTTCGCTACCCTTGCCCGGCCGTCGACGCCAACCAGCAGGACGGATCCCCGCATGGAGAAATTCATCATCGAAGGCGGACAGCCGCTGTCAGGCACGGTCGTGCCGGCCGGCAACAAGAACGCCGCGCTGCCGGTCCTCGCCGCGACCCTGCTCACCCGCGAGGAGGTCGTGCTGCGCAACATCCCGCGCATCCGCGACGTCGAGGCCCAGATCGACCTGCTGCGCCAGGTCGGCGCCGAGGCCGAGTGGCGCGACGAGAACGTCGTCGCCGTCTGCGGCGCCGGCGTCCGCGAGACCGCCGTCGACGCGGCGCTCGCCGAGCGGATCCGCGCCTCGTTCCTGCTCGCCGGCCCGCTGCTCGCGCGCTTCGGTCGCGCCACGATGCCGCCGCCCGGCGGCGACGTGATCGGCCGCCGGCGGCTCGACCCCCACCTCGACGCCTTCCGCGCGCTCGGGGCGACCGTCCGCAGCGGCCGCGTCTACGACATCGAAGCGCCCGAGGGCCTCTGCGCCTGCGACTTCTTCATGGACGAGCCGTCGGTGATGGCCACCGAGAACGCGCTGATGGCGGCCGCCCTGACGCCCGGCTCGACGGTCATCCACAACGCCGCCTCCGAGCCGCACGTCCAGGACCTGGCGCGGCTGCTGCTGGCGATGGGCGCCCGGATCGAGGGCATCGGCTCGAACGTGATCGTCGTCCACGGCCAGGAGGAGCTCGGCGGCGCCGACTTCGCGATCGGCCCCGACTACATCGAGATCGGCAGCTTCATCGCGGCCGCCGCCTGCACCGGCGGCGAGCTGCGGATCGTCGACGCGGGCCCCGACGACCTGCGCATGACGCGGCTCGCCTTCGCCCGGCTCGGCTGCCGGATCGACGTCGACGGCGACGACATCGTGGTTCCAGCCGGCCAGGAGCTGCGCGTCCGCGACGACGACGGCGACGCCGTCTCGAAGATCGAGGACGGCCCCTGGCCCGCGTTCCCGGCCGACCTGACCTCGATCGCCCTGGCGATGGCGACCCAGGCCCAGGGCATGGTCCTCATCCACGAGAAGATGTTCGAGAACCGGCTGTTCTTCGTCGACAAGCTCGTCTCGATGGGCGCTCGGGTGATCGTCTGCGACCCGCACCGCGCGGTCGTCAGCGGCCCGAGCCGGCTTCACGGCGAGCGGATGGAGAGCCCCGACATCCGCGCCGGGATGGCGCTGCTCATCGCCGCGCTGTGCGCCGACGGCACCTCGGAGATCGGCAACGTGCGCCAGATCGACCGCGGCTACGAGCGGATCGAGGAGCGCCTGCGGGCGCTCGGCGCGCGGATCGAGCGCGTCCCCCCGCGAGGCGTCGCCCAGCAGGGTGAGCCGCTCTCCGTCTAGCCTGCGCGTCACGCCGCCGAGGAGGGGACGGACGTGATCCACCAGATACCCGCGGGCACGCGCGACGTGCTGCCCGACGAGATGCGCGAGCTGCGCGCGATCGAGGAGCGCCTGCGCTCCACCTTCGCCGACGCCGGCTACGGCGAGGTCTGGACGCCGACGGTCGAGTACGAGCAGGTGCTCGCGGCCGGCGGTGGCGAGGCCGGCGCGGCGGCGTTCCGGATGTTCGACGACCAGGGCAAGGTGCTCGCGCTGCGCTCGGACATGACGGTGCCGATCGCGCGCGTCGCGGCGACCCGCTTCGCCGGCGCCGACGGCCCGCTGCGGCTCTGCTACTCCGCCCACGCCCACCGCGTCGTCGGCCAGCGGACCGGCCAGCAGCGCGAGTTCCTCCAGAGCGGCATCGAGCTGATCGGCGTGCCCGGCACCGAAGGCGAGGCCGAAGTGCTCGGGATCGCCGTCGACGCGCTCGCCGCGGCCGGGCTGGCGCGCCACCGCGTCGGCGTCGGCGACGGCGGCCTCTACCGGCGGCTGCTCGCCGCGCTCGAGGTTCCCGCGCAGCGCCACCGCGAGCTGCTCGACTGCCTCACCCGGCGCGACCTGGTCGCGCTCGAGCTGGCCGTCGACGAGCTCGGGCTCGCCGCCGACGCACGCGACCTGCTCGTCGAGCTGCCGCAGCGGCGCGGCGGCCCCGAGGTGCTCGACCGCGGCGCCGGCCCGGCCGGCGAGGCGCTCGACCGGCTGCGCGACCTCTACGGCGACCTCGAGCGGCGCGGGATCGCCGAGCGGGTGATCCTCGACCTCGGACTGGTCCGCGACCTCGGCTACTACACCGGGGCCGTCTTCGAGCTCTACGACCCGGCCGTCGGCTTCGCGCTCGGCGGCGGCGGCCGCTACGACGAGCTGATCGGCCGCTTCGGCGCGCCGCGGCCGGCCTGCGGGATCGCGCTCGACGTCCAGCGCGTCCACATCGCCCAGACCGCCGAGGAGCAGCAGTCGTGAACGCCACCGGCCTGACGATCGCGGTCCCGCGCGGGGCGCTGATGGGCGGGACGCTCGACCTCCTCGACGGGCTCGGCGTCGACACCGCGGAGGTCCGCGCCAACGACCGCAAGCTGCTCTTCGAGGAGGCCGGGATCGTCACCGTCCGGCCCAGCGACGTGCCGACCTACGTCGAGCACGGCGCCGCCGACATCGGCGTGACCGGCAAGGACGTGCTGCTCGAGAGCCCCGAGCGCGAGGTCTACGAGCTCCTCGACCTCGGCTACGGCCGCTGCGACATGGTCGTCGCGCGCCGCAGCGGCGACGACGCGATCGGCGAGTCGCTGCGCCGGCTCGGGCGGGCGCGGATCGCCACCAAGTACACGCGCATCGCCGCCGCCCACTTCGCCGCCACCGGCCGCCAGGTCGAGCTGGTCGCCGTCAAGGGCGCCGTCGAGCTGGCGCCGCTGACCGGGATGGTCGACGGGATCGTTGACCTGACCGCGACCGGCCGCACGCTCGCCGAGAACGGGCTCGAGGTGGTGGAGAGCATCGTCACCTGCACCGCCCGCCTGATCGCCAACCCCGTCGCCCACAAGCTCAAGGCGGCCGAGATCGACGCCGTCGTGGCGCGGCTGCGCGAGGAGGCGCGGTGATCCGCCACGACCTCGGACCCGACGCCACCGCCGCGGAGATCCGCGCGCTGACGCCGGACCCGCGCTCGGTCGAGGACGGCGTGCGGGCGATCGTCGCCGAGCTGCGCGCCGGCGGCGACGCGGCGCTCTGCGCGCTGACCGAGCGGATCGACGGCGTCGCGCTCGACCGCTCGGCGCTGCGCGTCCACGGCGCCGAGCTGGCCGCCGCTGCGCGCGGGCTCGACCCGGCCGTCGCCGCCGGCCTGCGGACCGCGATCGCCAACGTGACCGCCGTCGCCGCCGCCCAGCTGCGCGAGCCGGTCGCCGTCGAGCTCGAGCAGGGCCAGCGGGTCGAGATCGCCGAGCACGCCGTCGCCAGCGCCGGGATCTACGCGCCCGCCGGGCGCGCCGCCTACCCGTCGTCGGTGGTGATGGCCGCCGCGACCGCGCGCGCCGCCGGTGTCGAGCGGATCGCCGTCTGCGCCGGGCCTGGCCCCGACGGCGCCGTCCACCCGGCGATCCTCGCCGCCTGCGAGCTGTGCGGCGTCGACGAGGTCTACCGCGCCGGCGGCGCTCAGGCGATCGCCGCGCTCGCCCACGGCACCGAGACGATCGCGCCGGTCGACGTGATCGCCGGGCCCGGCGGGCCGTGGGTCCAGGAGGCCAAGCGCCAGGTCTACGGCACCGTCGGGATCGACGGGATCGCCGGGCCGAGCGAGCTGGTCGTCGTCAGCGACGGCGACGCCGACGCCGAGCCGCTCGCGCTCGACCTGCTCGCCCAGGCCGAGCACGGGCCCGACAGCCTCGTCGCGGCGATCTCGCCCGACGCCGACCTGCTCGAGCTGATCGGCGTCGCGGTCGAGCGGCTGGTGCCCGAGCGGCCGTCGGTCGCCCAGGCGCCGCTCGCGCTGGTGCGGACCGAGACGGTCGCCGCCGCGCTCGCGCTCGCCGAGGCGATCGCGCCCGAGCACCTCCAGCTCGCCGGGCCCGGCGCCGAGGCGCTCGCCGGGGAGGTCCGCAACGCCGGCGCGACCTTCGTCGGGCCGGCCGCCGCGACCGCCTTCGGCGACTACGTCGCCGGCTCCAACCACATCCTGCCGACCGGCGGCGCCGCCCGGTACCAGAGCGCCGTCTCGCCCGCGACGTTCCGCCGCCGGATGGCTCGCGTATCCTTGCCGGGCGACGCAGCCGGCCGTCTGGCCACGGCCGGGGCGCCGCTCGCCCGCGCCGAGGGCTTCCCCGTTCACGCCGAGTCGATGGAGCGCCGCGCATGAGCCGGAGCGCCGAGATCTCACGCCGCACCAACGAGACCGACATCACGCTGTCGCTGTCCCTCGACGGGGACGGCGCCGGCACGCGCGCGACCGGGGTCGGCTTCTTCGACCACATGCTCGACGCCGTCGCCCGCCACGGCCGGCTCGACCTCGACGTCAAGGTCGCCGGGGACCTCGAGACCGGCCCGCACCACACCGTCGAGGACACCGGGATCGTGCTCGGCCGCGCGCTCGACGCGGCGCTCGGCGACCGCAGCGGCATCCGCCGCTACGGCCACGCCGTCGTGCCGATGGACGAGGCGCGCGCGAGCTGCGCGCTCGACGTCTCCGGCCGCCCGTTCGCGCTGTTCGAGGGCGACCTGCCGGCCGAGGCGGTCGCCGACTTCGACTCCGACCTCGCCGAGGAGTTCATGCGCGCGGTCGCGAGCGCGGCGAAGCTGACGCTGCACGTCACCGTCGAGCGCGGCAGCAACACCCACCACATGGTCGAGGCCGCCTTCAAGGCGTTCGCGCGCGCGCTCGCCGACGCCGTCGCGCTCGACCCCGGCGTCACCGGCGTCCCCTCCACGAAGGGCACCCTGTGACCACCGTCGCCATTCTCGACTACGGGATGGGGAACCTGCGCTCGGCCGAGAAGGCGTTCGAGCACGTCGGCGCGCGCGCGGTCATCACGCGCGAGCACGACGTCGTGCGCGCCGCCGACGGGGTCGTGCTGCCGGGCGTCGGCGCGTTCCCGAAGGCGATGGCCGCCGTCCGCGAGCGCGGCTTCGACGGCCTGCTCGCGGAGCGCCGCGACGCCGGCGTGCCGATCCTCGGCATCTGCCTCGGCATGCAGCTGCTCTACGACGGCAGCGCCGAGCACGGCGGCGCGGAGGGCCTCGGCCTGCTCAGCGGGCGGGTCGAGCCGCTCGACGCGCCCGGCCTGAAGGTGCCGCACATCGGCTGGAACCCGGTCTCCTGGCGCGGGTCGACCGACATCGCCGACGGCCTGCCCGACCCCTGCGCCTTCTACCACGTGCACTCCTTCGCCAACCTCGACGTCGACGGGCCCGAGGTCGTGGGCGTCGCCGGCTACGGCCGGGCGTTCGCGAGCGTCGTCGCCCGCGACGGGGTCTACGGCACCCAGTTCCACCCCGAGAAGTCGGGTCCCGACGGCCTGCGCCTGCTGCGCAACTTCGCGACCCGCTGCCGGTCCGGAGCGCCGGCCGCCGCATGATCCTCCTGCCCGCGGTCGACATCCGCGACGGCAAGGCGGTGCGGCTGCGCCAGGGGCGCTTCGACGACGAGACCGTCTACGCCGACGACCCGCTCGAGGCGGCGCGGTCGTTCGTCGAGGCGGGCGCCCGCTACCTGCACGTCGTCGACCTCGACGGCGCGCGCGAGGGCGAGCCGGCGAACCTCGACCATCTCGAGCGGATCACCGGCGAGCTCGAAGTGCCGGTCCAGTACGGCGGCGGGCTGCGCTCGCTGCAGTCGGTGCGCGCGGCGCTCGCCGCCGGCGCGGCGCGCGTGGTGATCGGCACGGCCGCCTACGGCGACGCCGAGTTCCTCCAGACCGCGCTGGAGACCTGGCGCCAGCGGATCCTCGTAGCCGTCGACGTGCGCGACGGCCACGTCTCGGTCTCGGGCTGGACACGGGCGACCCAGATGCGCGCGGAGGAGCTGATCGCCCGCCTCCAGCAGCAGGGCGCGACGCGCTTCGTCTACACCAACGCCGACCGCGACGGGATGCTCGAGGGCGTCGACGTCGACGAGGTGCGGCGGATCTCCGCGGCGGTGCGCGGCCGCTTCATCATGTCCGGCGGCGTCGGCTCGCTCGCCGACCTCGAGGCGCTGCGCGACCTGCGCCTGCTCAACCTCGCCGGGGTGATCTCCGGCAAGGCGCTCTACGAGGGCCGCTTCACCGTCCGCGAGGGCCGGGCGGCGCTCGAGGCGCGGCCGGCGTCGCGCCGCCGCCGCTAGCGATGGTGCTCAAGCGCGTCATCCCGTGCCTCGACGTCGACGCCGGCCGCGTCGTCAAGGGGACCAACTTCGTCGACATCCGCGATGCCGGCGACCCGGTCGAGCTGGCCGTCCGCTACCAGGACGAGGGCGCCGACGAGATCGTCTTCCTGGACATCACCGCCTCGCACGAGCGGCGCGAGACGGTCGCCGAGCTCGCCCGGCGCTGCGCCGACGACGTCTTCATCCCGTTCACGATCGGCGGCGGCATCCGCTCGGTCGCCGACGCCCAGGTCGTGCTCGACGCGGGCGCCGACAAGGTGTCGGTCAACTCGGCCGCGGTCCAGCGGCCGGAGCTGATCGGCGAGCTGGCCGAGGTCTTCGGCGCCCAGTGCGTGGTGCTCGCGATCGACGCGCGCGCCCGCGCGGCCGGCCACGGCTACGAGGTCCTCGTCCACGGCGGGCGGACCGAGACCGGACGCGAGGCGGTCGAGTGGGCGCGCGAGGGGGTCGAGCGCGGGGCGGGGGAGATCCTGCTGACCAGCATGGACCGCGACGGGACCGAGGACGGCTACGAGCTGTCGCTGACGCGCGCGGTCGCCGACGCGGTCGAGGTGCCGGTGATCGCCTCCGGCGGCGCGGGCACGCTCGACCATCTCGTCGACGCAGTCGAGCGCGGCCGCGCCGACGCGGTGCTGTGCGCGTCGATCTTCCACTACGGCCAGCACACCGTCCGCGAGGCCAAGGAGCGGATGCGGGCCGCGGGCATCCCCGTCCGCCTCTAGCCGCCGGCCCGCCGCGCGTCGCCGGCCCGCCGCGCGGCCGCGTCCTCCGCTGGCCACGGTGAGAGTTTCGGCCAATATTTGGCCGAAACTCTCACCGCGTGCCAGGGACGGCGGGCGCTGCGAGAATGGGGCCGTGCTGACCGAGCGCCAGCTGGCCGAGCGCGTCGGCGCGATCCCCGGGATGGGGCGGATCGCCGCCGCGCTGGCGGACGCGCCACCCTGCTACCTCGTCGGCGGCGCGGTCCGCGACCTGCTGCTCGGGCGGCTGCCGGCCGACGTCGACATCGCCGTCGAGGGCGACGCCGAGGAGGCCGCGCGGCTGCTCGCCGCCGAGCTGGGCGGGACCGTCGAGCCGCACCGCCGCTTCGGCACCGCGACGATCGCTCCGTCCGCCGCCACGGGGCTGCCGCACGAGATCAACCTCGCCGGGACGCGCCGCGAGACCTACCAGGTGCCGGGCGCGCTGCCGGAGGTCGAGCCGGCCCCGCTGTCGGAGGACCTGCGCCGGCGCGACTTCACCGTCAACGCGATGGCGGTCGACCTCGTCGCCCGCCAGCCGGCGCTGCACGACCCGCTCGGCGGCTGCGACGACCTCGCGGCCGGGCTGATCCGGGTGCTGCACCCACGGAGCTTCGAGGACGACCCGACGCGGCTGCTGCGCGCCGTCCGCTACGCGGTCCGGCTCGGCTTCGCGCTCGAGCCCGGCACCGAGCGGCTGGCGCGCGCCGCGGTCGCGGCCGGGGCGCCGGCGACGGTCTCGGGCGGGCGGGTCGCCGACGAGCTGCTCGACCTGCTCGCCGAGGCGGAGGCGCCGGCCGGGGTGGCGCTGATGCGGGAGCTCGGGCTCGACGTCGCGCTCTGCCCGGCGCTGGCGGCCGACGCGGACCTGGTCGCGGGCGCTCAGCTCGCGGCCGGGGAGACGGGCGCCGACCCGGTGCTCGCCGCGCTCGCGGCGCTGCTCTGCCGGCGGGCGGAGGTCGGCGGCGCGGCCGGCTGGGTCGACCGCCTCGAGATCGGCGCCGCGGCTCGCGACGCGGTCCTGCGGGCCGCGGCGAGCGCACCCGAGCTGGCCGCCAGGCTGCGCGGGCCGCTCGCGCCGTCGGCGCTGCGGCGGCTGCTCGACGGCGAGCCGGCCGAGGCGCTGGCGCTCGCGCTCGCGTTGGGGGCTCCCGGCGAGCCGGTGCTCGACTACCTCGGCCGGCTGCGCCACGTGCGGCTCGAGATCGACGGGGCCGACCTGGTCGCCGCCGGCGTCGAGCCGTCGCCGGCGCTCGGGCGGGCGCTCGACGCGGTGCTCGAGCGCAAGCTCGACGGCGAGCTCGGGGGCCGCGACGCGGAGCTGGCCGCCGCGCTCGCGGCCGCGCGCGGCGCCTGACGTGGCGCGGCCGGCTTCCCTGCGGCCTGGCCGCGTGTCGCGCCGCGCCCGCCGCTCGGACGCGCGGCGCCGAGATCCGTCACGGTATCCGCGATGACGCGCCAGTTCACCGACATCGACCCGGCCCGCCTGCGCGCGAACCTCGAGCGCGTGCGCGAGCGGATCGCCGCCGCCGGTCGCGATCCGGGGACGGTGGAGATCCTCGCCGCGGTCAAGTACGTGCCGGTCGACGAGCTGCCGCGGCTCGCCGAGGCGGGCGTCGTGCTCGTCGGCGAGAACCGCGCCCAGGAGCTCGTGGCCAAGCACGCGGCCCACGGCGACCTGTTCGAGTGGGACTTCATCGGCGCGCTGCAGAGCCGCAAGGTGCGCGACATCGCCCCGATCGCCCGGCTGATCCACTCGGTCGCCTCCGACTCGGCGCTGGCCAAGCTGGCCCAGCACCCGGCGCGCGAGGTGCTCGTGCAGGTCAACGTCGCCGGCGAGGAGGGCAAGGCCGGGATCGCTCCCGCCGCGCTGGGCGAGTTCCTCGCGGCCTGCCCGGTCCCGGTCGGCGGGCTGATGACGATGCCGCCGTACGCCGAGCGCGCCGAGGACAGCCGCCGCCACTTCGCGCGGCTGGCCGAGCTGGCCGCCGAGCACGGCCTGGCGCGGCTGTCGATGGGCACCTCGCAGGACTACGAGGTGGCTGTCCAGGAGGGAGCGACGATCGTCCGCCTCGGCTCCACTCTGTACGAGAGCTGACGCGCGCTGTGTCCGAGCGGGCGGTTGCCGGACGGCCGCGCGCCCGCCACGATGGGGGTGACCACGCCATGACAGCCGACTCAGCGAGCGCAGCGACCGTGCCCGCGGCGATACCCGCCGCCGCGACCGACCGCGTGCGCAACCTCGTCGGCGGCGAATGGGTCGTCCCGGCCGGCGTCGCGACCGTCCCGACCGCCGATCCCGCGACCGGCGCCGAGCTCGCGGAGGTGCCGCTCTCGGGCGCGGCCGACGTCGGCGCGGCGGTCGCCGCGGCGGGCGCGGCCCAGCCCGTGTGGGCGGCCACCTCACCGCTCGACCGCGCCCGCGCGCTGATGGCGCTGCGCGAGGCGCTCGTCGCCGAGCGCGAGGCGCTCGCACGGCTCGTCACGCTGGACATGGGCAAGACGCTCGCCGACGCCCGGGCCGAGGTCGGTCGCGGCATCGAGTCGGTCGAGGCCGCGACGGCGATCCCGCACCTGCTCAAGGGCGAGGCGCTGACGGGCGTTGCGCGCGGCGTCGACGTCGAGCTGCTGCGTCAGCCGGTCGGAGTCGTCGCGGCAATCTCCCCATTCAACTTCCCGGCGATGATCCCGCTCTGGTTCCTGCCGTTCGCGATCGGCTGCGGCAACGCGATCGTGCTCAAGCCGTCCGAGCAGGACCCGCTCGCGGCCGTGCGGATCGCCGAGATCGCGAATGCCGTCGAGGCGATCCCCGCGGGCGTCGTCAACCTCGTCAACGGCGGCCGCGACGCCGTGAACGCGCTGCTCGACCACCCCGGCGTCGACGCCGTGTCGTTCGTCGGCTCCGCCGCGACCGCGCGACATGTCGCCAGCCGCGCGGTGGCGACCGGCAAGCGATTCCAGGCGCTGGGCGGCGCCAAGAACTCGCTCGTCGTGATGCCCGACGCGGAGCCTGCCGCCATGGTCGAGGGCGTGCTCGGCTCGGCCTTCGGCGCCGCCGGGCAGCGCTGCCTCGCGGGCTCGGTCGCGGTCCTCGTCGGCCAACCGGCCGAGCAGGACGGCGCCCTCGAGGCGCTCGTCGCCGGCGCCCGTGCGCTGACCGTCGGCGCTGGAGCCGACCCGGCGACCGATGTCTGCCCGCTGATCGGGCCGGCCAGTCGCGAACGGGTCGAGGCGGAGATCGACGCGGCCGTCGCCGCCGGCGCCCGTCTGGTCCTCGACGGCCGCCGCGGGGGAGGCCGCGGCGGCGCCGAGCTCGGCCCGACGGTGCTCGACGGCGGGCCGCCGGAGGGCCGCGCCCTGCGCGAGGAGCTGTTCGGGCCGGTCCTGTCGGTGCTCCGCGCCCCCGACCTCAATGCCGCGATCGAGTGGGCCAACGCCAGCCGCTACGGAAACGCGGCCGTGATCTTCACCGCCGACGGGGGCGCAGCGCGCGCGTTCCGCACGCGGATCGCCGCTGGCATGGTCGGCGTCAACGTCGGCGTCGCCGCGCCGGTCGCCTGGTTCCCGTTCAGCGGCTGGAACGACTCGATCGACGGCGACCTGCACGCCAACGGCCGCGACGCCGTCGAGTTCTACACCCGCAAGAAGGTCGTCACGACCCGCTGGCCCTGATCGCTCCGGCGGCGGCCCCCGCGAGGAACTCGTCGATCGTCCGCGAGAGCCGGGCGCCCTGCCAGGCGAGCGGGGTCTCGCCCGGCTCCTCGACCGCCAGCTCGGCGTGGGGGAGGCGCTCGGCGTAGGCCTCGGCGATCGCCAGCGGGTGGCCCGGGTCGCCGTCGTCGCGGCTGCCGACGACCAGCGCCGGGGCCGCGATCGCCGCGATCTCGTCGAGCGAGCCGACCAGCCGCGAGCGCGGCAGCCCGCGCAGCGCGTCGGCGACCGCGGCGAGGTCGCGGTGGCGCTCGATCCGCTGGCGGGTCGCCAGCCGCGCCGGGCCGCGCCAGCGCTCCGGCAGCGCGTCGACGCCGGTCGCGTCGACGAAGCCCTCGACGTCGCCGGCCGCGAGCGCGTCCGCGCGCCGGTCCCACACCGCCAGCCCGGAGTCGTCGTCGGCGTCGTCGCGCCGGAACGGGGGCGTGATCGGCGGGGTGATCAGCGCCAGCGCCGCCACCCGCTCCGGGCTGTCGAGCGCGAAGCGGACCGCGGTCCCGGCGCCCATCGAGCTGCCGGCGAGCACCGCCCGCTCGATCCCGCGCGCGTCCAGCACCGCGGTCAGGTCGCCGGCCAGCTCCTGGTAGCCGTAGCCGTCGGGGGCCGGGGCGGCCGAGGACTCGCCGTGGCCGCGGGCGTCGTAGCCGACCAGCCGCCAGCCGCGCGTCAGCAGGTGGCGCGAGCCCTGGACGACGTTTCGGCGCGTCGCCGTCAGGCCGTGCAGCAGCACGATCGGGAAGCCGGCGCCGGCGTCGTCGCCGCGCAGGACCGGCCCGCCGCTGCGCTCGACGGCGAACTCGACCGGCTCGGGAGTCTTCGCGGCCGCCATTTCCAGCCGGTTCCTACCCGATATCCTCGTACGGACGCGGTCCGGTCTCCCCCGAAGGGTTTTCCGCGCGCCCCTAGAAAACACCTCAGCGATGGCTCTTCGCGACACATGGCACCGCACGCTGGTCTACTTCGGCCTCGCCGAGGAGCACGACCCGCGCTACGAGGTCGTCCAGGACCAGCCCGAGCCCGAGGCAGAGCTCGAGGACCGCTACCGTGAGCGGCCGAACGTGCGCCGGCTCCAGCGCCGCCGCCGCGACGACTTCGACGACATCTTCGCCGACGACGCGCCGCGCGACTTCGGCCGCGAGACGCGCGTGCTGCGCTCGGTCGGGGGCAACGGCGGGCGCGACCTCGACCTGCAGGTCCACCTCGTCGTCCCCAAGAGCTTCAACGACGCCCAGCAGATCGCCGACCGGTTCAAGGAGGACGTGCCGGTCATCCTCAACCTCCAGCAGAGCGACGCCGACCTCTCCAAGCGGCTGATCGACTTCTCCTCCGGGCTCACCTACGCGCTCGACGGCGGCATGCAGCGGATCGCCGACAAGGTCTTCCTGCTCACCCCGCGCAACGTCGACGTCTCCGCCGAGGAGCGCGCGAGGTTGATCGAGAAAGGCTTCTTCAACCAGTCCTGAGGCGCGATAGGCGTCGCATTCCGGCGTCATCGGGAACCTCACGGCCTGGCGGCCGCTTCGGCTCCCTCTTCCTTGGACTGCTCGCCTCTCGCACCTCAGACGCGGGCGGGACTAGACTGGCGCGCCTGATGAAGATCGGTTTCCTAGGAGCGGGGAGCATGGCGACCGCGCTGGCGCGCGGGTTCGCGGAACCGGCGCTCGCCTACGACGTGGATCCGGAGCGGGCGCGTGCGCTCGCCGAGGCGGTCCGCGGCGAGGCGGTCGAGTCGGCCGGCGAGCTGGCGCGCCGCGCCGACGTCGTCGTGCTCGCCCACAAGCCAGCCCACCTCGAGGAGGCGGCCGTCGAGGTCGCCGGCACCGCCAAGGCGGTGGTCTCGATCGTCGCGGCGACCCCGGTCGCCCGGCTCGAGGAGGTCTACCCGGACACGCCGGTCTACCGCTTCATCCCCAACATCCCGGCCGAGGTCGGCCGCGGGGTGTTCTGCTACGTGGCCGGAAGTCGCGCCGCCGACGGGCCCGAGCAGGATCTGCTGCGCCTCTTCGGCCGCGCCGGCGCGGTGATCGCGCTCGACGAGCCGCTGCTGGAGCCGGCGACCGCGGTCATGAGCTGCGGGCCGGCGTTCCTCGCGCTCGTCGTCGAGGCGCTCGCCGACGCCGGCTCGCGCCACGGACTCGACCCCGACCAGGCGCTGCGGCTGGTCGTCGAGACGATGGCCGGCACCGCCGCCTACCTCGACGCCAACGGCCTCGACGCCGAGGAGCTGCGCGCCCGCGTCGCGACGCCGGGCGGGCTGACCGAGCGCGGCCTGCGGCTGCTCGAGGACCGCGGCCTGCGCGACGCGCTCGACGGCGCGGTCGACCTCGTCGTGGAGAGCGCCCGCGCATGACGCTGCTGGCGATCGACCGCGGCGACGTCGCCGACTATCTGACCACGCTCATATACGTCTACGCGATCCTGATCATCGTGCGGATCGTGCTGTCGTGGGTCCAGCAGGTGCGGCCGCTGCCCTACAACCGCGTCCTGAGCGCGGCGGTCGGCTTCGTCAACGACGTCACCGACCCCTACCTCAACGTCTTCCGGCGCTTCCTGCCGCCGCTGCGGATCGGCCCCGGGGCGCTCGACCTCAGCCCGACGATCGGCCTGCTCGTCCTGTTCGTGCTCGGCGGCATCGTCGCCGGCCTGATCCGGGGCTGATGGCGGCCCACTCGCGCGCCGGCGGCTGGGCGCGGATGGCGGCGGCGCTCGCCGTCGTGCTCGCGCTCGACCAGATCACCAAGCAGATCGCGATCTCGGCCGTCGACCGCGGGGAGTCGGTCAACGTCTTCCTCGGGCTCGACATCACCAACACCCGCAACACCGGCATCGCGTTCGGCGCGCTGCAGGGCCGGGGGGCGATCGTGGCGGTGCTGGTCGGCGTCGCGCTGACCGCGCTGGTCGCCTACTTCGCCGCCAACGCCCAGCGGCCGTGGCTGTGGCTGCCGGCCGGGATGCTGCTCGGCGGGGCGCTCGGCAACCTGCTCGACCGGATCCGCGAGGGGGCGGTGATCGACTTCGTCGACCCGATCGCCTGGCCGGCGTTCAACTTCGCCGACGCCTGCATCGTCGTCGGGGTCGCGGTGCTGCTCTACGTCGCCGAGGCACGGCCGGGCGAGCCGGGGCGGGAGCCCGACCAGGGCGCCGAGCCCGCGGCCGCCGGCGGCGACCCGGACCGGCGATGACCGCTGCGGTCGCGGTCGTCTACGAGGACGAGCGGCTGCTGGTCGTCGACAAGCCGGCGGGCCTCGTCGTCCATCCCGGCGCGGGCGTCGCCGACGGCACGCTCGTCCAGCTGCTCGCCGGGCGGATCGCGGGCGGGCCCGACCCGGACCGTCCCGGCGTCGTCCACCGGCTCGACCGCGACACCTCCGGGCTGCTGCTGCTCGCCCGCGACGAGCAGGCCCACGCCGCCCTCCAGGAAGCGATCCGCCGGCGCGCGGTGCAGCGCGAGTACCTGGCGCTCGTCGAGGGGCGGCCGGACGCGCGCAGCGGGACGATCGACGCGGCGATCGGCCGCGACCGCCACAACCGCACGACGATGTCGACGCGGACCGACAAGCCGCGGCGGGCGGTGACCCACTTCGAGGCCGTCGAGGCGCTTCCCGGCCGGACGCTGCTGCGGGTCTCGCTGGAGACCGGACGCACCCACCAGATCCGCGCCCACATGCGCGCGATCGGCCATCCGGTCTGCGGCGACCAGGCCTACGGCGGGCGCCGCTGCGGGGCCGCGATCGGCCTCGAGCGCCAGTTCCTCCACAGCGCGCGGCTGGTGTTTAGCCACCCCGCGACGGGGGAACGAGTCGAGTGCGAGTCCAAGCTCCCCGCCGACCTGCGTCTCGCGCTGGACGCGGCCCGGCGGGGCTCGGCTCCCGGAGGGCCAGACGGGAGCTGAAATCGGGGCGGGGCGGTCCTACGGATCGCCCCGCTTCGCGTCTGTGGGGCGGTTGGCGCGCCGCGGCGCCGGCGCCGAGGCCGGCCGCGGCCCGCGATGCCGTATCCTTGCCGGCCGACCGCAAGCTACCCCGACGGCGGCTGCGCGGCCCTGCCCGGACCGATCGAGGTCCGGGTCCGCGCGAAGGCCCCGGCGGGCTCCGTCAACAGATTCAGAAAAAGGGAGTACCCCTTGGCTCAGCAGGTGACACTCAGGGAGCTGCTGGAGGCCGGCGTCCACTTCGGCCACCAGACGCGCCGCTGGAACCCCAAGATGCGCCGCTTCATCTTCGGCGAGCGCGGCGGCATCCACATCATCGACCTCCAGAAGACCGAGCGGCTGCTCGCCAGCGCGCAGGACTTCGCCGCCTCGATCGCCCAGCGCGGCGGCACGGTGCTGTTCGTCGGCACCAAGAAGCAGGCCCGCGACACGATCGCCGAGGCGGCCACCGCCGCCGGGATGCCCTACGTCAACCAGCGCTGGCTCGGCGGCCTGCTGACCAACTTCCAGACGATCAACAAGCGGATCAAGCGTCTCCACGAGCTGACCGAGTGGACCGAGTCCGGCACGCTCGACCTGCTGCCGACGCGCGAGCGGATCGCCTCCAAGAAGGAGTACGAGAAGCTCACCACCAACCTCGGCGGCGTGCGCGACATGCAGCGCGTGCCCGACGCGGTCTTCGTCGTCGACCTCAAGACCGAGGCGATCGCCGTCAAGGAGGCCGTGCGGCTGAAGATCCCGATCATCGGCCTGGTCGACACCAACTGCGATCCTGGCCCGGTCGACTACGTGATCCCCGGCAACGACGACGCGATCCGCTCCTGCAAGGTGATCATCGAGGCGATCGCCGGCACCGTCGGCGAGCAGCACTCGGCCTTCCGCGCCCAGGAGGAGGCCGCCCGGCGCGAGGCCGAGGAGCAGGCCCGCCGCGAGGCCGAGGAGAAGGCCCAGCGCGAGGCCGAGGAGCGCGCCCGCCGCGAGGCCGAGGAGCAGGCGCGCAAGGAGGCCGAGGCCGCCGCGGCGCCGGCCGAGCAGCCGCAGCAGCCGGCCGCGGCCGAGCCCGCCGCGGCGCCCGCCGAGCAGCGCAGCTTCTCGCCCGACGACGGCGAGGCCGCCCCGGCGGCCGCGCCGGCCGAGCAGCGAACGTTCAGCCCGGACGAGGGGAGCCAGTCGTGACGACGATCACCGCCAGCGCCGTCAAGGAGCTGCGCGAGCGCACCGGCGCGGGGATGATGGACTGCAAGTCCGCGCTCGTCGAGACCGACGGCGACATGGACAAGGCGATCGAGCTGCTGCGCGTCAAGGGCCAGGCGAAGGCCGCCAAGCGCGGCGAGCGGGCCGCCTCGGAGGGGCTGGTCACCAGCTACGTCCACCACAACGGTCGCGTCGGCGTGCTGGTCGAGGTCGACTGCGAGACCGACTTCGTCGCCCGCAACGACGACTTCGCCGAGTTCGCGCGCGAGGTCGCCTCGCACATCGCCGCCGCGGCGCCGCGCTACGTCTCCGAGGACGAGGTCCCCGAGGCCGACCGTGCCGCCGAGCTGAAGGTCTTCCAGGAGCAGGCCGCCGAGGAGGGCAAGCCGCCGCCGGTGCAGGAGAAGATCGCCGAGGGCCGGATGCGCAAGTGGCTCGAGGAGGTCGTCCTGCTCCAGCAGACCCACGTCAACGCCGACCGTCACGACGGCAAGACGATCGGGGAGCTGCGCGCCGCGATCTCCGCCACGACCGGCGAGAACGTCGTCATCCGGCGCTTCGCGCGCTTCCAGATCGGGGAGTAGCGGGCCTTGGGCGCGGACGCTGCGGGAGGCGTCGGCGGGGACGGGGGGGCGGTCTTCGGCCGCGTCCTGCTGAAGCTGTCCGGCGAGGCGCTGATGGGCTCGCTGGACTACGGGGCCGACCCGGCCCGGCTGCGGACGATCGCGGCGCAGGTCGCCCAGGTCCAGCGGCGCGGGGTGGAGGTCGCGATCGTCGTCGGCGGCGGCAACATCTACCGCGGGATGTCGGGGGCCGCGCAGGGGATGGACCGCGCGACCGGCGACTACATGGGCATGCTCGCCACCGTGCTCAACGCGCTCGCGCTCCAGGACGCGCTCGAGAAGCAGGAGGCGGTCACGCGCGTGCAGTCGGCGCTGACGATCTCCGAGGTCGCCGAGCCCTACATCCGCCGGCGGGCGATCCGCCACCTCGAGCGCGGCCGGATCGTGATCTTCGCCGCCGGCACCGGCAACCCGTTCTTCACCACCGACACCGCCGCCGCGCTGCGCGCGCTGGAGATCCACGCCGAGGCGATCCTGATGGCCAAGAACGGCGTCGAGGGCGTCTACGACGCCGATCCGCGCCGCGTGCCCGACGCGACCTTCCTGCCGGCGATCTCCCACCGCGAGGCGATCGAGCGCCAGCTCGGCGTGATGGACTCCACCGCGCTGTCGCTCTGCATGGACAACGACCTGCCGATCCACGTCTTCAACATGGACGACGAGGGCAACATAGACCGGATAGTGTGCGGCGCCAGAGTGGGAACGGTGGTGAGCAGCGATGGACGATGACCTCGTCCGCGAGTACCTCGACGACGCCTCCGAGCGGATGGCGAAGGCGGTCGAGTCGACCCGCCACGAGTTCGCGACGGTGCGGACCGGCCGCGCCTCGCCGCAGCTGCTCGACCGCGTCGTCGTCGACTACTACGGCGCCCAGACGCCGCTGACCCAGCTCGCCAACGTGTCGGCGACCGAGGCCCGGCTGCTGACGATCACCCCCTACGACAAGGGGTCGATCAAGGCGATCGAGAAGGCGATCCTCGAGTCCGACGTCGGCCTGACCCCGTCCAACGACGGCAACCTCGTCCGCCTGACGATCCCCGAGCTGACCGAGGAGCGCCGGCGCGAGCTGGTCAAGGTCGCCCACGGGCTCGCCGAGCAGGGCCGCGTCGGCGTCCGCAACGCCCGCCGCGAGACCCTCCAGGAGCTGCGCGAGCTCAAGAAGGAGGGCGACATCGGCGCCGACGACGAGCACCGCGCCGAGACCGAGCTGCAGAAGCTCACCGACGAGCGGATCGGCGAGATCGACGCCGCGCTCGCCGCCAAAGAGGAAGAGATACTCCAGGTCTGACCGCGATGGCGGCGGATCCGACGGACGGCGACGGCGGCGGGGGCACGCCGCGCCACGTCGCGATCATCACCGACGGCAACGGCCGCTGGGCGCAGCGCCGCGGCCTGCCGACGATCGAGGGCCACCGCGCCGGGGCCGACGTCGTCAAGGCACGGCTGCGCGACGCCGTCGATCTGGGGATCGCCGAGC
>JAAYBF010000009.1 GCA_012718975.1 Solirubrobacterales bacterium | reverse complement strand
CCTCCTGCCAGGGGAAGGACGGGTGGGCGAGCACGATCGGCATGTCGGGGAAGTCGACCGCGACGTCGTCGACGTGCATCGGGTTGGAGTACTTCAGCCGGAAGCCGCCGCCGCCCCTGACGCCCGAGCCCATGCCCGAGTGGCCGGTGTGGAAGAGCGCCGGCACGCCGGCCTCCTCGATCGCCTCGTAGAGCGGGTAGGCGAGCCGGTCGTTGGGGAAGAACGCCTGCAGGGTCGGGTGGAACTTGAACCCCTTGGCGCCCTTCTCGATCAGTCGCCGCGCCTCGAGCACGCCGCGCTTGCCGCGGTGCGGATCGATGCTGACGAACGGGATCAGCACGTCGGAGTTGTCGGCCGCGACCTCGAGCACCTCGTCGTTGGAGACCGGCACCTCGCCGGTGTTGGTCTCGTTGTCGACGCAGAAGATGACCGCGGCCATCTTGCGCTCGCGGTAGTACGCGGCCACCTCGGCGGCGTTGGGCCGCGGGAAGTCGCTGCGGAAGTGCTTGGCCGCCGCGTCGAGCATCCGGGTGGTGATCGGGTCCGGCGGATCCGATCGCGGCACCTGGGCGTGGGTGTGGACGTCGATCGCGACGACCGAGTCGAGGTCGATGCTCACGCCTCGCCCTCGCCGTCGAGCTCGAGCGGCGGCAGCTCGATGCCGTAGCCCTGGGTGAACGGGCCGACGGTCGCCGACCAGTTCGCGGCGATCTCCTCCGGCGTCCAGCCGCCGTCCTTGAACGCGGCGGCGACCTCCTCGGAGTGCGACCACATGCTGAGCCGGTCGCCGCCGATCCCGATCGCCTGGCCGGTGACCTCCGCCGACGCCGCCGAGGCGAGGTAGACCACGAGCGCGGCGCTGTCGGCGGGCATGCCGATCGCGTGCGCCTGGCGGACCTGGCGCGGCAACGGCTCGCCCGCGGCGACCCGCTCGACGAGCGGCTCGTAGACGGGGATCGTGGCCGTCATCTCGGTCCAGGCGGTCGGCACGATCGCGTTGACGGTGACCTCGGCGCGCGCCAGCTCCAGCGCCCAGGTGCGGGCGAAGGCGACGATCCCGGCCTTCGCCGCCGCGTAGGCGGTCTGGCCGAAGTTGCCGCGCTGGCCGGCGGGCGAGCCGACGAGGATCAGCCGGCCGCCCTCGCCCTGCTCGCGCATCCGCACGGCGGCCGCGCGGGCGCAGGTGAAGGTGCCGCGCAGGTGGGTCGCGACGACGAGGTCGAAGTCCTCGTCGGTCAGCTTCCAGAGCACGCGGTCGCGCAGCACGCCGGCGTTGGTGCACATGACGTCGAGCCGGCCGAAGCTGTCGACCGCCCGGGCGACGAGCGCGTCAGCGGCCTCGCCGCTGCCGACCGCGGCCACCTCGACCGCCGCCTTGCCGCCGGCCTGCTCGACGAGCGCGGCCGTCTCCGCGGCGGCGTCGGCGTCGATGTCGTTGACGACGACCGACGCACCGGCGCCCGCGAGCGCGAGCGCGTAGGCGCGGCCGAGGCCGCGACCGCTGCCGGTGACGACGGCGACGCGGCCGTCGAGGTCGATCGCGCCGCTCATGCCGCGTACCGGAAGCGGCACTCGGCGACGAGCGCGGGCTTGGGGGCGTCGCGGACCTCGACGGTCACGGCGACCGCGATCTCGACGAAGCCGCCCTTCTCGAAGGCCTCGGCGATCTCGGCGCCGGCGCGGAAGTCGGCGCCGACCGGGACCGGCGACGGGAAGCGGAGCTTGTCGAAGCCGTAGTTGATGCTCAGCGAGGCTCCCTCGACGACGAGCAGCTCGGCGAGCAGCGGCGCGAGCAGCGCGACGGTGAAGTAGCCGTGGATGATCGTGCCGCCGAAGGGGGTCTTGGCGGCGGCCTCCGGGTCGACGTGGATCGGGTTGTGGTCCTCGGTGAGGTCGGCGAAGGCGTCGACCTGCTCCTGGCCGACCGAGCGCCATGCGGTCGGGCCGAGCTTGCGGCCGACGAGCTCGAGCAGCCCTGGCACGTCGGTGGTGACGGGGTCCGGAGAGTCGGTCATCGACCTTTCCCTTCGATCGTTCGGTGGCTGTGAGCGGGTGCGCGCGCGGCACGTCGCCCGAATGACTGCACACGATTGCAGAAATCGTCTACGATCGCCACCATCGTCCCCCGCCAGCCGACCAGGAGCGCCGCGTGAACGAGCCCCAGACCAGCGCCTCAGCGGTCGCCCCGCCGCAGCCGCCGCCCGGCGCCGGGCCGCGCGTCCACCGCGGCGACCTCGGCTGGCCGCTCGACCGCGCCGCGCGCCTGCACGGCGACGCGCCGGCGGTGGTGGCGGACGGTCGCACGCTCACCTACCGCGAGCTGAAGCGGCGCGTCGACGGGCTCGGCGGAGCGCTCGCCCAGCTCGGCGTCGCGCCCGGAGAGCGCGTCGGCGTGCTCGCCGAGAACTCGCTCGCCCACCTCGAGGCCTGGCTCGGCATCCCCGCCCACGGGCGCGTGATCTGCGACCTGAACTTCCGCCTCGCCGAGGCCGAGCTCGCCTACATCGCCGACGACTCCGGGCTCGAGACGCTGCTCACCGACGACGCCTGGCTGGAGACCGCGCGCAACCTGCGCGACCGCTGCCCGGCGCTGACGCGGCTCGTGCATACCGGGCCGGGGCCGTGCCCCGACGACTGCCTCGACTACGCCGAGCTGGTCGCCACCGAGCCCGTCGCGCCGGCGGCGCTGCACCCCGACACGCTCGCCGCGATCTCCTACACCGGCGGCACGACCGGCCTGCCCAAGGGCGTCATGCTCAGCCACGGCAACCTGCTCGCCAATGCCCAGCACAACATCGTGTCGGTCGGCCACCGCCACGAGGACAGCTTCCTGCACGTCTGCCCGATGTTCCACGTCGCCGGCACCGCGAACGTGCTCGCGGCGACCTGGGTCGGCGCCCGCCAGGTCGTCCTGCCGCGCTTCGCCCCCGACACGGTCGCCGAGACCGTCGAGCGCGAGCGGATCACCCTGATGCTGCTGGTGCCGACGATGATCGCCCGGCTGCTCGACCACCTCGACGAGCACGCCGTCGACATCTCCGCCGTGCGCGAGCTCGGCTACGCCGCCTCGCCGGTGCCGCCGCGCACCCAGCGGCGGATGCTCGAGCGGTTCGACTGCCGCGTCGCCCAGTTCTACGGCATGACCGAGGCGGCGCCGTCGGTGACCCGGCTCGGCGCAGACGCCCACCGCCGCGGCCTCGACGGCACCCCGGCCGAGGTCGCGCGCCTCGCGTCGGCCGGGACACCGCTGCCCGGCGTCGAGCTGCAGATCCGCGACGCCGAAACCGACACCGAGCTGCCGCCCGGCGAGCTGGGCGAGATCTGCGTGCGCGGACCCAACATCATGCTCGGCTACTGGCGCCAGCCCGAGGCGAGCGCCGAGGCGCTGCGCGGCGGCTGGTACCGCTCCGGCGACCTCGGCAGGATCGACGAGGACGGCTTCCTGTTCGTCGTCGACCGGCTCAAGGACATGATCGTGACCGGCGCCGAGAACGTCTACTCGATCGAGGTCGAGGCGGCGCTCGTCGCCCACCCGGCCGTCGCCGAGGCGGCCGTCTTCGGCATCCCCCACCCGGAGTGGGGCGAGGCGGTCCACGCGACGGTCGCCCTCCAGGACGGCGCCGAGGTCGACGGCGAGACCCTCACCGCCTTCTGCCGCGAGCGGATCGCCGGCTACAAGGTCCCGCGCAGCTACGACGTCGTGCGCGGGCCGCTGCCCAAGTCGGGCGCCGGCAAGGTGCTCAAGACCGCCCTGCGCGACCCTTACTGGTCCGGCCACGACCGCCGCGTGAGCTGAGCCGTCGAGCAGGAGGCACGCCCCCGCCGGCGAGTCGGCCCGTTGGGGTTGGCGTAATGTGATCGCAGACCATGAGCAGCCCTCCAGCCCCTGACCGCTGGATCGGAGCGCTGGTCGCGAGCACCCTGCTGGTCGTCGGGACGACGATGCCGGGGTTCCTGGTCGCGGCCCTGGCGCCAAAGATCTCGCAATCGTTTGCGTTCGGCCCGGCCGAGCTCGGCGTGGCGATCGCCGTCTTCAACGGCATGGGCGCCCTCACCTCGACGCGAATCGGCCGCCTGGTCGACGATCTCGGCACCACGCCGATGCTCGTCATCGGCATCGGCGCCTGCGCCGCGGCCTCGCTGACGATCGGCGCGGTCGCCGGGTCGGCGCTCGCCGTGACCGCCCTGCTCGCGGTGATCGGCGTCGGCCGCACCGTCTCGAGCCCGGTCGCCGGGATCCTCGCCAGCTCGCACGTCGCCCCCGGCCGGCGCGGCCTGACGATCGGCGCCCAGCAGGCCGGCGCGCCCTTCGGCTCGGTCGCCGCCGGGCTCGCGCTGCCGCTGCTCGCCGGCCCGCTCGGCTGGCGGCCGGTGTTCGCGCTGGCCAGCGCGCTGATGGTCGGCAGCGCGTGCGCGGTCCGGCGCGAGCTCGGGCCGTCCCAGCGGCGACCGGCCCACGAGCGCGCCGCGCGGCGCGCCGCCGGCCCGCCGATGCGACCGGTGCGGATCGCCGCGATCGCCAACACGCTCGGCAACGCCGCGGCGTTCGGGATGCTTGCCTTCCTCGTCGTCTACGCGGTCGAGCACGGGGTCTCGCTGGCGCTCGCCGGCACGCTGCTCGCCGCCGTCAGCGTGCTCTCGGCCGTGACGCGGATCGCGCTCGGCCACCTCGCCGACCGCCGCGGCGGGGACCGCATCGGCGGCGTCGTCGTCCTGCTCGCCGCCGCGACCGGCGGCTACCTGCTGCTGATCGTCGGGACGCCGGCCGCGGTGGTGGTCGGCGCGCTGATCGGCGGGCTCGGCTGGGGATGGGGCGGCCTGATGATGCTCGCCGTCGTCGAGCGCCACGCCGAGGCGCCGGGCGAGATGATCAGCCTGACGATGTCGGGGATCTTCCTCGGCGCCTGCCTCGGGCCGCTGATCGCGGGGGTGCTGATCGCCCAGCTCTCCTACACCGCGGCCTGGATCGCCTGCGCGGCGCTGGCGGGGACCGCCGCCGGACTGTTCGCGGCAGTCCGCGCGGAGTTGCGGCCGGCGGTGGTCCTTGACGGCTCGGCGGCCCGGCCATAAGCTGGCTACAATCGTTTGCAGAAACGACCCGCGATGAAAGGGGAGGCCCCATGACCGCCTCGGCGCCCGCCAGCGCACAAGATCAGGAGACCGCGCTAGTCGAGCGCGCGGCCGCGCTCCACGACCTCGTCGCCGAGGACGCCGCCGAAGCCGACCGCGAGCGCCGCCTCACCGACCGCGTCGTCGACGCGATCACCGACGCCGGGCTGCTCAGCCTCACCACCCCCCGCCGCCTCGGCGGCTACGAGGCCGACCTGGCCACTCTCGTCGAGGTCACCCGCGAGCTCGGCCGCGCCTGCTCCTCGACCGGCTGGGTGGCCGGCATCCTCAACGCCGGCGCCTGGCTCGCCGCGACCCTCCCCGAGCAGGCCCAGCGCGAGGTCTGGGGCGAGAACCCCCACGCCCGCGTCGCCGGCGTCCTCGCCCCCACCGCGGAGGTCGAGCACGTCGACGGCGGCATCGTCGTCACCGGCGAGTGGGGCTGGGCCTCGGGCTCGCTGCACGCCGAGTGGACGATGGCCGGCGCGCCGCTGGGCACCGACGCCGACGGCCGCCCCGAGAACGCGCTGATCCTGCTGCCGATGAGCGAGCTGACGATCAAGGACACCTGGTTCGTCGCCGGCATGCGCGGCACCGGCTCGAACACGCTCGTCGCCGAGCGGGTGTTCGTCCCCGAGCACCGGATCATGTCGATGGCCGCCGCGCTGGATGGCGAGTACCGCACCGAGCACGCCGACGAGGCGCTCTACCGCGCCAGCCTCCCGGGCGTCCTGATGCTCGCCGCGCTCGGCCCGCACGTCGGGATGGCCCAGGCCGTGCTCGAGTACGCGACGGCGAAGGCTCCCCGCCGCTCGGTCAGCTCGACGACCTACACCGCCCAGACCGACTCCGTCGCCTTCCAGCTGCGTCTCGCCGAGGCGGCGATCAAGATCGACAGCGCGCTGATGCACGCCCACCGCGCAGCCGCCGACGTCCAGTCCGCCGCCGAGGCGGGCGGCCTGCCCGAGCCCCTGATCCGCGCCCGCGTGCGGATGGACTCCGGCTGGGTGTCGACGCTCTGCCGCGAGGCGATCGACGACCTGATGACCGCCCACGGGTCGTCCGGGTTCGCCGACTTCAGCCCGATCGCGCGCATCTGGCGCGACCAGGAGACCTCGAGCCGCCACGCCATCCTGCAGACCGACGTCTGCAAGGAAGTCTACGGCAAGGCGCTGCTCGGGGTCGAGCCCAACGTAAGCCACCTGATCTGAGGTGACGATGATCGACGTCCACGCCCATTACTTCCCGCCCGCCTACACCGAGGCGTTCGCGCGCCTCAGCGGCGGGCGCAAGGCCTGGCCGGAGCACCCGGCCGACCTGACCGACCGCGTCGCCGGCCTCGAGGAGGCCGGCGTCGAGCGCCAGGTGATCGGCCTCGGGCACAACCAGCCCTACTTCGCCGACGCCGACGCCTCCGCGGAGTGCGCGCGGATCGCCAACGACGTCTACGCGGAGGCGATCGCCCCCCACGACCGCCTGTCGGCGTTCGGCGCGGTCCCGCTCCCGCACGCCGCGCTCGCGGTCGCCGAGGCGGCGCGCTGCCTCGACGACCTCGGCTTCGCCGGCATCGGCCTCGGCACGACCGCCGTCGAGCGCACGCTCGACGACCCGGAGTTCGAGCCGCTCTGGGCCGAGCTCGACCGTCGCGGCACGACGGTCTTCCTCCACCCGGTCGGCACCCCCGACGTCGCCACCACCGGCATGGACGCCTGGATGATGGGCCCGAAGTTCGGTGGCCCGCACGAGGCGACGATCGCCACCGCGCGGATCGTGCTGTCGGGCCTCACCCAGCGCCACCCGAGCATCAAGTTCGTCGTGGCGCCGCTCGGCGGCACCCTGCCCTATTTGTGGCGCCGCTTCGAGGAGATGTCGGAGGTCCACATCAAGGCGGGCCGGCTCAGCTTCGAGGTCGAGGGCGACCCGCTCGACGAGCTGCGCAGGATCTACTACGACACCTCGCTGAGCGACGCCGCGGCGCCGTTCCAGCTGGTCGCCGATCTCGTCGGCATCGACCAGATCGTCCTCGGGACCGACGACCCGCGGGTCCGTCCGGTCGACTGGATCGCCGCGATCAAGGCGATCCCGGGCGTCGACGAGCGCGTGCTCGCCGAGACCGCCCGCACCAAGCTCGGGCTCTAGCGGCCCGGGAGGGCTCGCCGCGCGCCGCTCGGGGTGGCGCGCGGCGCCCGCCCCCGCCCTCTTCGCCTGCCCCCCGGCTCGCCTCTGCCCCGTCTCCCCCGCCCGCGGCGGCGGCGGGTGGCCGCTAGACGCGGTCGCGCAGGCGGCGGTCGCGGCCGTAGGCGGCCACGACGATCAGGATCAGGAAGCCGAAGACGATGTGCTGGTCGGCGGTGTCGTAGCCGCGGCCCACGAGGATCGTCGTCAGGACCGTGAGGATCAGCGCGCCGAGCACCGTGTGGCTGTAGTCGCCGCGCGATCCCGCCCAGGCCGTGCCGCCGACGATGACCGCCGTCAGGCCCTGGAACAGGTAGGGGTTGCCGATGCCGGGGTCGGCGCCGGCGAAGCCCGCCAGCAGGACGCCGACGATCCCCGACATCAGCGCGCTGAAGGCGAACACCCCGACCCACACCCGGCGGGTGCGGATCAGCGCGAGCTTCGCCGCGCGCGGGTTGGCGCCGGTCGCGTAGAGCCGCCGGCCCGCCGGGGTGCGGTGCAGGAACACCGCCATCGCGATCGCGATCGCCAGCCAGATGAAGATGATCGGCGGCAGGCCGATGCCGAAGGTCGTCGAGGTCCCGGAGCTGATCTCGCGGATCAGCTCGGGCGGCGAGCCGACCAGGCGCGCGCCCGTCCAGACCGTCCCGGCCCCGAGCGCGATCGTGCCGACGCCGAGGCTGACGACGATCGACGGGACCTCGAAGCGGTCGCAGACCCAGCCGGTGAACGCCCCCATCGCCGTCGTCACCGCGACGATCACCGCGAGCGCCGGCAGCAGCGACCAGCCGTGGACGCCGCACAGCTCCGATATCAGCGTCGCGCCGAGCACGATCATGCCTGGGATCGACAGGTCGAGCGAGCCGATCAGGAAGCAGAGCGTCTGGCCGAGCGCGGCGAGCGCAAGCAGCGAGGCCAGGATCAGCATCGAGCGGATGCTGTAGCCCTGGGTGAAGCCCTCGATCGTCGCCATGCCGAAGACGAACAGCGCGACGAGCGCGAAGATCTGCAGCAGCGGCCAGTTGCGCTGCAGCCGGCCGGCGGTGGCTAGTGCCTGGCTCATGCCGTGCTCGTCGCCTTTCGGGGGAGGATCGCCGACAGCGAGAACGCTCCGGCCCGGGCGCCGACCACCACGCCGAGCACGAGCATCACGCCGTAGACGACGTTGATCCACTCCGGCCGGACGCCGAGCGTGGTCACCAGGGTCTGGATCAGGAACAGCACCGCGGCGCCGACGTAGGCGCCGGTGAGGCCGCCGCGACCGCCGCCGAGCGACGTGCCGCCGAGCGCGAGCGCGGTCAGCCCGACGAGGATGTAGAAGGTCGTCTGCGACGCCTGGCTCGACTGGACCAGCGCGGTCAGCGCGATCCCGGCCACCGCCGCGAAGATCCCGCCGAGCGTGAAGGCGACGATCCGGGTCGCGGTGACGTTGACGCCGGAGGAGAAGGCGGTGACGTCGTTGCCGCCCGTCGCGTAGAGGTTGCCGTGGTAGGCGGTCGCGCGCAGCGCGAGCCAGAGCAGGATCGGCAGCGCGAGCAGGATCGCCGCGCCCGGTACCGGCCCGATCGACTCCGCGAGGCTCGACGTCCAGTTGTCGGGCGCCGAGATCGACTGGGCGCCGACCTTCTCGTTGACGCCCATGATCACGAACGCGACGCAGAGGGTCGCGATCACCGGCACGTAGCGCAGGACCGTCGTCAGGAAGCCGTTGAGCGCCCCGACCGCGGCGCCGATCGCGATCAGCAGCGGCGCGCTGGTCCAGAACGAGTCGAACCCGTTCGGGATCAACTCGTGGACGAGCAGCACGTTGCACATCACCGCCAGCGGCCCGACGGAGAGGTCGAGGCCGCCGTTGCCCGAGACCGCGGCCGGCGTGGTAGCCACCGCCACGAGCGCCAGCGGCGCGAGCGTCGCGAGGTGCTGGGGCCAGTTGTCCGGTGCGGCGAAGTTCGGGTCGGCGACGATGTTGACGATCAGCAGGGCGAGCGAGAGCGCTCCGGCGAAGAGCCAGGGCTGCTCGCGCACGCGCCGCGTCCAGCTAGGGCGCAAGGGGACCCTCCTGTTGCGCGAAGAAGGCCGAGGTCAGGCCGGTGGGGGTGATGTCGAGGCCGTCGAGCTCCGACGACAGGCGGTGCTCGCGGAAGACCAGGACACGGTCCATCAGCTCGACGTGCTCGTCGACCTCGGTCGAGAGCATCACGACCGCGACGCCCTCGGAGACGAGCCGGCCGAGCAGCTCGTAGAGCTCGCGCTTGGCGCCGATGTCGACGCCGCGCGTCGGGTCGTTGAGCAGCAGGATCCGCGGGGCGGTCGCCAGCCAGCGGGCCATCACGACCTTCTGCTGGTTGCCGCCGGAGAGCGTCGTGATCAGGTGCTCGGGGCTGCCGAGCTTGATCGAGAGCCGCTGGACGTACTCGGCGAGCCGCGCACGGGTACGGCCGGGGCGCAGCAGCGGCCCGGCGGTGTCCTGGTCCATCGTGACCAGGCCGAAGTTCTCGCGGATCGACTTGCTCTCCAGCAGCGACTCCGCGCGCCGCTCGCGCGGCACGTAGCCGATGTCGTTGGCGGCGGCGGCCGCGGCCGAGCCGATCGTGGTGGCGCCGTCGGGGCCGACGCGCTCGACGGTCCCGGCGGCGGGCGCCTGCCCCCAGAGGACCTTGATGAAGTCGTCCTGGCCGTGGCCCTCGAGGCCGGCGAGCCCGACGAGCTCGCCGGCGCGCAGCTCAAAGTCAAACGGCGCCGCGCCCGGCTTCAGCGCGACCCCGGAGGCGCGCAGCACGACCTCGTCGGTGATCGCCCGCTGGACCTTGGCGCGCTGGTCGGGGGCGACGAGGTGGTCCTCGCCGGTCATCAGCCGGACCAGCTCGTCGGCGGTCGCCTGCTCGCGCTCGAGCGTGGCGACGGTCTCGCCCGAGCGCATCACCGTGCAGCGGTCGCCGATATCGGCGATCTCGTCCATCCGGTGGGAGATGAAGATGACCGCGATGCCCTCGGCGGCGCGGCGGCGCAGCAGCGCGAAGAGCCGGTCGCGGGTCTCGACGTCGAGCGCGGAGGTGGCCTCGTCGAGGATCAGCACGCGCGGGTCGCGGACCAGTCCGCGGGCCAGGCAGCAGGCCTGGCGCATGCTCAGCGAGAGCCGCTCGACGGGGGTATCGAGATCGGGCGGGGTCTCGAGCAGCTCGGCGAGGATCTCGGCGGCGATCCGGCGTCGCTGCTCGGTGGCCCCGTTGCGCCGCAGGACGCCGTCGGCGCCGAGCCAGACGTTCTCGTAGACGGTCCGCGGCTCAACGACGAGGACCTCCTGGAAGACGGTCGAGATCCCGGCGCGCATCGAGTTGCGCGGCGAGGAGAGCGTCGCCAGGGACTGCTCGCCGACCTCGATCGTGCCGGCGTCGGGCCGGTGGACGCCGGCGAGGATCTTGACCAGCGTGCTCTTGCCGGAGCCGTTCTCGCCGACGAGGCAGTGGACCTCGCCGGCGCGCAGCTCGAAGGTCGCCTCGCGGACCGCCTGGGTGGTGCCGAACGCCTTGGCGATGCCGCGGACCGCCAGCGGCGCCGGCCCGCCGGCGTCGACTGGGGAGGAGGCGATCTGCTCGCGGTTCGACAAGGGCTGGCCGATCATGTCAGGCGGAGGGTCCTGCGCGGAAGTACCGCAATCGTTTGCAACTCTAAGTGCGGCCAAGGTCGGTTGTCAAGGCGAATCGGCCGATCGGCATGATCACCGCTCCCTCACCAGGCCGTCTCCGGTCGGCTCGAGCGCGATCCCGGCCGCGGCGGCCTGGACCTCGAGCAGCACCGCGAAGTCCTCCTCGTCGCGGCCGGCGTCGATCGCGGCCTGGATCAGATCACGCGCCAGCTCGGTCACCGGGAGCCGGGCTCCGGTCTGCGCGGCGACCTCGAGCCCGAGGTCGAGATCCTTGCGGAGCATCTTGCAGTTGAACGTCGGCGTCCAGTCGAGCCCGTTGAGCGCGGGGGTCTTGTAGCCGGTGAAGCGGGAGCCGAGCGCGCTGTCGTTGAGGAACTCCAGGTAGCCGGCCCGGTCGACGCCGGCGGCCTCGGTCAGCAGGCAGGTCTCGACCAGCGACTGGTTGACCGCGCCGAGCACCAGGTTGTGGGCGATCTTGACGATCCGCGCCGCGTCGCCCTCGCCGACGTAGTGGGAGCCGCGGCCCATCGCGTCGAGGTAGGGCCGCACCGTCCCGAAGGCGTCCTCGGGTCCCGATACCGCGAACAGAGCGGCGCCGGAGGCGACGACCTCGCCATTGCCGCTGATCGGCGCGGCGAGCAGCGCGGTGCCCTGCGCCGCGGCCGCCTCGCGCACCGCCTGGGACGCCTCGAGCGAGATCGTCGAGCAGTCGACGAGCAGCTCCGGGGCGCCCTCGCCGGAGAGCAGGCCCTGCTCGCCGAGGACGACGGACTTGAAGTCGTCGGGCCCGGAGACCACGGTGAAGACGATGTCGGTCCCGGCCAGCTCGGCCGGGGTGTCGACGATCGTCGCGCCCAGCTCGGCGAGCGGCTCCGCCTTGGCGCGGGTCCGGTTGTAGACCGTCACGTCGTGCCCCGCCTCGAGCAGGCGCGTGACCAGCGGACGGCCCATGTTGCCGACGCCGATCCAGCCGATTCGGTGAGCGCGGGGGGTGCTTTCCACGATTTCCTGTCCCTCGATTCCCAGCGGCGGTGACGTCCGCCACCTGCTTTGGCAGAGTTGCTTGCGGTGCCGTAGTTTGCAGACTTCTGCGAACGATTGCAAGAAGGAGCTCCGCGAGCCCGTGACGACCAACCCGCCAGAAGCCGACCTGCTCCTGACCAACGGCCGCGTCGACCCGGCCGATCCGCGACCGACCTCGGTCGCGATCCGCGGCGGGCTGATCCAGGCGATCGCGCCCGACGCCGACCTCGCCGCGGCCGCCGGTCCGGCCACCACCACCGTCGACCTCGGCGGCCGGCGCGTGATCCCCGGCCTGATCGACTCGCACGCCCACGTCCTGCGCGGCGGCATGACCTGGGAGCGCGAGCTCGAGTGGGGCGAGGTCGGCTCGCTCGCCGAGGGCCTCGCGCTGATCTCCGCCCGTGCGGCGGCGGCCCCCGCCGGCGAGTGGATCGCCGTCGTCGGCGGCTGGCACCCCGGGCAGTTCGCCGAGCGCCGCGCGCCGGAGCGCGCCGACCTCGACCGCGCCGCTCCCGACCACCCGTGCTTCGTCCAGCGCCTCTACGACGACGCGGTGCTCAACACCGCCGCGCTCGCGGCCTGCGGTCTGTTCGACGGAGCCGCCCCCGACGGCGTCGAGGTCGAGCGCGACGTCGCCGGCGCGCCGACCGGCCGCGTGCGCGGCCTGGCGGCCTTCCGCTGGGTGGCGGGAGCCATGGGCGCCGCCTCCGGCGACGAGCAGCGCCGCTCGCTGCGCGCCTTCGGCGACCACCTGGCCGGCTTCGGCATCACCGGCGCGATCGACCCGGGCGGCTTCGGCTTCGGCTTCGACCAGTACGGGCCGCTGTTCGACCTCTGGCGCGCCGACGAGCTCGGCCTGCGGCTGCGGCTGTTCCTGTGCGCGACCCGCCAGGGCGAGGAGCTCGACGAGATCGACGAGCTGACGCGCGTGCTGCCGCGCGACTTCGGCGACGACCTGCTGCGGGTGACCGGGATCGGCGAGCTGGTGGTCAGCGGCTGCCACGACATGGAGGGCCTCGCCCCGGTCGACTTCGACCGCGACAGCCGCGACCGGCTGCTCGCAGTCAGCCGGCTGGTCGCGGAGCGCGGCTGGCCGATGCACGTCCACACGATCCTCGACAGCTCGATCGCCGCGGTCCTCGACGCCTGGGAGGCCGTCGACGCCGACCACCGCGTCGGCCCGCTCGGCTTCACGCTCGCCCACGTCGAGGACATGAGCGTCGCGAGCCTGGGCCGGGCGCGGGCGCTGGGGCTGAAGCTGGCCGTCCAGAACCGGCTGATGCTGCGGGCCGCGGACACGGCCCGCGCCTGGGGGGCGGAGCGGGTCGAGCAGTCGCCGCCGCTGCGCGCCTTCGTCGACGCGGGCTTCGCGATCGGCGCCGGCACCGACGGCACGCGGGTGACGCCGATAAACCCGTGGCGCTCGCTCTGGTGGTTTGTCACCGGGCGGGCGCTGGAGGGCGGCCCCCGGCGTGGCGCCGCCCACCGGCTCGACCGCGCGCTCGCCCTGCGGCTGTACAGCGAGGGCAGCGCGGCGCTGTCGGGCGAGGCCGGCCGCCGCGGCCGTCTCGTCCCGGGGCAGCTCGCCGACCTGGCGGTGCTCGACCGCGACTACTTCACCGTCGGCGAGGACGAGATCCCCGCGATCCGCTCGGCGCTGACGGTCGTCGGCGGGCGTCCGACCCATGTCGCCGACGGGCTCTGCTGGCCCGGCTCGTGACCGCGACGCGGCCGTGGAGCGGTCTGGACGGGATGGGATAATCGGCCGATGCCGACTTCCGGCCTGATGCCCCGTGTGACACTCCGCGAGGTCGCCGACCATGCCGGCGTGCATCCGGCGACGGTGTCGCGGGCGCTGAATCCCGAGACGCAGGCGATGGTCAACAGCGAGACGCTGGCGCGGGTGCTGGCGTCGGCGCGCGAGCTCAAATACCAGACCAACACGATCGCCCGCAGCCTGCGCACCCAGCGCTCGCTGACGGTCGGGGTGCTGATCCCCGACATCATGAACCCTCTCTTTCCGAGCATCGTGCGCGGGATCGAGGACACGCTCGACAAGGCGGACTACACGTCGCTGATCGCCTACACCGACGGCCGCGCGGACCGGGTGACCGCCCGCCTCGACCGGCTCCGTCAGCGCGGGGTCGACGGGCTGATCGTCGCGACGGCCCAGCTGCGCGACCCGACGCTCGAGGCGCTGCTCGAGGAGGGCGTGGCGGTCGTCCAGGTCAACCGCCGCTCGACGAGCAGGCTGATCCCGTCGGTGACGGCGGATGCCGCGGGCGGCATGCTCGCCGCGATCCGGCACCTCGCCGAGCTGGGCCACGAGCGGATCGCCTACGCCGGCGCGCCGCTGCGGGTGAGCACGGGCCGTGCCCGCATCGACGCGTTCCGCCGCGGCATGCGGGCCGTCGGGCTGGAGCTGGCATCCGAGCGGATCGAGCAGACCGAGTCGGTGTCGGTCGGCGAGGGCGCGCGCGTCGGCCGCGAGCTGCTGGAGCGCGACCCGCAGCTGACGGCGATCGTGACCGCCAACGACCTGATCGCGCTCGGCTGCTACGACGCGGTCCGCGAGGCCGGCCGCGACTGCCCGGCCGACGTGTCGGTGATCGGCTTCAACGACATGCCGTTCACCGACCGCTTCGACCCGCCGCTGACCAGCGTCCACTTCGACCAGTACGAGATGGGCGCCACCGCCGCCGCCATGCTCCTCCGCCGCCTCGCCGGCGAGGAGTCCGGCGCCCCCCGCGTCGAGCTCGAGACCACCCTCGTCGTCCGCGCCTCCACCGCCCCGCCACCCCGCGCCTGACCTCGCCGCCGCCCTCCGGGCGGCATTCCGGTCGGGCGGGCGGGCGAGGGTCGTGTGCGGGTGGCGCTCCGCTCGCGGCCGGCGGGCGAGGGTCGTGGCCGGGTGGCGTTCCGCTCGGGGCGGGCGGGCGAGGGTTGCGGGCGGGTGGCGCTCCGCTCGGGGCGGGCGGGCGAGGGTTGAGACGGGGTTCGGTTGGCTGGGTAGGGAGGGGAGCGGTTCGGGGCGGGGTTGGTTTGCCCGTTTCGCCTCCGGATTTGGCGCGGCCCCGCTCTTTTCCGGCCGTTGAGAGCTCCGGTGAGAGTT
>JAAYBF010000087.1 GCA_012718975.1 Solirubrobacterales bacterium | reverse complement strand
TAGTGGATGCCGTCGAGGTCGCCGCCGTCGACGCGCAGCCGGCGCACGTTGGCGCCGGTGGCCAGCAGCGCCTTGTCGAAGTGGACCACGTCCTTGGTCGAGAGGGTCGCGGTGCGGGCCTCTGTGTCGAGCTTCATGACGCTCGTGCGGGTCAGCAGCTCGATCTGCTGCTCGGCCCACCACTCGTCGGGCCGGAAGAGCGCGTCCTGCTTGGTCTCGCTGCCGCGCAGGTAGCCCTTCGACAGCGGCGGCCGGTTGTACGGAGGGTCGAGCTCGCGCCCGACGAGCATGACCGACCCGTCGGCGCCCTCCTCGCGCAGCCAGCGGGCGCAGTTCGCCGACGCCAGGCCGCCGCCGATCAGCAGGTGGTCGACCTCGCGCTCGGCCATTCAGGCCACCTCCGCCCTTCCGATGAACCGTTGCGTGACGGCCTCCTCGAGGCCGATGTCGAGCACGACGAGAACCTCGTCGCCGCCGCGCACGACCGACTCGCCGACCGGCACGAAGCCGCCGCCGTCGCGCAGGATCGAGATCACCAGCGCGCCGTCGGGCATGCCGAGGTCGGAGACGCGCGAGCCGTCGGCGGGCGAGCCGTGGCCGACCTCCATCTCGATGATCTCGAGCCGCTCCTCCTTGAGGTCGAGCAGGTGGACCAGGCCGTACTTGGGCACCTCGTGCTCGATCAGGCGGAGGATCAGGTCGGTCGCCGATACCGCGGGCTTGATGCCGAGCAGCTCGAAGTGCTGGAGGTTGCGCGGGTTGTTGCAGCGCGCGACGACCCGCTCGACGCCGTACTTCTCGGTCGCCATCTGACAGATGAGGATGTTGTCCTCGTCGTCGCCGGTGACCGCCACGACGAGGTCGGCGCGCTCGATGCCGGCCCGCTCGAGCACCCACAGCTCGGTGCCGTCGCCGTACTGGGTCGCGTGCTCGAGCTCCTCCTCGACGGTCTCGTAGCGGCGGCGGTCCTCCTCGACGAGGGTCACCTCGTTGCCCTTGTCGATCAGCTCGCGCGCGAGGTTCCAGCCGACCTTGCCGGCTCCGACGATCAGCGCGTACATCAGCCCGGGACGCCCTCGAAGCGGATCTGGCCGCGGACGGCCGCCTCGAGCAGCTCGATCGCGGTCTGGGTCGGGCAGATCGTCTGCAGGCCCTGCTCGGCGTACCACTTGGCGCGCGCCGGGTCGAGCACACGCACGACGACGCGGTCGACGGCGAAGCGGCGCTGGGCGATCTGGGCGATCACGAGGTTGGTGTTGTCGCCGTCGGTGGAGGCGACGAACGCGTCGGCGCGCTCGATCCCGGCCTGGAGCAGCGCGTCGATCTCGAGCGCGGTGCCGACCGTGAACGCCCCGCCGAGGTCCTCCCAGCCCTGCTCCTGCCCCTTGTTGAGCAGCGCGATCGCCTCGGGGTTCTCGTCGAGGACCGACACCTCATGGCCGTCGGCCAGCATCGACTTCGCTATCGAGGACCCAACTCGGCCGCAGCCGACGATCAACACGAACACCTGCCGCACAATAGCGCCGCTCCGCCGGGGCGGGCTGCGGGCCTCAGGCAGACGACGGCGGCGGGGTGATGCGGTGCTCGGCGGTCTCGTGGGCGTCGTCGGCGGGCGGTGCGGTGAGGATCACCTTGCACGGCGCCTTCTCGACGACGTAGCGGGTGAAGTCGCCGGCGAAGCGGGCGCTGCCGATCCCGCGGCCGCCGAGGATCGCCCCGCCGCGGATCCGTGTCGGCGCCTCGGCGGCGAGCACGATCGCCTCGACCCCGCGCCGCCGCGCCTCGGCGACGATCGCAGCCCCGGCCGTCCGCCCGCGGACCATCGCGGTCGCCACCTCGACCCCCTCGTACTCCTCCCCCACCTCCTTCGCCCGCGCGAGCGCCCGCCGCGCCTCGGCGACGCGCTCCTCCGGCACGCGCGCGTCGATCGGCAGCGAGAGCGGCATCTCGAACACCCAGATCGCCTCCAGGACGGTGCCCTCCTGCTCGTCGTCGACGGCCTCCTCGGCCGCGAGCCGGCCGGCGGTGCCGACGATGTCGTCGTCGAGCGGCCCGCCGAACACCGGCACCAGGATGCTGCCGTAGGCGGTCGGCCGCGCCTCGCGCAGCGCCGCCTCGGGCAGCGTGAACCGCCGCGTCAGCGACTTGCCCTGCGCCCCGCGGTAGATGACGTACATCGCCAGCCCGGCGAGCAGCCAGCCGCCGCCGACGTAGCGCGCGCCCTCGTGGAGCACGACCACCGCCACCCAGGAGGCGCCCGCGATCAGCGCGCCGGCCACGCTCGGCAGCGGCAGCGAGCCGCGCCCGACGCGGACGTTGAGCGGCACCCGGAACGCGCGCGGGCGGTCCGGCTCGCGGTAGCGCAGCACCACTACCGAGAGGTGGGCGAGCGCGAAGGCGAGCGTCGCGCCGAAGGCGAAGATCCCGGCCAGCCACTCGGGGTCGCCCGACAGGGCGAGCGCGAACGCGGCGGCGGCGGCGAGCGCGATCGCCACGTAAGGAGTGCCGCGCTCTGAGTCCAGCCGCGAGACGAGGCTCGGGATCTGGCGGTTGGTGCCGAGCGAGTAGGCGAGCCGGCCGACGCCGAGCATCTGCCCGTTGACGGCCTGGACGAGGATCACGACGCCCGCCGCGCCGACGACGTAGCGGGCGCCCTCGGCGAGCCAGCCGGGGTCGAGCTGGGTGACCACGCCGACGATCGGCGCCTCGATGTAGGTGGTGCCGAGCGCGGTCTCGCCGTCGACGACCGGCAGCGCGAGCACCGCCGCGAGCGCCATCCCGACATAGAGCGCGAACACGCCGACGACCGCGACCGCGACCGTCCGGCGCAGCTGGCGGCGGCCGACGCGCAGCTCGCCGGCGAGCCCGGCAGCCGACTCGACGCCGGTCAGGGCGACCCCGGCGACGATCGCCGCGAGCGCCAGCCCCTCCCAGGTCGGGGTGGCGCCCAGCTCGACCGAGTCGCCGAGCGCGGAGAGGTCGTGGTGCTCGAGCAGCGACAGGCAGACGATCGCGGCGGCGAGCACGGCCGCGGCCAGCACGACGCGCAGCACCAGGTGGTAGCGGTCGGCGGTCTGGCCGCGGATGTTCAGCAGGGCGACCCAGGCGAGCACCGCGCCCGCGACGAGGATCTCCGGGCCGGTGTCGCGCAACGGCTCCCAGAACACGCCGAGGTAGCCGGTGACGGCGACCGCCCCGAGCGCCATCACGATCAGGAAGTCGAGCAGGATCGCCCAGCCGGCGACGAAGCTCCACAGCTCGTTGAAGGCGTGGCGGGCGAACACCGACGCGCCGCCGCGCTCGGGGTGCAGCGAGCTCGCCTCGAGGTAGCTCAGGACGGTCAGCAGCAGGAAGGCGCCGGCGGCGGCGACCGCGACCGGTGTCAGGCCGAGCGCGTCCTTGGCGACGATGCCGAGCGCGAAGAACAGCGACGAGGCGACCGCACCGGCGGCGATCGCCACCAGCGCCGGCGCGCCGAGCCCGCGCTCGATCCGCGCCTCGGCCTCGCCGGAGCGGCTGCGCAGCTGCGACCGCACCGCCGCCGAGCGCGATTCGCCGCCGCCCTCGCCGCGTTCGCTCACCCCGCGCCTCCCCCGCCGGCCCGCACCGCGATCCAGAGCCGCGCGGCGCCGAGCGCGGCGAACAGGACCCCGACGAGCGACCCGAGCGCGAGCGGCCCGCCGCCGGCCGCGAGCGTGGCGACGACCATCGCGACGCCGACGAGGCAGAGCAGCGCGCCGAGCACCCGCTGCGAGACGGCGTAGGCGTCCTTCACGGGCCCGATGCTATGCCGCCCGCGCGGCGGTCCCGCGCGAGGAGTCGATGATCACCCGGCAGGGCCGCTCGGCGAGGACGGTCTCGAGCGTGCGGCCGAAGACCGAGGTTCCGGTCCGCTTCGGCGGCAGCGCCATCACGATCGCGCGCGCCTGGATCGCGTGCGCCTCGTCGACGATCCGGCGGCCGGCCTCGCCCGCGCGGACCTTCTCCCAGTGGCCGGTGACGCGCCGGCCGCCGCGCACGCGCGCTGCGTCGATCGCCTGCTGGGCGCGGGCCTCCTGGTCGGGCATGGCGGCGTCGATCGGCAGGTTCGCCGGCACGGTGATCGTGACGAGCACGTGGACGCCGCGGCGGCGGCGGGCGGCGAGCTTGACGGCGGTCGCGACGGCCTCCTCGGCGTAGCGGCCGTCCTCGAAGGCGACCAGTACCGACTGGTACTCGACCTCGTGCTCGACTGCGGGCTGCGGCATCACTACCTTCGTGGTCTGGGTCAGGCTGAGCCCCTGCCTGCGACGGTAGAGGACGTAGCTGCCGACCCCGACCGCCAGCCACACCGTCCCGGCGATCAGGGTCGCGAGGTTGAGCACGTTGACGACGACGAACGCGATCCCGGTGCCGAGCCCGCCGAGGACCGCGTAGAGCGGGATCGAGCGGCCGGCGACACGGAGGTTGCCGGGCCCCTTCCACGGCCGCGGCTGGTCCGGGTGGCTGACGCGCAGCTTGACGACGGCGAGGTGGGCGATCGTGAACGAGAGCATCGCCCCGAAGGCGTAGATCGTGCCGAGGAACTCGGCCTGGCCGGGCAGGATCGTCAGGCAGGCGACCAGTCCGAAGACGGCGATCGCGACGTACGGGGTGCGGTAGCGCGGGTGCAGTGCGCGCAGCCGCTCGGGCAGCTGGCGGTGCTGGCCCATCGAGTAGGTGAGCCGCGAGACGCCGAGCAGCCCGGCGTTGGTGGCGATGAAGAGGATCGTGGCGGCGAGCAGGCCGACGTAGATCTCGGCGGCGCCCTGGAGCGGACCGAGGTCGATGTTGGCGACGACGCCGAGGATCGGGTCGTCGGCGTAGCCGCCCTCCTCCTTTGACTGGGCGAGCTGGGTCTCGCCGTCGACGACGGGCATCGCCGACAGGGCGACCGCCGGGAGGAAGGCGTAGATCGCGACGACGGCGGCGACGACGGCCCCCATGCCGCGCGGGATCGTGCGGCCGTAGTCGCGCGCCTCCTCGGCCATGTTGGAGATCGTCTCGATCCCGGTGTAGGCGACCATGCCGACGGGGATCGCGATCAGGAAGTCGCTCAGCTCGGGGTAGGTGCCGAAGTCGACGTTGGCGGTCAGGGTGTCGGGCGAGAAGACGAGCACCATCCCGACGACGACCAGCAGCACCTGGGTGAGGAAGTCGGCGAGCGCGAGGAAGACGTTGAGCCCGGCCGACTCCTTGACGCCGACGACGTTGACGACGACCAGCACCGCGACGACGAGGATGCCGGCGACGATGTCGGCGGGGCTCTCGCCGAGCGGCTCCCAGAACACGCCGAGGTAGTGCGGCACGAAGAACGCCGAGATCGCGACGGTGATGATGTAGTTGAGCATCTGGCCCCAGGCGGCGAAGAAGGACCAGAACTCGTTGAACGCCCGCCGCGCGAACGACGACGACCCGCCCGCCTCGGGGTACATCGTGGTCGCCTCGGTGTAGGTGGCGGCGGTGCAGACGAAGATCAGCCCGGCGATCAGGAAGACGACCGGCGTCATCCCGAGCGCGAAGACCGCGACGAGGCCGAGCGCGTAGTAGATCGAGCTGCCGACGTTGCCGTAGGCGGTGCTGAACAGCGCACCCGATCCGAGCACCCGCTCCAGCCCGGCGGCCTTCGGTCTCCACTCGGCCATGACGCGGGAAAGCTACTCCTGTGCCGGGCTGGACCGTGCCGGGCGCCAGGTGCCGTGGGAGGATGCGGCGGTGGACGTCCCGACGATCGAGACCGACCGGGTCCGCCTGCGCCCGCTCGCCGACGCCGACGTCGAGGAGCTGCTTCCAGCCGTCTACGCGCCGGGGATCGCCGAGTGGTGGGGCGACACCAGCGACCCCGACCACCAGCGCGAGGGGTTCCGCAACGACGGCGCCGCCTTCGCGATCGACACCGCGGACGGCGACCTGGCCGGCTGGCTCTGCTTCCACGAGGAGACCGAGCCCGACTACCTCGAGGTCTCCTTCGACATCCTCGTCCTGCCCGCCTTCCAGGGCCGCGGCCTCGGCCCCGCCGCCCTCCGCGCCGCGATCCGCTGGTTCGCCGACCACCGCGGCCACCACCGCTTCTCGATCGACCCCTCAGCCACCAACGCCCGCGCCATCCGCGCCTACTCCTCCGTCGGCTTCAAGCCCGTCGGCACCCTCCGCCGCGCCGAGCGCGCCCCCTCCGGCCACTGGCGCGACTCCCTGCTGATGGACCTCCTGATCGAGGAGCTGGCCTGACGGTTCTCTCGGCGCGGACGCGTCCGCGGGGCGGATGAGGGTTGGGGGCGGGTGGCGTTCCGTTCGGGCGGGCGGGCGAGGGTCGGGACGGAGCTCGTTTGGCTGGGTAGGGAGGGGAGCGGTTCGGAGCGGGTCTGGTTCGACCGTTTCGCCCCCGGGTTCAGACGCCGCCCCGCCGTTGTTCGGCCTCCGAAAGCTCGGGTGAGAGTTACGGCCAATATTTGGCCGGAACTCTCACCGCGCTCCTGAGCGGAGGCCATTGGGCCTCGGCGCCGAGCCCACCTTCACCGCCCCGCCGT